>NZ_JBFANN010000014.1:0-146320 GCF_040674855.1 Nocardia sp. NPDC049707 | reverse complement strand
TCGAGCGACCTGCAAGCAGTCGCTAGCGGCGCCGTCGAGACTCGCGACTTCGTCGCATGCGCTTCGACGACTCGGACGCGAGACGGGCCGCGAACGGGTCGCTCGTAAGACAGAGAGTATGTGTGGGAGCCCCGCGGTAGTCGTCCTGACTCTTCGTAAGACTGACCTCGGTGTCTTGGGCGAGATCTGTCGGTCGGTCTGCCGCGGGGCTCTCGTGCACGCACCGGGCGCGGCGCCTGTGACTTCATAGGAGCCTGTTGCAGCAGACCCGTCTCTGTCATGTCCGTTCGTCCGGCTGGTGCGTGCCGCCCTGCCCACTTCGCTACGAGCACAGGACGGCGATGCTCTCCATTACACACGAACACGACCCGGTGATCGGCGAACACGACCCGGTGATCGAGGTCGCCGGTGGGGTCGACACCCACCTAGACACCCACACCGCGGCGGTGATCGACCTGATCGGCCGCGTACTGGGCACAGCGGTGTTCCCCGCCGACGCGACCGGTTATGCCGCGCTGCTGGCATGGATGCAACGGTTCGGGCGCTTGGTCCGCGTCGGTGTCGAAGGCACCGGCGCCTACGGTGCCGGACTGACTCGCCTGCTACGCGATCACGACGTGGACGTCGTGGAAGCCGATCGCCCTGATCGCAGAACTCGCCGATTCCAAGGCAAATCCGACCCGATCGATGCCATCCAAGCCGCGAGAACGGCTTTAGCCGAAAACCGCACCGCCACACCGAAACACCGCGACGGGCGCATCGAAGCCCTGCGCAACCTGCGCGTGGCCCGCCGCTCCGCGGTCGACCAGCGCGCCGACACCCAACGCCGCATCAAGGCCTTGATCGTCACCGCTCCCGACGAACTGCGTCAGCGACTACGCGGACTATCAGACACCGAACTCATCGGCACCTGCACGCGACTACGACCCGACCGGGCCGACGCGGCATCACCGGCCACCGCCACGAAGATCGCGCTGCGCTCGCTGGCTCGCCGCCACCAGCAACTCACCGTCGAGATCGGCGACCTCGACCAGTTACTGCACCCGCTCGTGGCCGCGATCAACCCGAACCTGATCGCCGCCAACGGTGTCGGCACCGACACCGCCGGCCAACTACTGGTCACCGCCGGGGAAAACCACGACCGGCTGCGTTCGGAGGCCGCGTTCGCCATGCTCTGCGGCGTCGCCCCGATCCCAGCCTCGTCCGGCAAAACCAACCGACACCGACTCAACCGCGGCGGTGACCGCAACGCCAACGCCGCCCTCTACCGCGTCGTGCTCTGCCGCCTGCGCTGGGACCCCCGCACCCGCGCCTACACCGAACGACGCACCAAACAAGGCATGTCCAAGAAAGAAATCATCCGATGCCTCAAACGCTACCTCGCCCGCGAGCTCTACCAACTCATCACCGAACCCACCACTTGACATCCATAGGAGCATCTCGCTCCGTTGTGGTCGCGGAGGGCGGGTCGTTCGGCGCCTGATGTGTACGCGCTGGGCGGTCGAGTTCTGTGCCTGCGGCGCATGTGCTTCGACGGCTCGGACGCGAGACGGGCCGCGGACGGGTCATTCGTAAGACTCGCTCGGTGGTGGTCGTTCGAGTGGGGAGTTCGGTGTCGGATCTGTGTTCGCCCAGTGGTGGAGATTGATGGGTGATGCATGCGTTTCGGTTGCTTGGGTGCGGGATGGGCTGTGAACGGTCGCTGGTGGGGCGTTCGGCACCTGATGCGCACGCCTCACCTGCGGTGCATGCGCTTCGACAGCTCGGATGCGAGATAGCCCCAGAGTTCCTGGCCCGCGGGACTCGTTCCATGGGTCGTTCGGCTCGGATGTGCGTCAGCGGCGGGGCTCGCGCCTGCGGGACGACTCGGCCGCGTTGCTGGCGGCCCTTGCGCGGACGCGAAATGGGTTGCCGACGTTGCTCGTAACACTCGCTTCGCCGGGGCTGGGGTGGGCGGCGGGGCTCGCGGACGCTGATCTGCCGATAATTAGCTACCCGTGAGTAGGTGGTGCGGCGCGCACCCGTTACGCTGCACGCATGCCGTATCTGGAACGTGAAGGGGATGTGTTCGTCGTCTATCTCGGGAACGAGGGGCAGACCGACAGCGAGAACCGATTCCATCCGGATTGGATCGATGCGTTCCACGGGCTGTTGGACCAGGTCGAGGCGTCCGAGGGGCCGGCTGCGCTGGTGACCACGGCGGCAGGGAAGTTCTACAGCAACGGGCTCGATACCGATTGGCTGTTCGGCAACCTGGACAAGATGCACGGGTACCTCGATCGTGTGCACAGCATCTACACCCGGCTGCTGACCTTCCCGTTGCCGACCGTCGCCGCCGTCAACGGGCACGCCTTCGGCGCGGGCGCGATGCTCGCCACCTCGCACGATTTCCGGGTGATGCGCGCCGATCGCGGCTTCTGGTGTCTGCCCGAGGTGCACCTCGGCATGCCGTTCACCGTTGGTATGAACGCGCTGCTCACCGAGCGCCTCGCCAACCAGGTCTGCGTTCAGGCCATGACCGCCGGACACCGCTTCGCCGCCGATGCGGCCATCACCGCCGGCATTGTCGATGCGAAGGCGGATGCCGATGTGTTGCTGAAGTCTGCGATCGAGCGTGCTGGCGCTCTCGCGGCAAATCGTAAGCCGAATCTGCCGGTGATCAAGCGGGCGCTGCATGCCAAGGCGCTCGCCGGGCTCGCGACCCCGACCACCCCGGAGAATCTGGCGTTCGCCCCCGGATAACCGCAACGTGATCAGAACTCTTGCGCCGTGCGGCGACATCGCCCCGGGGCGCGGGATGCGCCCGATCAACGGCGCAGTGCCAGACTGTGTGCCATGCCACCACCGCGCAGCGGGCACCCCGAATCACCTACGGACGACCACGTCGCGCACCCTCGTGCGGCGGCGGCCGCCGCGATCCTGGCCGCCGCACCCGAACTGATCGCGCTCTCGCATTCGATCCACGCCGAACCGGAGCTGGCGTTCGAGGAAACCCGCAGCGTCGCCAAGACCATCGCGCCGCTGGCCGAACGCGGTTTCACGATCGAGACCGGCATCGCCGAGCTGCCCACCGCATTCCGCGCGACCTATGGATCCGGCGAGCTCACGGTTGGTATCTGCGCCGAATACGACGCGCTGCCCGAGATCGGGCACGCCTGTGGGCACAACATCATCGCCGCATCCGCGGTCGGCGCCGGACTCGGCCTCGCCGAGGTGGCCGACGCCCTCGGCATCACCGTCGTCGTCTTCGGTACGCCCGCCGAGGAGAGCGGTGGCGGCAAGGTGCTGATGCTCGAGCGCGGCGTCTTCGACGATGTCGCGATGGCGATGATGGTGCACCCCGGCCCCATCGATATCGTCGACGCGCGCTCGCTGGCGCTGGCGGATCTGTCGGTGGTCTTCCACGGGCATGAGGCGCATGCCAGCGCAGCTCCGGAATTGGGCCGCAATGCGGGCGACGCGGTGACCGTCGCACAGGTTGCTCTCGGATTGCTGCGTCAGCATCTGCGACCCGGGCAGCAACTGCACGGTATAGTCAGCGACGGTGGTGTTGCCCCCAACATCGTTCCCGGACGTGCGGAACTGCTGTATTACCTACGCGCAGTGGACTCCGCATCCCTCGACGATCTGACGCGACGAGCGTCGGCTTGTTTCGAGGCGGGTGCGCTGGCGACCGGCTGCACTCACGAAATCCGGACGGTTGCGCCGACATATACCGAGCTGACGCCCGATTCGGGATTACTGTTTGCCTATCGCGAGCAGATCGTCGACTTGGGCCGGGTGCCGATCGCACCGGAACTAGAGGCGCAGCGACCGCTCGGGAGTACGGATATGGGCAACGTCACCAACGTCGTACCGGGCATACATCCGGTCATCGGCATAGACGCCGGTGGGGCGGTGACGCATCAGCCCGGTTTCGCCGCGGCGAGTGTCAACGCCTCGGCGGATCGTGCGGTAACCGACGGTGCGATCGCGCTCGCGCGTACCGCTATCGCCGTGGCCCGCGATCAAGTACACAGGGACAGGTTGTTGCAACGGCTCGTTCAACGACAGGAGGATATTCGGTGAGCATTACCGGCCGCTCCGCGGCGCACGCGACACGCAGCGGGGCGGCGACGCGCGTGACCATGGGGAGCCAGGGGAGCACCGCACCATCGGCTATCGCGGAAGTCGGACCGGATGCGGTCGATTCCTGGCTGGCCGAGCACACGGTCGATCTCATCCAGTGGCGCCGGCATATCCACGCGAACCCGGAGCTCTCCCGCACCGAATTCGCCACCACCGAGTTCGTCTCGGCCTGGCTGACCAAGGCGGGATTGACGCCGCAGAAGATGCCCAACGGCACCGGAGTGGTCTGTGACATCGGTCCGGTGGACGCACCGCGCATCGGATTGCGCGCCGATATGGACGCGCTCCCACTGCAGGAATTCACCGGACTCAGCTTCGCCTCGACCGTCCCTGGCGTCTCGCACGCCTGTGGTCACGACGCGCACACCACGATCCTGCTCGGCACCGCGCTCGCGCTGGCCGATCAGGAGCTGCCGGTGGGCGTCCGATTCGTCTTCCAGCCCGCCGAAGAGGTGATGCCTGGCGGTGCCATCGATATGGTCGCCGCGGGCGCGATGGAAGGTGTCGACCGGATCTTCGCACTGCACTGCGATCCGCGCCTAGAGGTCGGTCGGGTCGGTATCCGGGTCGGTGCGATCACCTCGGCCGCCGACACCATCGAATTGGTCCTCGATTCGCCGGGCGGGCACACCTCGCGTCCGCATCTGACCAGTGATCTGGTCTACGCCATCGGCACCGTGATCACCGGCCTGCCCGGTCTACTCAGCCGCCGCATCGACCCGCGCACCAGCACGGTGATGGTCTGGGGCGCGGTCAGCGCGGGTAAGGCGCCCAATGCGATTCCGCAGACCGGCATGCTCACCGGAACCGTCCGCACCGGTGACCACGCGACCTGGTCGCTGCTGGAGCCGATGGTGCGCGAGATCGTGGACGGCCTGCTCGCCCCGACCGGGGTCCGCTACCAGTTGAACTACCGGCGCGGCGTGCCGCCGGTGGTCAATGACGAGCAGTCGACCAGGATGTTCGAAGACGCGATCCGCGCGCTCGGCCCGGATGCGCTCGCTGACACGGTGCAGTCCAGTGGCGGTGAGGATTTCTCCTGGTACCTGGAGGAGGTGCCGGGTGCGATGGCACGCCTCGGGGTCTGGGCCGGACACGGCGAACAGTTGGATCTGCACCAGCCGACCTTCGATATCGACGAGCGCGCGCTGGCCGTCGGTGTCCGGCTGCTCAGCAATATCGTGTTGAACGCGAGCTGACGAAGTCAGGGAAGCGGCCGACCTCGATCGGGTCGGTCGCTTCCGCATCTGTTCAGCTACCGAAGAATCCGGGTCCGACGTTCTTGCTGTTGCGGGTGCGCAGGGCGTGCACGTATTCCGCTGGCGCGCCGGCCTTTTCGGCCGCATCGGCCATTACGCCGATATAGCGCGCCGACGGGAGCCCGCCCTCGTACGCATCGAGTACATACAGCCAGGCCAGGATGGGTTCGGAACCGCTGCCCGCACTCGGCGTCACGCGCAGCCGGATCTTGCGGTGGATACCGAAATCGGAACCCTCCCAGCGGTCCAGGCGCTGCTCGTCCTCGGGGGATACGTCGTAGAGCACCACGAATACTCGTGAGCCCGGCTCCTCGACGACGGTGGCCAGCGGGCCCTCCCAGCCGATGTCGTCGCCGCTGAAGGTGAGGCGCCAGCCCTCTAACCAGCCCGTTCCGTACATGGGGGAGTGCGGACAGCGCTCGAGCATCTGGGACGAGTCCATGTTGGACCCGTAGGCGGCGTAGATCGGCACGACGCAAGGGTATCCAATAACCTGCGCGCATCGTCTCTATCCCGCCGAGATGAGCGTGTGTTCGCCAGCTAACGTTGTGTACCGGCACCGGAGATCCCGGTCGAACAGCTCCAGCGGAGGTATCCATGACCCGCATAGCGATCATCGGTGGCGGACCGGCCGGTTATGAAGCGGCCCTGGTGGCGGCTCAACACGGGGCCACGGTCACCCTGATCGATAGCGACGGCATCGGTGGGGCGTGCGTGCTGTGGGACTGTGTGCCGTCGAAGACCTTCATCGCCTCCACCGGCGTGCGCACCGACCTGCGCCGCGCCCGTGACCTGGGCATTACCCTCGACCCGAGCCAGGCCCAGATCGAACTGGGCGAGGTGAACGCGCGTGTGAAGGCGCTGGCGTTGGCGCAATCCTCCGATATCCGATCCAAGGTGCAGGCCGCGGGCGTGACAGTGCTGACCGGACGCGGACAGCTCAGCGATCGGGCCACCGGGTTGGCCGCGCACCGGGTGCGCGCGCTGTTGGCCGATGGCACCGAGGAGTCCGTCGAGGCCGAAGTCGTGTTGATCGCCACTGGTGCGAGCCCGCGCGTGTTGCCCGGCGCCGAGCCCGATGGCGAGCGCATCCTGAACTGGCGTCAGCTCTACGACCTGGAGGAACTCCCGGAGACCCTGGTCGTGGTCGGCTCCGGTGTGACCGGTGCCGAATTCGTCTCCGCGTACACCGAAATGGGTGTGCGGGTGAAGTTGGTCTCGAGCCGCGACCGGGTGCTGCCCAGTGAGGACGCCGATGCCGCGCTCGTGCTCGAGGACGCGCTCGCCGAACGCGGTGTCGAACTGGTCAAGCACGCCCGCGCCGATGCGGTCGAGCGCACCGCCGAGGGCATTGTGGTCAAGCTCTCGGACGGCCGCACGGTCACGGGTACGCATGCGTTGATGACTGTCGGCTCGATCCCCAATACCAACGACGTCGGCCTGGAGCGAGTCGGCATCGAAGTCGACCGCGGCGGCTACCTGCGGGTGGACCGGGTGTCGCGCACCTCGGTGCCCGGCATCTACGCGGCGGGCGACTGCACCGGTCTGCTGCCGTTGGCCTCGGTGGCCGCCATGCAGGGCCGCATCGCGATGTATCACGCGCTGGGTGAGGGCGTCAGCCCGATCCGGTTGAAGACGGTCGCCTCGGCGGTATTCACCCGTCCGGAGATCGCGACCGTCGGCGTGAGCCAGACCGCCATCGATAACGGCGAGGTGCCCGCGCGCACGGTGATGCTGCCGCTGAATACCAACCCGCGAGCCAAGATGTCGGGTCTGCGCAGGGGTTTCGTCAAGATCTTCTGTCGGCCCGCGACCGGTGTTGTCATCGGCGGTGTGGTCGTCGCACCGATCGCCTCGGAACTCATCCTGCCGATCGCGCTCGCGGTGCAGAACAATCTGACCGTCAGCGATCTCGCCCAGACCTTTTCGGTGTACCCGTCGCTCACGGGCTCGGTCACCGAGGCGGCCCGCCTGCTGATGCGTCACGACGACCTGGATTAACCGGGGTCGAATTCGGCCGCCCCGAGACTTATTGTCTTGTGGCGGTTTTCACCGCATTGCCAGCCCGGCGCGCATGTGGTTCACTTCCCGCAGAGATGCGATCGGCGGGCGATCGCGAGGGTTCTGTGTGGGGGGATCGATCCTTTCCATCGGGAACGGCGAACGGCCGCTTGGTCGTTCGGCGGTCTTCGTTCGTGGACCAAGCGTCTCACCAGGGATAACTGCGTGTGACCCACTCGGTCGCACACGGGAAGGGATTGCGAAAAGTGAAACATCGTAAGCCGAGTCGGGCGCAGCGAGCGATGGCGAGCACATCGTTGCCACTTGCTACCGCGGCGGCCGTGGCGACGCTCTTCGCTGCGCCGGCGGGGGCAGTTCCGAATCAGCCGAGTACACCGACCACTCCGGCGCCCGCGCCCGCCGATCCCGGCACCACTGCGCCGACGGATCAGAGCCAGCCGGAGACCACGAAGCCGGAGCTGGGCCAGCCGGAGACCACCAAGCCGGAGCCGGGCCAACCGGAGACCACCAAGCCGGAGCCGGGTCAGCCGCAGACCAAACCGTCGCCGACGCCGAGCCAGCCGGGTGTCACCACGCCGGATCCGAACCAGATCATGCCGAATCCGCCCAAGGATCCGAAGCTGGCCCAGCCGACCCAGCCGGGTGTCACCACCCCGCGCGTCGCGCCGCTGCCGGTTCCGGGCCAGACCGGTCCGGCGCTGCCGGCCGTCGTGCCGGAGACGGCCCCCGGCGCGGAGGCTCCGAAGCTCGCGCAGCCCGGGACCACCGCGCCAGGGGCGAACACCCCGAGCGTCCGGACCCCGCAGCAGCCGGACAACGACACGCTGGTGCAGCAGCCGCGCTGGGCGGCCCCCCGCTTCCAGCAGGCCCCCGCCGCGCCGGTCGTCGAGATGGACGGGCCGCACCAGGAGGTCGGCGCCAATATCGACGGTGGCTCGCTGGCACCCGGCTATGTGGCCAACACCCACCACTTCAACAATGCTTCCGGCTACGTCGGCACCATCGGCTACCACACCCCGACCGGTCAGGGCGAAGCCGGTGTGTCGGTCGAATACATCACTGCCAACAGCGTCAAGGTGACCTCCTACACCGGTGGTGAGGGTCTGGCCGACAACAAGACCGAGGTCATCATCGACACCACCCAGGCCAATCTGGCCAAGGCGGCTGTCGAGCACTGGATTCGGGAACAGCCGGGCGGCGCGGCTGCCCTCGAGGCCGCTGCGCAAGTTAAACTTCCGGTGCCGTCAGGCGAACTGGCTCCGCAGACGGTCACCGTTGCCGGTGTCACGACCCAGTGGGGTGGGTCACTCCAGTACTGACACGAGCTGATTCGACGGGTGGGGCGGTCGTTCGCGACCGCCCCACACGTGTGTCCTGGGGAAAGGATTTGGTGTGGGCTCCGAGGGTGATGGCAGGGACAACGAATCCGACCAGTCGGGGTCGGGATTCGGACCCCCGTTGGACGATTTCGGCCCGCCGGTTTCCGATTTCGGCCCGCCGGTCGGCGAATTCGGCCCGCCGACGGGTGGGCAGGGTCGACCGCAGTGGTCGGTGCCCGAACCTGCTGCCGATCATCCCGAGCTGATCTGGCGTCCCGCCGATGAACCGGCGACGGTGCCGCCGCCACCCCCGCAGTACCGTGCGCCGGATACCACGGTGTTCGGCGATGCGCCACCGCCACCGCCACCGCCACCGCCACCGCCACCACCGCCGCCGCCGCAGCAGCGACCGGAGCCACCGCGACGCCCCGAGCCGCCGGTCGAGCCGGATCCCACCGAGGCCACTGTCCGGCCTGCGACGCCGGCTGCGGGCCAGCGCGATACCTGGTGGAACAGCCCCACCGAATCCGGTGGGGTACCGAAGCCGCCGTCCGAGCCATCGGGCCTGTCCTGGGCTGACGATCCGATCGCGACGCGCCTTGCGCCGAAGCTGATCTCCGACACCATTACCGCGACCCCACGGCGCGGTTCGCGCGGCCGGTGGATCGTCCTCGGTGTGCTCGCCGCGATGGTGGTGGTCCTCGCGCTGGTGGTGACCTTCGTCGCGGTCCGCCGCGACGACAACAGCAGTCAGACGGCGGCGCCGCCCGCACCGCCGAGCACCTCCGCCGCGCTGAGCTGCCCGGCCAAAAAGGACGGTAAGACGACCGTCGGCAATGGCAGCGGGAGCACCAGCAGCGGTCCCGAGGCGATCCTTGGTTTCCAGTACGCCTTCTATATGGAACGCAGCGGTGAGCGCGCCCGGATGTTCGTCGCCGACGACGCGCTGAATGTGTCCACCGCGGCGATCATCCAGGGGGGCATCGACGACGAAATCCCCATCGGCACCATGCACTGCCTGCGGATCTTCGAAATGACCCCAGGGACTTACGAGGTCGACCTGCAGGAGTTGCGGCCCGACGGGAAAGACCGGCTCTACAAGCAGAC
The DNA here is from genome assembly GCF_040674855.1 of Nocardia sp. NPDC049707. Taxonomy (NCBI): domain Bacteria; kingdom Bacillati; phylum Actinomycetota; class Actinomycetes; order Mycobacteriales; family Nocardiaceae; genus Nocardia; species Nocardia sp. NPDC049707. Next base: position 136,485 of record NZ_JBFANN010000014.1, on the reverse strand, counting down.
CATCACCACAGTCGTGCGTGAAGGCAGGCACGTGCTGTATTCGATCAACGAGCGCCAGTAGTCTCAAAGACTGGGATGCGGCGAGTGCATGTCGGCGACCCTTATGCCGCTCGCGGGCAAGCTCGGTGGCCTGCGCAGTTCTGGCGGTTCGTGACCTGCTGAAACTCATCGCGCGGGCTGAGGTGATCGGCTTGGCGGTCGGCGACCGTGTGCGCTGTGCCGAGACCACCGGCGGATATTCGCCTGGGTCGTTTTCACCGGCGGCACCGACACTGAAACTCCTGCTACCCGATGCGCTCGAGGTGGGGTCCGCCTACGTGCCCGGCTCGGTGTTCGCCGTCGACGGCGGCTACCGGCACTCGATGCGCCTGTGCTTCACCACTTCCGACGTCGCCAATGCCGCGGCGGTGGACCGATTGGTCCGTGCTGCGCGGCAGCAGTGATCGGGTCTGATACATCTCCCCTTCGTCGCCGGTCGCTGGGCCCGCTCTGGAGGCTGCGGCGGTCCCAGCTGAGGGTAGTCGTGGTGGAACGAGTGGCCGATTCGGGTGCGCCGCGGCTGTGGGGGTGCGCGGACTGCGCGTCCCGGCGGCCGCAGGCTACGGATCAGCCGTCGTTTACGCCCGGCTGCAGGTAGTTCGTGACCTGCCACACGTACCCTCCGCCGGAGCGAGCGCAGGCAAGAATTGCTTTGCGCTGGACTCCGCTGCCTACGTCTACATAAACTTTTTCGGTTGCTCCGGGGATCGTGCACTTCTCACCGGGCTGGCTGGCGTGTGCCGACGGCGCGACGAAGGCCAAGATGCCGGTGGTCAATGCGCCGACAGCAAGAGCAGATGCGGTGCGTCTCATTACTTTTCGTTCCTTCGGTCGGACGATTCTTACGGGGATATAGACGGCGATGATGCGCAGGCCGTTCCGTTGCGTGATGCAGATCACTCTCGAGGTCATGCTGTGTGCCCCTCAGGGAACGGCCGTCGACCGGCGGCTCCGGCGCATGCCCGGCGGAGATTGTGTCGACGGCCGAGGTCATCCAGCAGGCCATCAATGAACAGATTCCGGCCGGCACCACGCATTGCCTGCGGATTGCCGAAGGGCCGGCGACACCTTCGAGGTGGATCTGACCGATCATCGCCCTGACGGCACGACCAATGTCTACCGGCAGACCGTCATCACGGTGGTCCGGGACGGCAAGACGGTGATCTTCGCGATCCGGGAGCGCGTCTGAGTTCTCGGATCATGGGATGAATATTTCGCAATTTGGTAGTGGTGTGAGACAGTGGTGTTTCGGGTACCGTGGCGTCCCCACTGCGGTGTGAGCAACCCGGAGGCGGTGGCGGAGCGTAACCACGCCAGGGACCCACGAACGCCGCCATCGAATCGGAGGTTTTCCATGTCGCCGACCCATCCACCGCTCGCGGCCAAGCTGAGTGGACTGAAGAGTTCGGCGATTCGTGATCTGCTCGAGCTGACCGCGCGCGACGAGGTGATCAGCCTCGCGGGCGGTTTGCCGGATGCGGAGTTGATGCCGCGGGAACGGCTCGCCGCGGCGGCCGATGCCGCGCTGCGTGGTTCCGCCGTATTGCAGTACACCGGGTCGCGCGGATGGCTGCCACTGCGCGATGTGCTGCGGCAGCGGGAGTCGGCGAAGCTCCGCCGCTCGGTGGGGCTCGACGAGGTGTTCGTGACTCATGGTTCGCAGCAGGCGCTTTCGCTGCTCGCCGAGGTGCTGCTGGATCCGGGCGCGCTGGTCGTCGTCGAGGATCCGGCGTATGTCGGTGCGCTGCAAGTGTTCCGGGCGGCCGGGGCACGAATTGTCGCGGTGCCGTTGGATGCCGAGGGCATGCGGCTGGATGTGCTGAGAGAACTGCTGGCACGCGGTGAGCGGCCTGCGATCGTGCACACGGTCAGCAATTTCCACAATCCGGGTGGCGTCACCATGAGTCCCGTGCGTCGTCGTGAGTTGGCCGAACTCGCCGATACCCACGGATTCTGGGTGATCGAGGACGATCCGTACGGTGAACTCTGGTTCGACCGGCCTTCGCCCGATCCCATCGCGACCTACTCCCGCAACGTGATTCGGCTCTCCAGTGCCTCGAAGATCCTCGCCCCCGCGCTGCGGGTCGGCTGGATGGTGGCGCAGGAGCCGATCTGTCGCGCGGTCGAATTGCTGAAACAGGGTGCGGACCTGTGCGGTTCGGCGCTGACCCACCAGATCACCGCCGACGTGCTCACCGACGAAACCTGGCTGACTGGCCATATCGACACTGTTCGCACCGCATACGGCGACCGCGCCAAGGCCCTCGTACACGCCGTGCGCACTCGCTTCGGTGACCGCGTCACCTGCACCGATGCCGCCGGTGGCATGTTTGTGTGGGCCGATTTCACCGACGGCACCGACACCGATCGGCTGCTGCCCCGAGCCCTCGAGCAGGGCGTCGCCTTCGTCCCCGGGTCAGCCTTCGCCGTCGCCACCGACTACAGCCACTCGATGCGCATGTGCTTCACCACTTCGGATGCGGCGACGTTGGAAGCGGCCGTGGACCGGATGGCCAGGGCTGCCGAGCAGCTCTGAGCTACTGCGCTGGTGCGCCCGACGACCGGCTAAATACTCGGCAGGGCGGGGGAGCCGACCCAGTTGTAGGTGCGCTCCACCGCCTTGTTCCATGCGGCGAGGTGGGTCTCGCGGTCCGTGGCCGACATCGCGGGGCGCCAGGTCTTATCCGCGGCCCAGTTGGCACGGATCTCATCGGTGCTCTCCCACACCCCGACGGCGAGCCCGGCCGCATATGCCGCACCAAGCGCGGTGGTTTCGTTGACGACCGGGCGGACCACCGGCACATCGAGGATGTCGGACTGGAACTGCATGAGCAGATCGTTGCCGACCATTCCGCCGTCGACCTTGAGCGTGGTCAGTTCCAGTCGTAGCTGCTGGGATTCGGCGTCGGCACGCATCGCGTCCATGACCTCGCGGGTCTGAAATGCGGTGGACTCCAACACCGCTCGCGCCAGGTGCGCCTTGTTGACGAAACGGGTCAGTCCCGCGATGACGCCGCGGGCATCCGGGCGCCAGCGCGGCGCGAAGAGGCCGGAGAATGCGGGGACGATATAGGCACCGCCATTGTCCTCGACGCTGCGCGCCAGCGGTTCGATCTCGTCGGCGGCGGAAATGATGCCGAGATTGTCCCGGAACCATTGCACCAGTGAGCCGGTCACCGCGATGGACCCCTCCAGCGCGTAGACCGCGGCCTCGCCGCCGAGCTGGTAGCAGACCGTGGTGAGCAGGCCGTGCTTGCTCAATACCGGTGTGGTTCCGGTATTGAGCAGCATGAAATTGCCGGTGCCGTAGGTGTTCTTGGCCTCGCCGGGCGATAGACAGGCTTGGCCGAAGGTCGCCGCCTGCTGGTCACCGAGAATGCCCGCGACGGGTATGCCCGCCAACGGACCGGAGCTGATCTCCGCGTAGATCTCCGACGAGCTGCGGATCTCGGGAAGCATCGATTGCGGTATCCCGAATTCCGCGCAGATCCGCGGATCCCATTGCAGCGTACGCAGATCCATCAGCATGGTGCGCGACGCATTGGTCACGTCGGTGATGTGCTGACCGGTGAGATTCCACAGCACCCAGCTGTCGATGGTGCCGAAACACAGCTCACCTGCCTCGGCCCTGGCGCGCGCACCCTCGACATTGTCGAGTATCCAGCGCAGTTTCGGGCCGGCGAAGTAGGTGGACAGCGGCAGACCGGTGCGGTCCTGGTAGCGCGTCGCGCCGAATTCGCCGCCCAGCTCGGTGACCAGATGGTCGGTGCGGGTGTCCTGCCAGACGATCGCGTGATGAATCGGCTTGCCGCTGGAGCGATCCCACACCACGGTCGTCTCGCGCTGATTGGTGACGCCGACCGCGTTGATCTCGTCGACAGTGATCCCGGTGCTGCGCAGCACCTCGCCGAGTACGAATTCGGTATTGCGCCAAATGGTTTCCGGATCGTGCTCGACCCAGCCCGGGCGCGGGAAGATCTGCTCGTGCTCGCGCTGGGCGACCCCGACGACGCGGCCCTGCCGGTCGAAGATGATGCACCGACTCGAGGTCGTGCCCTGATCAATGGCGGCCACATAGCGACGCATTCATGCAGGCTACTAAAGGCGAGGTGGCCCGCGGGGGAAACCGCGGAGCGCACCGCGCAGCACATCGCAACCAGCAGGTTGTCGGACTGGCGTCGGTATCGGTAACCCGCGGGTAGCGCCAGTTATCGGCGGCGGGCGAAACGGCTTCGACACGGGATTATCGCCGATTCGCCGGAAATTCGAGTGCTTTGTTCGGACTTGTGCATCACCGCGGCGACCGGTGGTGGCCTTGTTGTCGATGGCCGCTCCGAAACTGCGCTGGATTCTCGACAATGTCGTGGGTGTGCGCCAGGGCCGAGGCGCCCTGAGCGGCTGGATCTGGCTCGAGTCCGGGAGCCCGATGCACGCGGCCCCGGCTGACGACGCCCGCTGACGGGACGGCTCTGGCACACCCACCCGGGTGTGTGAAACCAGCCCGGATGATGTGGCAACTGATTCCCACCCCCGGCGCCGGGTATCCGAGAAGGACGGCGTCATAGTCCGCGGACGCGCTGTTAGCCTGTACAGCAGACCACCCCACCCGAGCAGCTCGATCGTGTGCCCGAAGCAAACGTCATCTACACCCGATGCCGGCTGGAGGAGGGAGCATGACCAAGAAACCGGAATCGCAGTTCCTCGGCCCCGAGCAGCGCGCGAGGGCATGGGAGCGCTTCGGTAAGGATCACTTCGACGTGGTCGTCGTCGGGGGCGGCGTGGTCGGCTCGGGTATCGCGCTCGATGCGGCCACGCGCGGTCTGAAGGTCGCGCTGGTCGAGGCGCGCGATCTCGCCTCCGGCACCTCCAGCCGGTCCTCGAAGATGTTCCACGGCGGACTGCGCTATCTGGAGCTATTGGAATTCGGGCTGGTGCGCGAGGCATTGCGGGAGCGCGAACTCGCGCTCGCCAGGCTCGCGCCGCATTTGGTGAAGCCGCTGCGCTTCCTCTACCCGCTGACCCACCGGGGCTGGGAGCGCCCGTATGTGGCCGCCGGGCTGGTGCTCTACGACACCATGGGCGGCGCGAAATCCGTTCCCGGCCAACATCATCTGTCCCGGTCCGGTGCACTGCGGCTGGCACCGGGGCTGCGCCGCGACGCGCTGATCGGCGGCGTCAGCTACTACGACACGGTCGTCGACGACGCGCGCCACACCATGACCGTCGCTCGCACCGCCGCGTACTACGGCGCGGTGGTCCGCACCTCCACCCAGGTCGTCGGCTTCCTGCGCGAGGCGGACCGGTTCGTCGGGGTGAAGGTGCGCGACAGCGAGGACGGTCGCACCGGCGAAATCCGCGCACATGTGGTGATCAATGCGACCGGTGTGTGGACCGATGAGGTCCAGACGCTCTCACGCAATCGCGGCCGTTTCCATGTGCGCGCATCCAAGGGTGTGCACATTGTGGTGCCGCGCGACCGCATCGTCAGCGATGCCGCGATCATTCTGCGCACCGCGGCCTCGGTGCTGTTCGTCATCCCATGGGGCGCGCATTGGATCATCGGCACCACCGATACGGACTGGAATCTGGATCTCGCCCATCCGGCGGCGACCAAGGCCGATATCGACTATCTACTGGACCGGGTCAATCAAGTGTTGGTCTCCCCGCTCACGCCTGCTGATATCGACGGCGTATACGCGGGTCTGCGGCCGCTGCTCGCGGGAGAAAGCGAATCGACCTCCAAGCTTTCGCGCGAGCATGCGGTCGCCCGGGTCGCGCCGGGGCTTGTCGGGATAGCGGGCGGCAAGTACACCACGTACCGGGTGATGGCCTATGACGCGGTCGACGAAGCGGCACAGGACATTCCGGCGCGCGTGGCACCGTCCATCACGGAGAAGGTTCCGCTGCTCGGTGCCGACGGCTACTTCGCGCTGATCAATCAGACGATCCATCTCGCCGAGGCATACGGCGTGCATCCATACCGGATCAAGCATCTGCTCGATCGCTACGGCTCGCTCATCGACGAGGTCATGGCCACGGCCGACGGCAAACCCGAACTGCTGCAACCGATTATGGACGCACCGTCATATCTGCAGGTGGAGGCGGTGTACGCGGCGGCCGCCGAGGGCGCGCTGCATCTGGAGGACATTCTGGCCCGCCGCACCAGGATCTCCATCGAATACTCGCACCGCGGCGCGAACTGCGCCGAACAGGTGGCCCGGTTGGTCGCGCCGATACTCGGCTGGGAGGAGGACGAAATCGACTGGGAGGTAAGCACTTACCAGGCCCGGGTCGAGGCAGAGATCCGCTCCCAGACCCAGCCGGACGACCAGTCCGCCGATGCACTGCGCATCGCCGCCCCCGAACCGCGCCCGGAAATCCTGGAGCCGGTTCCGTTGGACAGCTGAGGTCTAGCCGGCGGCCGGCGGCGGCAGCACAATCGAGGCGATCGTGCCGCCACCGGCGGCTGGTTCCATTGTCGCTGTGCCGCCGTGCAATTCGGCGATCCATGCCACCAGCGCCAGCCCGATCCCGCTGCCCCGCCCGCCGCTCACCCCGCGCGTGAACGGACTGCTCGATAGTTGCGGGGTCAAACCCACCCCGTGGTCACGCACGCTGACTCGGCCATCGGCCACATGCACCTCGACGGGCGCACCACGATTGACCGCCCCGTGCGTGATCGCATTCTCGATGAGATTGCGCACCGCGAGGCTCAGCAGATTCGGATCACCCACCACCACACTGGGATTGGTCTGCAACACGATATCGGCCCGCGGGAATTCCTCGACCACCGATTCGGTGAGCTGATCGAGCAGCAGCTGCACCTTCTCCATGGTGGTGACGCCCGCCTGCATCCGCGCCCGCGCCAGCAATCCCGCGACGATCCGCTCCATCCGACTGCCCAGCGCCCTGGCATCGACCAGCGCCCGCTCGACCTCATGCGGATTGCGGCGCCGCGGTGCGGTGACCAATCCGAGCGTCGTTAGCGGCGTGCGCAATTCGTGTGCCGCATCGCCGAGGAAACGCTCCTGCTCTTCGAGCAGCACAATGGCCTGCCGCATGCTGCGGCCCGAGAGCAGATGTCCGGCCGCCGCGGACAGCGCGACCAGCGTGCACCCGCCCACGACGAGTCCCCAGATCAGCAGTGCTCGATCACGGTCGAACGCACCAGGATTCGTGCCCGCGATGACCACCGCCTTGGTCTCGGAGTCCTCCCAGGTAATGGGTGTCGCCGCGATACGGACAGGGCGGCCCGCACCGTCGTATCCGTTGCGGAAGACGGTCTCTCCGGCCAGGTCGGCGTCATCGGCGAGTCCCGCTACGCCGTCGTCCTTGGGCAGCCAGGAGCGCAGATGCGCGAAATTCTCCTGCCACCTGCCATTTCCGTGCGCGCTGAGCACCAGCACCGCGACCTCGCCATTGGCGAGTGCGTCGTTATCCAGCTGGCTCACATCGATGGTTTCCTCGCCCTCGGGCAGGTTGATCGCGCGGAACAGCCCGCTGACCACCCGATCGAGGGAATCGTCGAGCGCGGTCTCCCGCGAGCGGGCATCGATGGTCGCCGCCACGATGCCGAGAATGATCAGGCAGGTCGCGGTAATCGCGGTGATCAGGGCGGTGAGCTGCCAGCGGGTGCGGCGGAGGCGGGCCACGGCGGGGCGGGCATCCGCCGTGGAAATCACGGTGCGAATGAGTCACTTCCGATCAGGAAGCCGGTGCCGCGCACGGTCTCGATCACCGGCGGTGCGCCGAGCTTGCGGCGCAGCTGCGCTATCACGGCGTCGACGACATTCGATGCGGGTTCGGCCATTTCGTCCCAGCAGCATTCGATGAGCTCCGAACGCGAGATGACGCTGCCCGCGCGGGTGGCGAGCAGTTCGAGTACGGCGAACTCCTTCGGCGTCAGCGAACGCAGAATGCCCGCGCGCTGCACCCGGCGGCGCGGCAGGTCGATATCGATATCGCCGAGCACGATCCGGGCCGGCGCCGGATATTCGCGCCGCCGCGACAGCGCACGTACCCGCGCGACGAGTTCCGGCAGTGCGAACGGTTTGACGAGGTAGTCGTCGGCGCCGTGCTCGAATCCGGCAATGCGATCAGCGAGTGCGTCGCGGGCGGTGAGCATCAGGACCGGCACCCGCTGACCCCGCGCGCGGTGCGCCGCGACCAAGTGCAGACCGTCGCCGTCGGGCATGCCACGATCGACGACGAGCACGTCGTAGCCATTGACCGAGATTTTGAAATCGGCATCCGCGAGGTTGGGGGCGAGGTCCACCGCGAAACCGGCCGAGCGCAGTCCCGCGGCGACTTCCATGCCGAGCCCCTCGTCGTCCTCGATCACCAGCACTCGCACGAAGTCAGAGAATAAGGTACTTCAGACCTGGTGCGCAGCCTGGTGCCCGAGTACTCAGTAGGTGTACAGATCCCAGCCGCCGACGACCTCGCGGCATTCCCACTGGGTGCCACCGGTTTTCGGCGAATTGCCGTCGGCGGCGCAGGCCTCGTAGGTCGCGTAGTTGCCGATGAAGTCGGTGTGCATCGGGGTGGGCGCGGCCGAGGCGATCCCGGCGCCCGCGGCGACGGCCCCGAGGGCGAATATTCCGGCGGCGATCGCGGAGCGGATCTTCATGGTTCTTCCTCTCTGTCGCGCGGGTTGTTCCCGCGTTGCGATAAGAAAACCAAGGCATCCATGAGAATTTCATGATGGCGGTGAAACCGCAGTTCAGTTCGCATTTTTCGGGGCTTCGACACCGGTCGCCCAGGTCACGAGCGACCGAATGTAGCGCAGTACCAGTTCATCCGGGTACTGCTGCGGATCGGTCAGATGCAGCCGAGCCAGTTCCTCCAACGCGGCGAGCATGATTCGCTGGGTCGCGCCGTCCGGATCGACGGTGACCCCGGCATAGCGCGACAGCTGCCGCGCGCCGAGCGCCCGTGCATAGTCGCGGCCGAGTTCGAGTCGGTCGCGCAGATCCGGCGGGCCGCCGTCGGGTGGGCTGAGGATGATCCGCCAACTGGTCGGCGCGGCATGCAGATAGGTGAGAATGCCGCGGCCGAGCCGATCGGCATCGTTGTCGGCGTCCGCCGAGTCGAGACTGCCGATACCGGCCAGTGCGGTGGCCGATTCGCGATCCACCAGCGCGGTCAGCAACCCGGACAGATCGGTGAACTGCTGATACACCAGTGCCCGTGCGACCTTGCCCTCGCGCGCGACCCGATCGATACTCACCGCGCCGAAGCCTTCGGCGGCGACGATATCGCGCGCCACATCGAGAAGCTGCGCGCGCCGGTCGGTCGCGGACATGCGGCGCTTGGGGGTGGGACAGGGCTTCGCAGTGGGGTGCTCAGACCTCGAGCGCTCCGTGGTCACGGCAACGACGGTAGCGCAGGTCCACCGCCTTGGCAGCGCGCTCCATGGTGGCCGACTAGTCGGTCGCGGTCCAATCACCGGCCGGCATCAGCGTCGGCACCGAAGTGCGCTGCCCCGGGCGCAGGCTCGGTAAATCAACTGGGAGTGCTTGGGCCGTCACAAGTTTCGTCAAACGCCGATCTGCTCCATGGCGTGGAATTCGATGGAGCTGTGCGCGGAGAACACCGTGACCTCGTCGCCGTGGTCGCGCACCAGTTCGCGCAGCCGCTGCTGATTCTCGATGCGGGCCGCGGGCAGTGTCTGCACATTCTTCTCGAACATGGCCGTGCCGAGCGGTTGCCGCGGACGACCCGGGTCGAGAACGCCTGGGTGATAATACGAGTCGCCCGCGGACAGTAGCCAGCCGTTCCCGGTATCGACGGCGACGCCCGCATGGCCGCGGGTATGTCCGGCGAGCGGGATGATCAGGATTTCCGTTGGCAGGCCGGTCAATTCGCGCACCGCGTCGAAACCGAACCAGCTGGCACCGGTTTCGGCGTACGACTCCCAGTGTGGACCGTGCCGAAACTGAGGTTCCTTGTAGCGCAGGCGTTCTTCCGGTGTATGCCCGCCCTGTAGCGCGCGCAGTTCCTCGGCATATACGTGCACCCGCGCCTGTGGAAAGTCGGCGAGGCCGCCCGCATGGTCGAGATCGAGATGGGTGAGCACGATATCGCGAACATCCTCGCGGCGGTAACCCAACGCTTCGATCTGTCGCACCGCGGACTGTGCGAGATCCAGGACCGGATTGCTGAGCCGGAGGAAGCGGCGGCCGAGCCATTCCTCGGGCCGGTGTACCGCCTGCTCGCCGACACCGGTCTCCACCAGGACGAGTCCGGAGTCGAGTTCGAGAAGCAGGCAGTGGCAGACCATTTCGGCGCGGCGGAAGATGCTGCCGGTGCCGTCGAAGAGTCGGCCGCCGAGTGGGCGCATGGTGCCGCAATTGAGATGGTGCACACGCATCAGGAAAGCTCCCGTTCGAAGGTGGTACGCAGGTGGTCGGCGACCGCGCGCAGCGGCGCGATATCGCGGGTGGTCTTGGCGAGTAGGAGGGCGCCCTCGATCGTGGCCAGCGCGACGGTGGACAGTTCGGTGGCGCGGCCTCGATCGATTCCCTTGTCTCGCAGGTACTTTTCGATCGACTCACGCCAGGATTCGAAACCGGTGACGCAGGCCTGCCTGATCGTTTCGCTCTCGCGAGCCGTGTCGAGCGCGATGGTCGAGATCGGGCAGCCGCGTTCGAAATCGGAATCGACGAGCAGTGCGGTGAGGGCATCGAAGACGGTGGTGATATCGCCGCCATCGGCGAGGATCGCGTCGAGCTGGTCGCGCAGCTGCCTGCTGGATTGGGTGAGGGCCTCGACGGCGAGTTGCTCCTTGCCACCGGGGAAGTGGAAGTAGAGCGAGCCCTTGGGTGCGCCGCCCGCGCTGACGAGTTGATTCAGGCCGGTGGCGTGATAGCCCTGGGTATGGAAGAGGTCGGCCGCGGCGTCGATGAAGCGTTGGCGGGAGTCGGAACGAGGTGCCATGCCCAGTACGGTACGGGAACTATGACGACCGGTCTAGTTAATTCGGAAAACTGGCGGATACTCGAGGTCGTCGGTAATTGCCCAGGGGTGTGATCAGGCGGGTTCAGGCTGGCAGCGCGGGCAGAAGTAGATTCCGCGTTCGCGTTGGGTAATGCGGTCGGACTGGGTGATCCGGGCCGTTCGGCCGGGTGCCGGTTCGGTTTCGCCGAGTAGCTGGACGAGCATGCGGGTGCCGCAGCGCTGGCACGGGCGGCGGGCGCGGCCATAGGCCAGTGGCCGCCACGGTGGTTCGGTGGCGGCCTTGGTGAGTACCCGATGGGCCTCGTGCACGAGGGCGAGCAGATCGGGGACGTCGCCGACCGGTGTGGCCGGGTGGACCCGGCGCAGGAAGCAGATTTCGCTGCGGAAGATATTGCCGATACCGGCCAGGTTGCGCTGGTCGAGCAGGGCGAGGCCGATCGGTTGGGCGGGATGTCGCCGCAGCCGTCGCACCGCCTCGGTCACATCCCAGTTCGCGCCGAGCAGATCCGGCCCGAGGTGGTCGGTGGCGGTGTGCTCGTCCGCGCGGCGCAGCACCTCGACGGTGCCGAGCGAAAAGCCCACCGCCTCGGTGTCATCGGTGCCGAGCACGAGCCGGGCGGTCACCGGCGGCCGCGTCCACCGTTCACCGGCGCAGTAGGTCCGCCATTCGCCCTCCATCTTCAAATGCGTGTGGACGCTGACCTCGTTGGTTCGGACGAACAGATGCTTGCCATAGCTGGCGACCCCCTCGACCCGCTGCCCCACCAGATCGACCGTGGCATAGCGCGGCACCCGGAAATCGCTGCGGATCAGCGTCTTTCCTGCCAGCGCGAGCCGCAGTCTGGCCGCGGTCAGGTAAACCGTGTCACCTTCGGGCATGGCTCGACCATAGGTTGATTCGAGCCGGAGTCACTGTCGGCTCCGCAGTGCGAGTCCGCTTGTCGTCGCGCTGTGCGGTGTACGAGTGGTTGTCGTCGCGCGATTCAGGTTCGGCGGTGTGCGAGTGATCGTTGTCATGCGTACCGCGCCGCTGTATCGGTGTCGCGGTGCGCGGGTTCGTCGCCGGGTCACGGCTTGCTCCGCAAACGCAGGCCGCGGGGAGTCGCGGAGAATCCGGCCTCGGTGAGGAAACCGGCGAAGGTATTGCCGTGCACGGTTTCTCCGTCGACCCGGTCGATCACCAGCGAGTCGACCCGGCGATCGCGCACCAGATCGGCCAGGGCGGTGGCCGCGGACTGGCGGACGTTCGGATCCTCGGTAAAGGTGAGCAGCGTTTTCCCGCCGCGCTCCAGATAGAGCGCCAGTTCGCCGTCGACGAGCACGACGATGCCGCCGGCCTTGCGTCCTGGACGGTGGCCCGCGGCTTCGGACGGTCCCTTCGGCCAGGGCAGTGCCGCGCCATAGGGGTTCGCGGGATCGCTTGCCGCCATGGCGAATGCGGTGCTCGGGTGTTGTCCGCCGGTGTCGGGGCGGGTGCGTTCGGTATCGAAGGAGCGCAGTCGGTCCACCACATCGGTGGTGGAGAACTGTGCGCCGCCCAGCGAATCGATGAAATAGCCACGGCGGCAACGGCCGCGATCCTCGAATTCGGTGAGCACGCGGTACATGAGCGCGAATCCGCCCGGCACGCCCTCGTTCTGCACCGAGCCGCGGGTCAGTACGCCGTACCGCTCGAGCAGGGTATCCGCCGTCGCATGGGCGCGCAGGGTGTTGTCGGCCACCCGTTCCGGTAGCAGCGACCAGCGGCCCGCGACGGCGGGCGGTCCGGATCTGGTCGGCATATTCGGTCGTGGGAGGTAGGCCCGTCCGCGTGGCGCGCGCCGCGGCGTGCGATGGGTGGTTGTGCTCCGTGCCGTACCCGAGAGCAGTGCGCGGACGGGGGCGAAGGTGTCGCCGGAGACCACGCCTGCCCAGACGAGCTCCCACAATGCGTTCGCGACCTGGGTGTCGTCGAGAAGTCCGGTGGCGTCGGAGAGTTGCCGGAAGAAGTACGCGCCGCCGCCGTGCAGGACCGGGGGGAGCCGCGGTGGCGGTACCGAGCCGCCGGCCGTCGCCGCGATGCCTGCGTTCGTTGAACCATCCGGTGCCGCATGATCGTCCAGCGAAACAACCCGGCCTGATACCGCGGCGGGCGGTGCCTCGCTATCGGCTCCGATGGGCGTCCACGAGGCGATCGATGCGCCCAACGCGCTGAGCAGGCGCAGGTGCACCTCGGACAGTTCGATCTCGTCGGCAGGCGTCAGCGTAAACGGGGCCTGATCGGCCAGGTGCAGGGCAATCCAGCCGTCCTTGGCGGTGATGGCGCCGTGCCCGGACCAGATGACCTCACCGGTGGCCATCAACTCGTCCAACATGGCGGGGGAGTAGTCGCGCACCCGCGCGGGCAATACCAGCGATTCCCATGCGGAGGCGGGAATCGGCACTCCCGCAAGCTGTTCCACTACGGCCGCGACCCCATCGACCCCGCGCAATGCACCGGTACCGATGTGCTGCCAGGACGGCAGAAAGCGGCCGAAGGCGGCGGTCGCGACCGGTTCCACCTCGTGCCGGGCGGCCGCGAGCGACCGGCGGCGCAATCGGCGCAGCACCTGGCTGTCGCACCATTCCGAGCCACTGGCCGCGGGGGTGAATTCGCCCTCTACCACGCGCTTTTCCGCGACCAGCCGATGCAAGGCGGTCGCGGCGACCGCGGTGCCGAGTCCGAAACGGGCAGCCACGGCCTCGGTGGTGAACGGTCCGTGCGTGCGGGCATAGCGCCCGACCAGGTCGCCGAGCGGATCGGCGACCGGTTCGATGAATGCGGCCGGGGTGCCGATCGGTAGCGGTACGCCGAGTGCATCGCGCAGGCGGGCGGCATCCTCCACCGCCACCCACCACGTTCGTCCGGCGAATGTGACCTCGAGTGCGCGCTTGGATTTCACCAAACCGGCCAACCATTCCGCCGGATCATCGGTCGGCTCCGCATCGTCGAGTCGAACCTCCGTGGCGGCGACGCATCGCTGCGCGACCTCCTCGGCGGTAAGCGGTCCGAGCAGCCTCAAAAGATCGGCAAGTCCCTCCGCATCCCGTGCCAACCGTTCGGGTGTCAGCCGCTGCAACTCCCGCTGGGTCTGCTCGATAACGGTGGCGTCCAACAACTCCCGCAGCTCCACCCGCCCGAGCAGTTCGGCGAGCAGACTCGAATCCAGCGACAGTGCGGCGGCCCGACGTTCGGCCAGCGGACTGTCCCCGTCGTACATGAACTGCCCGATGTAGTCGAACAGCAGCGAATTAGCGAACGGTGACGGTGTCGCGGTCTCCACCTCGACCAGTCGCACCTGGCGGCGCGCCACCCGTCCCAGCAGATCCCGCAGCGACGGCAGATCGTAGACGTCACGCAGACATTCGCGCACCGTCTCCAACAGGATCGGAAAGTCCGGAAACTTCCGCGCCACATCGAGCAATTGCGCCGAACGCTGCCGCTGCTGCCACAGTGGCGCACGTTTACCCGGATCGCGTCGGGGCAGCAGCAGCGCCCGCGCCGCGCACTCCCGGAATCGCGATGCGAACAGTGCCGATCCGCCGACCTGTTCGGTGACGATATCGTCGATCTCATCGGGCTCGAAGACGAAAAGTTCGGCACCGGGCGGATCGTCGGTGGTGTCGGGTAGCCGCACCACGATTCCGTCATCGGAGGCATTCGGCGCGACATCCACCCCGAACCGTTCGCGTAGCCGCGCACCGATCGCCAATGCCCATGGCGCATGTACCGGCAGGCCGTATGGCGAGTGCAGCACAAGTCGCCAATCGCCGAGCTCGTCGCGGAAGCGCTCGACTATCAGGGTTTTATCGGTGGGCAATTGTCCGGTGGCAGCGCGCTGTTCATCGAGCAGGGTCACCAGATTCGCGGTGGCGTTATTGTCGAGACCCGCGCCGCGTACGAGTGCGTCGACTGCCGGATCCGCCGGGGCCTTGCTCTTGCCGTCGGTTTTCGGGTCGAAATCCGGTGGCGCGTGCGCACCGGCCTTGCGAACGAATTCACCCAGCGCCGCACCGAGTTCGGCGGGGCGGCCGAGTCCGTCACCATGCCAGAACGGCAACCGCCCCGGCTGTCCGAACGCGGGGGTGACCAGCACACGGTCGAAGGTGATCTCCTCGATGCGCCAGCTGGTCGCGCCGAGCGCGAACACATCGCCGACGCGCGACTCGTACACCATCTCCTCATCGAGTTCGCCGACCCGGGAGGACTTCTCACCGACCATGTAGACCGCGAAAAGACCGCGGTCCGGGATCGCGCCACCCGAGGTCACCGCCAGTCGCTGGGCGCCGGGCCGTCCGGTCAGCGTGCCCGCGTCGCGGTCCCAGACCAGCCGGGGTCGCAATTCGGCGAACTCGTCCGACGGATAGCGACCGGCGAGCAGATCGAGCACCGATTCATACGCCGACCTGGGCAGCGAGGCGTAATTGCCGGTGCCGCGCACGGTTTCGAACCAGGCGTCGACATCAATGGGTTCGAGCGCGCAGGCCGCGACGGTCTGCTGGGCCAGGATGTCCAAGGGGTGCGCAGGGATTTGCAGCGCCTCGATCTGGCCAGTCGTCATCCGCTGCGCGGCGACCGCGCAGTGGATGACATCGGTGCGATGCTTCGGGAACAGCACCCCGCGGGAGATCTCACCGACCTGGTGCCCGGCCCGCCCGACCCGCTGCAACCCACTCGCAACCGATGGCGGCGCCTCCACCTGCACCACCAAATCGACCGCGCCCATATCGATTCCGAGTTCGAGACTGCTGGTGGCCACCACGCACCGCAGCCGTCCGCTCTTGAGATCGTCCTCGATCAGCGCCCGCTGCTCCTTGCTCACCGAACCGTGGTGTGCCCGGGCCAGCAGCGGATCGGCGCCATGGATCACTTCGGTCGGCGCACCGAGTTGCGCGGGTGGTTTGTGCCCGCCGCGCGCGTCAGGCCGGGAGGAGGCAGCTTGGGTAACCACGGAGGGCCCCGCGCGCGGCGTATCGGGCCCGGTGTCGGCAGCCTCGCCCAGCCGCGCGGCGTAGGCCTCATTGAGCCGCGCGGTCAGCCGCTCGGCCAACCTGCGCGAATTCGCGAAGACGATCGAAGACCGGTGGTCCAGCACCAGATCCACGATCGCCTCGTCCACATGCGGCCAGATCGATCCGGGCTGATCGGAATCGCCAGGCTCGGTCATATCGGCGATCGGCACGCGCACGGACAAGTCGAAGGTCTTCGGTGCGGGCGGCGAAACGATGGTGATCGGCGCACCCCCCACCAGGAACCGCCCGACCTCCGCTGGGGGCCGTACCGTCGCCGAGAGTCCGATCCGCTGGGCGGGCCGCTCGGTCAGCAGGTCCAATCGGGCCAGCGACAGTGCCAGATGCGCGCCGCGCTTACCGCCCGCGATGGCGTGCACCTCGTCCACGATCACCGTGCCGACATCGCTCAGCGTTTCCCTCGCCGCGGAGGTGAGCATCAGGAACAGCGATTCGGGCGTAGTGATCAGAATGTCGGGTGGTGTCCGCAGCATCGAGCGCCGGTCCGCCGCACTGGTATCGCCGGAACGTACACCGACGGTGATCGTCGGCGGGTCCAGGCCGAGCCGCTTGGCGGTCTGGGTGACCCCGACCAGCGGCGCGCGCAGATTACGCTCGACATCCACCGCCAACGCCTTCAGCGGTGACACATACAACACCGAGGTGCCGACCTTGCCCTCGGGCTTCGGTCGGGTCGCGAGTTGATCGATGGCCCACAGAAAGGCCGACAGCGTCTTACCCGAACCGGTCGGCGCGACGACCAAGGTGTGCTCACCTGCGGCAATGGCCTGCCATGCGCCCAGCTGAGCGGATGTCGGCGCGGGAAATGCGCCGTCGAACCACTCTTGGGTCGCGGTGGAGAACTGGGCCATGGCATCAGTGTGCACCCGGGCACCGACAACCAGCAGCGGCGACCGGAATACCTCGAGTACGACACATGGCTCGCGGGCCGAGCGAAGGGGTGGCAATCGAAGTACGGCCGCCGGCGTCGCACCGTACGCTGCCAACCGTGCAAAAGGTGCTCAGACTCGACCTGGTCAGCCATGGCATGACCGAGGCGATGCGAAAGGCACGTTTTCCAGTAGACGAATCGCTGACCGAGGCCGGTCGCCGAGCAATCGCGGCGGGTGGCCGCGTGACCGCGGCTCGGGTGCTCACCGGACCCGAACGCCGGACCGTGGAAACGGCTGCGCTGATGGGACTTCCGGGCGAGCAGGATGCCCGGCTGCGCGATCTGGATGCCGGCGCGTGGCGCGGCAGTGAACTGATGTCGGTGCCGCAGGATGAGCTGTACGCCTGGCTGACCGACCCGCAGTTCCGTGGTCACGGTGGCGAATCCGTGATCGATGTGATCGAACGGACCAGGTATTGGATGGCCGAAATCGCTGCCGAGGGCACGCCGACCATCGCGGTCACCCATCCGGCGGTGATCCGGGCGGCGCTGCTGGTGACTCTGGACGCGCCGCCGAAATCGTTCTGGCGGATCGACATCCCGCCGGGGAGCGTCACCCGGCTGCACTATCGCGGCGAATGGACGTTGCACTTCACGGCGTGACATCCGGGGTCATCGTGCGCAGCGGTCCATCGCCCATCGTCACCAGCAGTCGTACCGCATCGGTGATCAGTCGAACCGGAATCGATGGATCGACGGCGCGCTGCATGCCGAGCCCTATGCCCATGCTCAGGATCGCGGTCGCGGCCTCCTCGGCGGGCATCGGCAGTGGGATTCCGATTGTGTCCGAAAGCGTCTGTACCTGCGCCGCGACAGCACCACGCATCATGGCGAGGCTGGAGACCAGCGCGGCCTGCAGTTCCGGATCGTCGCGGGCGACCGTGGCGAATTCGAATTCGAGCATCGTCCAGCCGACATCGCCGATGGTGTGCTCGGCCCATTCGTGGAATCTCGCCAACTGATCGTCGAGCGTTTCGCCCGCCGCGATCAGATCCGCCACCTCGCCGAACTTCGTCGCGTGGATCAGCCCGAGCACCTCCAGGCATAGCTCTTTCTTGGTGCGGAAATTCGAGTAGACCGCACCCTTCGAGTACCCGGCCTCCTCTGCGACCCGCTCCAGACTGGTTTTCGCATAGCCGTCGGCCAGGAAGAGATCGCGTGCGGTCGCGATCAGATCGGCCCTGGTGCGGGCCTGACTCTCGGACCGGGTCAGTCGTGCCATACCGCCGATTCTACGAACCGATGGATTTCGGATACTGAAGGTATTTGAGTCCTGTTAGTGTTTGAAACCATGGGTAACAAAAACCGGTCGCACCGGCGCGGCCTGGCCATCGGCTGCGGCGGCACGCTCGGATTCGCGTGGATCGTCGCCGCGCTGACCGCCGCCCGTGAGGTGCTGGACTGGGATCCGCGCGCGGCGGACGTGCTGCTCGGCACATCGGCGGGCGCCGAAACGGTGACACTGCTCGGCAGCGGGATCGGCGTGGATGAACTCGTCGCGATGCAGCGCGGAACCTCGACGAACCCGATTCTGTCGGCACATATGCGTGCCGAGCCAGGACGGTTCCCGCCGCTGCCCCGGCCGCGGCTGGGTGAGTTGGCATTGAGTCTGCGTGCGCCCGCGACCAGACAGCGGTTGCTCACCGCGGGCAGCGGGCTGCTGCCGATCGGCGGTAGTGATGCGAGCTGGCTGCAGAACCTGGCCGATCGCATGAATCCTGGCCGCTCCTGGGTGCCTCATCCAGCCACCTGGCTGGTGGGTATGGATTATGCGACGGGAGAACGGGTTCCGTTTGGTTCGCCCGACGCACCGTCGGCGATCTTGGGCGCGGCGCTGCGCGCGTCGTGGGCGATACCCGGTTGGTTCCCGCCCGTATCGATCGCCGGACGCCGCTTCATCGATGGCGGCGCCGGATCGACCGCGTCGGTGGATCTGCTTGCCGCACAACAACTCGACGAGCTGCTGGTGCTCGCGCCGATGGCCTCCGTCGAAGATGTCCCCGCAACCGGTCCCGGTCATTTCCTGGAGCGGCAGTTGCGCAATCGCATGAGTGCCCAGCTCGCGGCCGAGGTCGCGATATTGCGTGCGGCCGGCACCCGCGTCCTCGTGATCGGTGCCACCGCGGCCGATCTCGCGGTGATGGGCCCGAACTTCATGGACGGCCGCCGCCGCCTCGAAACCTTCGAACACAGTCTGCGCAGCACCCGCCGAGCGCTGGAACAGGGAGTTTTCGTATGAATATCCTCCGTCACGGTTATCCGGATATCGACCTGAGGGGCGCGCGGGTGCTGATCACCGGCGCGGGCCGCGGCATCGGCCAGTCGACCGCGGAACTGTTCGCGGCCAAAGGCGCTCATATCGCCATTGCCGATGTCGACACCGCCGCAGCGGAATCCGTCGCTGCCGCGATCGGGGCGCGGGCGTACGCACTGGACGTCCGTGCCCGCGACCAGTGGGACAAGGTCGTTGCCGACTTCGGCGCGGTGGACGTTCTGGTCAACAATGCGGGGATCATGCCCGCGGGCGCGTTCCTCGACGAGCCCGACGCGGTCGGCCACGCCACCATCGATATCAACCTCTGGGGTCTCATCCACGGCATGCGCGCCGTGGTGCCCGGTATGGTCGAGCGCCGCCGCGGTCACGTCGTCAATGTCGCCTCCCTCGCGGGCAAGATCCCGGTCGCGGGCCTCGCCGTCTACAACGCGAGCAAATTCGCCGCCGTTGGCCTATCCGCCGCAACACGTTTGGAGTTCGCGCCGTGGGGAGTCAGCGTCAGCTGCGTCATGCCCTCGGCCGTGCGCACCCGCCTTTCCTCGGGCCTGACCCTCGGCAAGGGTATGCCCACCGTCGATCCGGAAGACGTCGCCGCCGCCATCCGGCAAACCTGCCACACCCGCAAGGCCGAGGTAGCCGTCCCGAACTACCTGGGCCCCATCGACATAGCCTTGGCCGCCGCTCCCGAACGCGCGGTTCGCCTGGTACGAAGGCTCTTCGACGGCGACCGCGCCCTGCACCCCGCCGACCGTGAAACCCGCGCGAAGTACGAAGAGCAGGTCCGTTCGACTACCGAGTAGCCAGCGGCGCCAAGTAAATCGGCCCCGGAGATGGCCGTTTTCGTCCCGTGCGATAGCAGCGATGGCAGGCGTCCTGCCGCAATGTCCGGCACCTGCGTTCATGATCTTGGGCCGTCGATCTCCCGCTGGATAGCAGCGCGGGAAGCGAGACACAGCCCATTCCAGCTCAGGTGTCCGAGGTCACATTTCACCGCACATCCTGCATAGCCAGTGCCCATTATGAAGAGTTGAAATTGGGCAGTCTGCTCAATATGTCATTCATCAGTTGTGCGTTCAGACCTTCGCAGACAGTATGGCGGCAAGAAATGCTCAACGAAGCGAAGCGCCCGATCGGCGCCTAGCGGACGGGTGGACGATATGACCGAGCTCGCCGACCGCGAACTGATCCCAGCTCCCTATGACCTTGCCGACCGCTACCGCGTCGGCGCGGGCACCGTTGTCCTCACCGGCGTCCAGGCGATCGCTCGACAACTGGTCGAGCAGCATGTTCGTGATCTGCGCGCCGGGCTACGGATCGGCACCTTCGTCTCCGGATATCAGGGCAGCCCGCTGGGCGGTGTCGACCGGATGCTGAACGGGATGCCGAATGTGCTGGCCGAGCACGATATTTCCTTCGTGCCGGGTTTGAACGAGGAACTGGCCGCGACCTCGGTGTGGGGTAGTCAGGCCGATCTGCCCGCGGGTCATGCGACCCATGACGGCGTCGTCGGGGTCTGGTACGGCAAGGGGCCCGGGCTCGACCGTGCGACGGATGCGCTGCGGCACGCCAATATGTACGGCGCCAATGCCCGCGGCGGCGTGCTCCTGCTGGTCGGCGATGATCCGGCCTCGAAATCCTCCACCGTGCCCGCAGTGAGCGAGCGTTCGCTGGCCGCGATGGGTATTCCGGTGCTGTTCCCGCGCAATGCGCGCGAGATCATCACCATGGGGCTGCATGGTGTCGCGCTGTCCCGCGCGTCGGGATGCCTGGTGGCACTGAAGATCGTCGCCGATGTGGCCGACGGCGCGTGGACCGTCGACGGCATGGTGGGCGATATCGACATCACGGTGCCCGAGATCGAGTGGGAGGGCAGACCGTTCACCTACCTGCAGCGACCGATGGCCGCGCCGACGGACAGCGTGATCGCCGAGGCGGATTTGTACGGACCGCGCTGGGAGTTGGTCAAGGCATACAGCACGTGCAACGAACTCGATGTCATCGAGGTGAACCCGGGGCGCGCCACCATCGGAATCGCCGCCACCGGAACCACATTCGACGCCGTGCGCCAGGCGCTGATCGATCTCGGCGTCGACGATGACGCACTGCTGCGCGCGGGCGTCCGGCTGTTGCGCATCGGCATGCCGTATCCCATCGCACCCGAACGGGTCCGGCAGTTCGCCGACGGGCTGGAGCGGATCGTCGTCGTCGAGGACAAAACCGCCTTCATCGAAACGCAGATCAGGGAGATCCTGTACGGCACCGAGAACGCGCCGCGGATCGTCGGCAAGCGCGACGATCAGGACCGGCCGCTGTTCGCCCAGGACGGTGAACTCACCACGGGCCGGATCGGCAAGCCGCTGCGCCGCGCGCTCGATGGCTATCTCGAGATGAAACGTCCACTGCCGCAACCACTGTCGCTTTCGATGTTGCCCACCAAGCGGGCCGCTTACTTCTGCAGCGGGTGTCCGCACAACCGGTCGACCGCGGTACCGGAGGGCTCGCTGGCCGGCGGCGGTATCGGCTGCCACACGCTGGTGACGATGTCGGGGCGTGCGGACAGCAAGGTCACCGGCCTCACCCAGATGGGCGGTGAGGGCTCCCAATGGATCGGGCAGGCGCCGTTCACCGACGTACCGCATCTGTTCCAGAACATCGGTGACGGAACATATTTCCACTCCGGCCAGCTCGCGGTGCAGGCGTGCATCGCGGCGGGCGTGAACATCACCTACAAGCTGCTGTACAACGATGTCGTCGCCATGACCGGCGCCCAGGACGCCGAGGGCGCGCTCGCGGTGCCGATGCTCACCCATAAGCTCACCACCGAGGGCGTCCGGCAGATCATCATCTGCGCCGACGAACCCAAGCGCTATCGCAAGCGCGATCTCGCCGCGGGAACCCTGCTGTGGCACCGGGATCGGCTCGATGAGGCACAGCGCACGCTGCGTGAGATCCCCGGCGTGACCGTGCTCATCTACGACCAGCACTGCGCCGCCGACGCGCGCCGTCAGCGCAAGCGCGGCACCCTGCCGACCCGGCGGACCCGAGTCGTCATCAACGAGGCGGTATGTGAGGGCTGCGGTGACTGCGGCGTCAAGAGCAACTGCCTCTCGGTGCAGCCGGTGGACACCGAATTCGGCCGCAAGACCCGCATCGAGCAGACCTCGTGCAACACCGATTACAGCTGCCTGGACGGCGACTGCCCGTCCTTCGTCACCGTACAGTTGCCGGAACCGCGAAAGGCGAACAAGCGCAAGGGTATTCGGCATCCCGAAGCGCCGGTGCTGCCCGAACTCGTCGCCGAGCCGCTCGTCGCGACGCAGAATGTCTTCCTGGCCGGCATCGGCGGAACCGGCATCGTCACCGTGAACCAGGTGCTGGCGACCGCCGCCCTGCGCGCCGGTTACGAGGTGGCGAGCCTGGATCAGATCGGCCTGAGCCAGAAGGCCGGCCCGGTCGTCTCCCATCTGCGGTTCGCGCCCGATGCGCTGGAACCGGCCAATCGGCTGACCCCGGGTTCGGCGGACTGCATCGTCGCCTTCGATCTGCTCGCCGCCACCGATAACAAGAACCTTGCCTACGGCTCGCGGACGGCGACGGTATCGGTCGTCTCGACCAGCAGGACCCCGACCGGTGACATGGTCTACGACAAGTCCGTGTCCTACCCCGAGGAGCAGCTGCTGCTGTCGCGGCTGGCACAGGTGTCGCGCTCGGTGAACTCCTTCGACGCACTTGCCGCCGCCGAGGTGCTGTTCGGCAATACCGCCGCCGCCAACTTCCTGCTGGTCGGAGCGGCCTATCAGCTCGGTGGCCTGCGTCTGCCCGCGGGAGCGATCGAGGAGGCCATCGAGATCAACGGTGTCGCGGTCGCGGTGAATATCGCGGCATTCCGGTGGGGGCGCATCGCGATCGAGCGGCCGGACGAATTCGCCGCGGCAACCACCCGCCCGCGCCGCGAGCGCGCCGAGATCACTGTTCCGGCCGACCTTTTCGACGGTCTCACCGCCACCGGCGAGACCCGGCGGCTGGTCGAACTGCGCGCCGTCGAATTGATCGGCTTCCAGAACGCTCGGATCGCCCGCGACTACGTTCGGACGGTGCAGCACATCTGGTCGGCGCAGCAACGCGTCACCGATCGCACCGAGTTCAGCGAGCAGGTCGCGCGCGGACTGTACAAGTTCACCGCCTACAAGGACGAATACGAGGTCGCGCGTCGGCTCACCGATCCGGCCTTCCTGGACGAGGTTTCGGCACAGCTGCCCGACGGCGCGAACCTCACCTACCGCCTGCACCCGCCGGTGCTGCGTGCGATGGGCCGCAAGAAGAAGATCGGCATGAGCCCGCGCAGCCATGTGGTCCTGCGTGCGCTGGCCAAGGGAAAGCGGCTGCGCGGCACCAAGTTCGATCCGTTCGGCTATGCCCACGTCCGCCGTATCGAGCGGACGCTGCTGACCCACTACACCGATATGGTCACCACGCTGGCCGCCACCCTCGACGACGCGGGTTACGACCGCGCGGTGACCGCGGCCGCGCTCACCGATATGGTGCGCGGCTACGAGGACATCAAGCTCGCCAACGTCGAGCGCTACCGCGACCGACTCCGCGAACTCGGCATCGAACCGCCGCAGCTATAGCGCGTGTCCGAACTCGGTTCAGGAGAATGACATTGCACCGCCTAGGACGTCCGGCGGATTTGCCGCCTGGGTGCCGGGCAAGGATCGCGGCAATTGCACGCCCCAGTCCTTGCGGTTGATCGCGACGCTGCCACTCGCCGCCATGTTCGCATCGGCGCGCAGTGCCGGACCCGACGCCGAGACCTGGACCGGAACATTCCGGGTCTGTGACCGACGCCGGTTCGGGGATTCCGCGGGTGGCCGTGCCCAGCGGAGCGGGCAGCCGCCACGATTCGTTGGCTCGCCGTGCGGCGCATCGCTTGTCGATCGGGCGGCTCAGTACGCGGTGGGCGCTCCCGTAACCCGCCGCTCGCCATTGTTGCGTTCCTGCCAGCGGCGGTAGACCTCGATCGCGTCGTCGCGGCGCTCGTGGCGCAGGGGCAGGCGGCGCTGTTCCCAGGGCTTGCCGAACTCGTCGTAGAAGGTGTTCAGCTCGAAGTACTTTCGGTCGTCGACGTAATGCGGTTGGTAGGCCTCGCGGGTGGTCAGGAAGACCACCTCGTCGGGCGAACAGTAGTAGAGCGCGCCGAGACACATCGGGCATGGCAGGGCCAGGATGTAGATCGTGGTCCCGGTCAGATGTTCGGTGCCCAGTTCGGTGCAGGCCGCGCGGATGGCGAGGATCTCGGCATGCGCCGTCGGGTCGTTCGTCTGCGCGACCAGGTTCGGGCTCGCTGCCAGGATCTCGCCGTCCTTGACGATAACGGTGGCGAAGGGGCGCCCGCCCTCCTCGACATTGCGGCGCGCGAGGTCGATGGTGTGTTGTGCGAAGTCCATATTTGTCCGTATCGGTCGAAGGTCAGAATGGCTTGGTGGGCAGGTACTTGCCGTCCAGCGTGATCACCGCGCGCTCGCCGCCCTCGGGATCGGGAACCTTCCGCACGTCGAGCTTGAAATTGATGGCGCTGATGATGCCGTCGCCGAACTGTTCGTGGATGAGGGCCTTGAGCGTGGTGCCGTACACCTGCAACATCTCGTAGAAGCGATAGATCGTCGGGTCGGTCGGGACCCCGCCGGGGATCGATCCACGGGTGGGGATGGTTTGCAACAGGGTTACCGCGTCGTCGCCGAGACCGAGCAGGTCGGCGACGGCGGTGGCGGCCTGCTTCGGCAGCGGATGCTGACCGAGCACCGCGGCGGTGACGAACGCGGTCGAGTAGTCGGTGGCGTCGGCGATCTGCTGCCAGGTGAGGTCCTTGGCGGTCTTGGCCTCGACGGCGACCGCGGCGAGCGCTTGCCGCGCTGTGGGGTCGAACTGTGCGTGCATGGATCGCTCCCTTCGATGCGTTCCGGCCTCGTGGCCTGACGAATCCAGCGTGCACGTCCTGGGGTTATAGCGTCCAATACTTGTATTCCATCATCACCATTGGTCTCGACAATGGCGGTGCGATCAGTACTCCTGCGCGACTGCGCGGACGACAGCGGCGAAGGCGCGTGCCGCGGCGGAGTGGTACGCGGTGCTACGCCGCAGCAGTTCCACTATTCGAGTGGGCAAGGGCGGGTCCAGTGGCACCGGGTGGAGGTCGGAATGCGCGCGTGTGACCGCGTCGGGTAGGACGGTGGCGAGCGATCCGCTGTGGGCGAACTCGAGCAGCGCGCTGATCGAATTGGCCTCGACCGCGATGTGTGGCTCGATCCCGCTCTCGGTGAAGTAGCGGTCGATGTGCAGCCGCGTCGCGAAGTCTGCGCTGAGCAGTCCCAGCGGTTCCCGCGCGAGCTGCCGGGCCGGCAGCGGGCCCGTCGTCTCGGCCAAGGGGTGTTCTGCGCCGACCACCAGGCTGAGCGTCTCGGTGAACAGCGTGGCGTGGTCGATCCCCGCCGCGTGCGTGCCCGCGAAGGCGATGCCGAGGTCGAGGCGGTCGGCGATCAGGTCCGCCTCGATCCGGTCCTGGGTGGTCTCCTGGATGGCGAGCGTGATGTCCGGGTGCGCGGAACGAAATCGGTGGACGAGCGGCCCGACGAGGTAGGCAGTGAAGGTCGGCGTCATCGCCACCCGAAGATGCCCGCGCGACAGGTCTTGGACGTCGTGTACCGCGCGCTGACCGGCGTCGAGATCGCGCAGCGCGAGCCGCGCGTGGTGCGCGTACGCCTCGCCGGCGTCGGTCAGCCGCACCGTGCGGCCCGACCGGTCGAGCAATACCACCCCCAGCGCCCGTTCGAGCTGCTTGATCTGTTGCGACAACGTCGGCTGTGAGATGTGCAGCGATTCGGCCGCGCGGGTGAAGTTCCCATGAGCCGCGACCGCAAGCAGGTATCGGATGTGACGCAGCTCCATCGACTCACCATAGCCCCCATCAATTGCTGCGATGGAATATATGTCTTGGACACTATCATCGCTGTTCAGCATCGTGGGTTAGACCGCATAGTCAGGAGGGACCCGGCCGATGATGCACACACTCCGCCGCCACTCGGTGTTGACCGCCGCCGCGCTCGCCGCCCTGTCCGTCGGGGTCGCGGCGTGCACGGCGGATCCGCCCCGCACCCGCCAGTCCACCACCGTTGCAACGACCGTCGCTGACGCGCCCGGCTCCGTGCCGACGCCGACGGCCGTCGATCCCGCCATGAACGGGCAGCTGTTGCAGGCGGCGGCGAACGACGACGAGGGGCGAGTGCGCGAGTTGATCGCGAGTGGTGCCGACATCGAGACCCGCGGCGACCGCGGCCGCACGCCGCTGGTCGTGGCCACCAAGAATCGCGCCACCGCCGCGGCGCGGGTCCTGATCGACGCCGGGGCAGACGTCAATGCCAAGGACGACCTCGAGGATTCCGCATACCTGTATGCCGGTGCGGAAGGCCTCGACGACATCCTGGAGATGACGCTGCGACATGGCGCCGACCTGCGCAGCGTCAACCGCTACGGGGGAACGGCGCTGATCCCGGCGAGCGAGCACGGCCACGTCAGCACAGTCCGGCGGCTGATCGAGGCGGGCGTCGACGTCAACCACGTCAACAAGCCGCGGTGGACCGCATTACACGAGGCGATCGTCTACGGTGACGGTTCACCGCGGTACCAACAGACCGTCACCGCCCTGCTCCAGGCGGGCGCGGACCCGTCGATCCGCGACGGGTCCGGTCGCACCGCGCTCGACAACGCCGAGCGGCGCAGTCAATCCGTCATCGCCATGATCCTGCGCGATCACCTGAATCGAGGGACACGATGAACAACAACGAGGAAACTCTGCTCCGGCAGGCGATCTCGCTCGCCGACGAGGCCGCCCGCCGGGGCAACCGCCCGTTCGGCGCCGTGATCGCGACCCCGGACGGGTCGCTGATCGCCGAGGGTCGCAACGAGGTCGCCGAGACCGGGATGGTCACCGATCACGCCGAACTCACGGCCATCGTGGCGGCGACCGCGGCCGGACGCGCCGCCGGCCTGGTCGGCGCCACGATCTACGCGAGCGGCGAGCCGTGCCCCATGTGCAGCGCCGCGATCGTGTGGGCCGGCATCACCCGAGTCGTGTTCGCCGCCGCGGATGCCGACTTCACCACCATCATCGGCGGACACCCACGATTCACACTGCGCTGCGCCGACGTCATCGGCTCCAGCGACGCCGCCGTCACCGTCTCGGGTCCGCATCTGGGTGACGAGGCGCTCGCCCCGTTTCGCCGCTACCGCGCCGGAAGTCCAGAGGTGACAACATGACTCGCGTAAACGGGTCCATTCCCGACCAACTGGTCGACGTGCTGCTGCCCGACGGACGCCGGGCGGACCTGACCCTGCGCGACGGCCGCATCGCCGCGATCGACGACCATCAGCCGGGCGTCGAGTCGATCTCACACGGCGCCAACGTGATCCGATGCAGCGGCGCCCTGGTGCTGCCCGCCCTGGTCGATGGCCACTGTCATCTCGACAAGACCTTCCTCGGCGCGCCATGGCAGCCGCATAGCGTAGCCGGGTCGCTGCGCGAGCGCATCGCCGACGAGAAGGCGTTGCGCACCCGGGTCGGCGTTCCCGTTGCCGAGCGGGCGACCGCACTCGTCAACCGCATGGTTTCCCTCGGAACCGGTCACGCGCGCTCGCACGTCGACATCGACCCCGAGGCGGGGCTCACCGGACTGCACGCGCTGCTCGAAGTCCGTGCGGCCGTGCGCGATCGGATCGACATCCAACTCGTCGCCTTCCCACAGAGCGGTGTCGTCACCGCGCCCGGGGTAGCGGACTTGCTCGACGCCGCCCTCGCCGACGGCGCCGACCTGATCGGCGGGCTCGACCCGGCCGGCTTCGACGGGGACGTCGACGGCCAACTCGACGTCGTATTCGGACTCGCCGACCGGCACGGCGCAGGAATCGACATCCACCTGCACGACGGCGGCACGCTTGGCGCCGGTCAGCTGCGCGCCATCGCCGACCGCACGCGCGCGCTGGGACTGGCCGGCAAGGTCACGGTCAGCCACGCGTACGCGCTCGGCCAGCTCGACGGCGCGGAACTCGACCGGACCGCGACCGCGCTCGCCGCGGCCGGTGTCGCGATCATGACCAACGGACCGGCGGGCACGATGCCCCCGGTGCTGCGGCTGCGCGACCACGGCGTCCGCGTGTTCGCGGGCTCGGACAACATCCGCGATGCCTGGTGGCCGTACGGCACCGCAGACATGCTCGAACGGGCCACCATCATCGGCTTGCAGGGCGGCCTGATGACCGACGACGACCTCGGCTACGCCGCCTCGCTGATCACCGACTCCGCCGCGAGCGTGCTCGGGCTCACCGACTACGGCCTGAGACCGGGCTGCCGAGCCGACCTGGTCCTGGTCGCCGCGAGCGGGATTCCCGAGGCCGTCGCCGCGCATCCGCAACGCCTGTGGGTGCTGCACCGCGGCCGCGTCGTGGCGGCCGGTGCCGCGGCGGACCGGCCACCCGCCTACTGAGCTGATCGCCACCTCGAGAGGACGCCGTTGCGTGTGCCGGGCCTGCCTCGACGACGTCACGCGATGAGCACCGGTAGTCGCCTGCTCCCCCACCGCTCGACCGGTCCGTCGTAGACGCCCGGTATCTGCGTATCGCACTTCGTGCAGCGACCGTCGTCGGTGAGTCCATACCGGCGAATCACGTACCAGTCCCGTACGACAACGGCTGCGCCGCAGGTTGGGCATGACGTGGTACCGCCGTCGGTGTCGTGCACGTTGCCGGTATAAACGAAACGCAGGCCTTCGGAGAGCGCGATGTGGCGCGCTCGGGTGAGCGTCGCGGCTGGCGTCGGCGGGATATCGCGCATCTTGTAGTCCGGGTGGAACGCGGTGAAATGTAACGGCACGTCGTCACCGAGTTCGTCGCGGATCCACCTGCACTCGGCGGCGATCTCGGCGTCGCTGTCGTTGTGCCCGGGGATGAGCAGCGTCGTGATCTCGAACCACACCTCGGTCTCGTGCCGCAGGTACCGCAACGTATTCAACACGTCGTCCAAGTGCCCGACGCATACGCGGCGGTAGAAGTTCTCGGTGAACGCCTTCAGGTCGACGTTGGCGGCGTCGATGTGAGAGTAGAACTCGGCGCGCGGCGCAGGGCAGATATAACCCGCGGTCACCGCGATCGCCTTGATGCCGCGGGCGCGGCATGAGTCGGCGATGTCGGCGGCGTACTCGAAGAAGATGGTCGGATCGTTGTAGGTGAACGCGACACTGCGGCAGCCAAGATTCGCTGCGGCACTTGCTAATTCGTCGGGTTCGGCGCGGCCGGACAGGGTGTCGATCTCGCGCGACTTGGAGATGTCCCAGTTCTGGCAGAACTTGCATGCCAAGTTGCAGCCGGCTGTCCCGAACGACAACACCGCCGAGCCGGGCAGGAAATGATTGAGCGGTTTCTTCTCGACCGGATCGACGCAGAACCCACTGGAGCGGCCGTACGTGGTGAGTACGATCTGTTCGTCCACTCGGGCACGAACGAAGCACAGCCCTCGCTGCCCCTCGCGCAACTTGCAAGCGCGCGGACACACGTCGCACTGCAACCTGCCGTCACCGAGCCGGTGCCAGTGCCTGGTCGGGACAGTGTAGGGGTCGTCGAGCGTGGGTGTCGTCATCGGTCTTCCGACAATCAGCCTACGTCGTCAAAATGCC
Source organism: Nocardia sp. NPDC049707 (assembly GCF_040674855.1). NCBI lineage: Bacteria > Bacillati > Actinomycetota > Actinomycetes > Mycobacteriales > Nocardiaceae > Nocardia > Nocardia sp. NPDC049707. The sequence continues at coordinate 106,511 of NZ_JBFANN010000014.1, read as the reverse complement.
CGCTGGCCCTGTTTCGACGGGTATTCGCTCGGTGACCAACCGCCTGCTGCGCCCGCCTTGCCTGTCGGACGACTACGGTGGAATATCGGGCGGGCGGCCAGCGAATCGGGTCCATTTTGGCGGGCAAAGGTGGTGATCATCGCCATTCCGTTTCGATTCGGAAGGCTGTGGCGCGCATCATCTGCGCTGGCCGCCGCCGCAGAACTGCCCACGCCGCGCCGAGAGCTATCCGGAGTAATGCGGGCAGCGCAGGGGCGCAAGGGGAGTCGGCGGTTCGTCTGCCGCACCACAACCGGCGATTGTGCTGTGAGCACCGCCCGCGGGCGAATGTTTGGAGCGAGAGCACGGTGACATGGGTGCCCAACACGCCGACGATCGAGTGACGGCAAACACGTTCGAGAGAGGTGCCTCATGAGGCTAGGCTCCACGGCCCCACGACGAGTCGGCATTGTCGGTGCCGGGATGGTCGGACTGTCGACTGCGTGGTTCCTACAGGAGCGCGGAGTCGAGGTCACGGTATTCGACCGGGCGGGGGTCGCTGCCGGTGCGTCGTGGGGGAACGCGGGATGGCTCACGCCTGGCATCAGCACTCCGCTGCCCGAGCCCGCGGTGCTGCGATACGGCATACGCGCCGTGCTCAGTCCGTCCTCGCCTGTCTACGTGCCGCCGACGTTGAACCCCCGACTGATTCGGTTCCTCACGTCGTTCGCTCGGCACAGCACCACAGCCCGGTGGCGGGAGGCGATGTCGGCGCTCGTAGCGATCAACCGGGGTGCGCTCTCCGCGTTCGACGCGCTCGCGGATGGCGGTGTGGCAGAACCGTCGCACGAGGCGAAATCCTTCCTGGCCGCATACCGGACACCGCAGGAACGCACCGTCCTGCTCGAGGAGATCGAGCATATTCGCGCAGCCGGTCAGGAGATCGAGTTCGATGTGCTGTCCGGGGACGACGCTCGCGGCGTCGAGCCGTCGTTGTCCGACGAAATCGGGGCCGCAATCAGGTTGCACGGTCAGCGATTCATCAATCCCGGCGAGTTCGTGGACAGCCTCGCCGAGGCGGTCCGGGCGCGTGGAGGCGCGATCCGTGAGGGGGTCGCGATCAGTGGCGTCTTCGATGATGGTGACGCCGTTCGCATTTCGGGTTCCACCGGTGAGACGGGCCAGTTCGACGCACTGGTGCTCGCGACCGGGACGTGGCTCGGCGACATCGCCCGCGACTTCGGAGTTCGCATACCCGTGCAAGCGGGCCGCGGGTACAGCTTCAGCGTCGCGATCGATCACGTCCCGGCGGGCCCCGTCTACTTTCCGGCACAAAGGGTGGCGTGCACGCCGCTCGGGGACCGCCTGCGCGTCGCCGGGATGATGGAGTTCCGGGCGCCCGATGCTCCGCTGGACCGACGACGGATCGCCGCGATCGTCGAGGCCGCCCGGCCCTTGCTGCGCGGCGCGGATCTCGATACCCGGCGCGACGAATGGGTCGGTTCACGGCCCTGCACCCCGGATGGCCTGCCGGTCATCGGAGCCACTCGGTCCCCTCGCGTGTTCGCTGCGGGCGGTCATGGAATGTGGGGTATCACCCTGGGCCCGGCGACGGGACGCCTGCTCGCCGAGACCATCACTACCGGACGCACGGCAGCCGAACTCGCACCGTTCAACCCACTGCGATAACCCAACCTACGTCGGTGCCACAGGCGCACACTGTGGATGCGATCGCCGCAGGCACCGACGGCCTGGGGCAGTCAGCCGAAGACCGTCGCAGTGTGCGGGCCGGCTGCCGTCGACGGTACTCGGACACTACTGTAGAAGTACGCGCCAGAGCTGGTTGTCCCCTCGCAGGGAACCACTGGCACCGAGCAGGAAGCGACGTGACGGAGAGCCGTCAGCGTCGCCGAGGAGAGCGATGGTCCGCGTCAGCGCCCTGATCGAATCGCTGGGCGGGGCAGTTCTTCGCCCCATCGTGTCGGGCAACCGTGATGTCATCACCGACGTCACCCTGGTCGGCGGCGATGACACGGATCTCGAACAACCCGGAAACCTCGTACTCGGACTCGGAATCCGCACCGCTGCAGCCGCTGTCGAGCTGCTGCGTCGATCCGCCCGCACCGGTGCCAGCGCGGTGGTCCTCGAGTCACCGGTAGTCGATGACCCGAGCGTGGTCGAGGCCGCCACCGAACTGGGGGTCGGACTGATCGAGTTACACGCGCGGGCATCATGGACACACCTGGTGTGGTTGACCCGCAGCATCCTCGATCACTCCACCGCGCTGACCGGATCGAAGGTGCGGCATGAGCAGAGCGACTACAGCGAACTCTTCGCCTTCGCCGATGCCGCCGCCGCCATCGTGTCCGCGCCCGTGACCATCGAAGATGCCCATTCCCGCGTGCTCGCGTACTCCGAGCGTCAGGACACGGCCGACGCCGCCCGGATCTCCACCATTGTCGGACGCCGCGTCCCTGAGGGGATAGTGCGGCACTTTCGGGCCCGCGGGGTCTTCCGACATCTACAGGAGTCGGACGAGCCGATCCGGGTTGCCGCCGGACCGGACGACGTTCTCCCGCGCCTGGTCATACCGATACGAGCGGGCAAGGAACTGCTCGGGTCCATTTGGGCGGTGGATCCCGGCCGCGTTCCCGACGACCAAGTTCGCGAACTGACCCGAACTGCGTCGGTGGTGGCGTTGCACCTGCTTCGTCTGCGTGCCCAGTCCGGTGCGGCTCGGCAGATGGCGGTCGACCGCCTCCGGGCCGCACTGCTCACTCCCGACCAGGCGGCCGATCTGCAATTGCCACCCGGCCCGTGGCGAGTCGTCGCATTGGCCGAAGCCACCGACGCGGGTCGGTCGGACTACTCGATCGAGCTGTGGGCGTCGGTCCTGCGCCGCCATGGGTGGTCTCAGCCCCTGCTTACCTCGATCGACGACATGCCGATGGCAGTGGTGACCGACGATGCGGCGGCAAATACGGTCGGCAGTTGGCTGTGGCTGCAAACCGTGGCCGCCGAGTTGTACGCGGACGACAGGCGGGTGTCAGCCCTCGCGGGCGCACCCGCACAGACCACGAGGCAACTGTCCCGATCACGCTCGGAGGCAACAGAACTCGCCGGCCTGGCGCGGAGCGGACTACTCGACATGCCGTCGACGACCTTCGAGAAAGCCTGGCACGAAGTCGTTCTGGCGCGAGCCGGCTCCGCGATTCTCACCGGAACCCTGTTGGCCGAAGGTCCCGTCCAGGCGTTGATCGAGCACGACCGGGAACGGGGAACCGAATTCGTGACCACCCTCGCCACATTCCTCGTCCATCACGGCGAACCGAAGCGTGCCGCCCAAGGACTCCATGTCCACCCGAACACGTTGCGCTACCGGATGAAGCAGATTACCGACCTCACCGGACTCGACCTGACCGATCCTCGGCGCAGGCTCGCGGTCGGACTTGCCCTCACGGCAGTTTTGGATAAGCAGGACCACTACCTGTCCGCGGCGAACCACGACATTGCGAACGCCTCGAAAGACTCGACAACCGTCGACACATCCGCAGCAGTCGCCGGCAACCTGAAGCCCCTGGAAGGCTGAGGAAAACATCGGTTCCGGAGTTCCCGAAGCCAGATCGGCCGTACTCTCCGAAACCAGCTTTCCCAACGGGCTCAACCGAATTGGATGCCCTGCGCCAGTGGCAGCTGATCGGAGTAGTTGACGGTGTTGGTTGCCCGGCGCATGTATGCCTTCCATGAGTCCGACCCGGATTCCCGGCCGCCACCGGTCTGCTTCTCGCCGCCGAACGCGCCACCGATCTCCGCGCCGGAGGTGCCGATATTGACATTGGCGATTCCGCAGTCGGAGCCGTCGGCGGCGAGGAAGCGTTCGGCCTCGCGCTGGTCGGCGGTGAAGACGGCGGAGGAAAGGCCCTGCGGCACACCGTTGTGCAGCTCGATGGCGTCATCGAAGTCGCGGTAGGTCAGTACATACAGAATCGGTGCGAAGGTTTCCTCGCGGACCACGGCGGTCTGGGCGGGCATGCGCACGATCGCGGGACGCACGTAGTAGGCGTCGTTGCCGAAGCCGTCGACTCGCTCACCGCCGCAGATCAATTCGCCGCCATCGGCGAGCGCCCGATCGATCGCCGCACGCATCCCCTCATAAGTGCGGCCATTGATCAACGGACCGACGAGCACGCCGTCATCGAGCGGACTACCAACGCGCAGTTGTCGATACGCCCCCGCCACGCGATCCAGCAGCGGCGCGACCACATCGGCGTGCACGATAAGCCGACGCAAGGTCGTACAGCGCTGCCCGGCCGTACCCGCCGCCGCGAACACGATGCCGCGCGCGGCCAGCTCCAGATCGGCTGTGGGCGTGACGATCGCGCCGTTATTGCCGCCCAGCTCCAGCAGGCACCGCCCGAACCGAGCGGCCACCCGCGGTGCCACCGTGCGGCCCATCCGCACCGAACCGGTCGCGCTCACCAACGCCACCCGCTCGTCGTCGACCAGCCGGGACCCGATCTCGGCACCACCTTGAATCAATTGGTGCACTTCGGGATCCGCGCCGACATCGGCCGCCGCGCGGCGCAACAGCGTATGGCAGGCCAGCGCGGTCAGCGGTGTCGTCTCCGACGGTTTCCAGACCACCGTGTCACCGCACACCAGCGCGACGGCGGTATTCCAGGCCCACACCGCGACCGGGAAGTTGAATGCCGAGATCACCCCGACCACGCCGAGCGGATGCCAGGTCTCCATCAGCCGATGTCCGGGCCGCTCCGAGGGCATGGTCTTGCCGTAGAGCTGGCGCGACAACCCGATGGCGAACTCGCAGATGTCGATCATCTCCTGCACCTCGCCGACGGCCTCGGCGCCGATCTTCCCGGCCTCCAGGGTGACCAGTTCGCCGAGTTCGGCTTTGTGCGCGGTGAGCAGTTCGGCCAGGCGCCGCACCACCCCGGCCCGCACCGGCGCAGGCACAGTGCGCCACCCGCGGAACGCCGACGCCGCTGCGCCGATCGCCGCATCCACATCGTCGAGGGAATCGGCAGGCAGGGTCATGAGCGTGTCTCCGGTGATCGGCGTCCGGGCGCGCAATTCACCTGGGACCGGTGTCTGTGCGCCGAGGGTGCGCAGCAGTTCGGTCGCGCGGACGGCCAGGTCCTTGGTCCGGTGGTCGGCGAGCGTATCTGTCATCGGTTGCTCCGCTTCAGCTTTGGGTCGGCGAACATATCGGATGGGTACGGTGGGCTGACGGGGAATAGTTTTCGGCACGAGTAGCCGCCGCTGGGCTAGCCTTCGCTGATGGCGGATACACCGGCAAGACCCGTACTCGACGACATCGATCGCCTGCTGATTCGTGAACTGGTGGCCGACGGCCGCGCCACCCTATCGAATCTGGCCGAAAAGGCGAGCTTATCGGTCTCGGCTGTGCAATCGCGGGTCCGCAGACTCGAGGCGCGCGGGGTGATCCGTGGCTACACCGCACATGTCGATCCCGAGGCGCTCGGCCAGCTGTTGTCGGCATTCGTCGCCATCACTCCTCTCGACCCATCGCAACCCGATGACGCGCCTGCCGTGTTGCAACATATCCCGGAAATCGAGGCATGCCACTCGGTGGCCGGTGACGAGAGTTACGTGTTGTTGGTGCGGGTGGCCTCTCCTCGGCACCTCGAGCAGCTGCTCCAGGAGATCAGGGCGACCGCCAACGTGAGAACTCGAAGCACCATCATCTTGCAGACATTCTACGACAGGTAGCCGTCCGGCCGTAATTACTTCGTTATTCCGTAGAATTTTCGTAAAGATTTACGTACCCTACGGGTGTGACCATCGAACTGGAGCGCACCCGCGCGGGGAGTGGCACTGCACCGGTCACCCCCGCCTCCCGGGTACACGAGATCCTGTCGGCGCACATCCTCGCCGACGGATTCGACCTGGTGCTGGATCTATGGAAATCCCGTGGCTGCCGGATCGTCGATGAACGAGACGGCAGCTCCTACCTCGATATGTTCGGCTTCTTCGCCTCGAATGCCCTAGGCATGAACCACCCCGCCCTAGCCGAGGACGAGGAGTTCCGCGCCGAACTGGCCGCGGCGGCAATCAACAAGCCGAGCAACTCCGATATCTACACCGTCGAGATGGCCCGCTTCGTCGATACTTTCGTGCGGGTACTCGGCGATCCCCGACTACCGCATCTGTTCTTCATCGACGGCGGCGCACTCGCGGTGGAGAACGCGCTCAAGGTCGCGTTCGACTGGAAGAGCAGGCATAACGAGTCCCACGGGCGCGCACCGGAACTCGGCACCAGGGTGCTGCACCTGACCGGAGCGTTCCACGGCCGCACCGGCTACACCATGTCGCTGACCAACACCGATCCGGTGAAGACCGTCCGCTTCCCCCAATTCGATTGGCCGCGCATCGATGCGCCGTTCCTGGCCAATGGTGTCGACATCGCCGCTGCCGAAGCGCACGCACTCGACCAAGCGCGCCGCGCCTTCGCTGAAAACCCGCACGACATAGCGTGTTTTATCGCCGAACCGATCCAGGGCGAGGGCGGCGACCGGCATCTGCGTCCGGAATTCCTGCAGGCCGTGCGGCGGCTCTGTCACGAAAACGACGCGCTGTTCATCCTCGACGAGGTGCAGACCGGTGTCGGCATGACCGGAACCACTTGGGCCTACCAGCAACTCGGGCTCGAGCCCGATATTGTCGCGTTCGGCAAGAAGACCCAGGTCTGCGGCATCATGGCGGGCGGGCGCGTGGACGAGGTGCCCGACAATGTCTTCATGGTCAGCTCCCGGCTCAATTCCACCTGGGGTGGCAATCTCACCGATATGGTGCGGACCCGGCGCATCCTCGAGGTGCTCGAGCGCGACGAGTTGATCGAGCGATCCCAGCCGCTCGGCGCGCATCTGCTGCGGCGGCTGGAACAGCTTGCTGTGGACCATCCGCGGGTCACCGAACCGCGCGGACGCGGGTTGATGTGCGCCATCACCTTGGCCTCGGCCGAACTGCGGGACGAAGTGCTGACCGCGCTGCGGGAACGCGAGCACGTGCTGATTCTCGGCACCGGCGAACGCGGCATCCGGTTCCGGCCAGCGCTCACCGTTACCGAGGCGGAGTTGGATGCCGCGGTCGACGCGCTCGATCGGGTACTCGGCGACGTCGACTAGTTATCTGACAGCAACCGAAAGTTCACTGTCCGAAGACGTATTTCCGAATGATTCGGGCAATCCACCGCGCCCTGGCGGGGATTGCCGTGGAATCCGGGTGACACCGCCTAGGCTACGCACCCATGTCATCTCGTCTTCACCTCCTGGCACGGTGCAGCGCGTGAACCGACAGCGCATTCACCGAAGCTGCGCACCGAACGGCGGAACCAGAACCTCCGCCGTCCAACCACTGCTCGCCTCGCTGACCGTCCTGGTGACGGTCGCGGGGTGCGCCTCGAGCGAGGCCGGAACAGTGGGGGTGGTCACCGCGCCGCCCACCACGACCAGCGCGGCGCCGCCGCATCTGGACAATCTGTTACCCGGCATGCCGCCGCCGTTATCACCGACCGACGTCTATGCCGCGAACCGGGAGTTGAGTCCGGCGGTGGCCGATCATCGCCCCCTGGTCTACGTGCCGAACAGCGAATCGCATTCGGTTTCGGTGATCGACCCGGCAACCTTCCAGGTGATCGACAGCTTCCCGGCCGGTGGTCCGGAGCCTCAGCATGTGGTGCCGTCCTATGACATGCAGACGCTGTATGTCACCAATGATCTGCCGATCGGTGGGGGCACCCTGCGGCCGATCGATCCGCGCACCGGCGAACCCGGCGACCCCTTCCCGGTGCGCGACCCCTACAACATGTACTACACGCCGGATGGCCAATACGCGCTGGTCGTCGCGGAGGCTGATAAGTCGCTGGATTTCTACGATCCACACACCTGGCAGAAGGTGTACGCCCTCGCGGTGCCCGACTGCGCGGGCGTGGACCATATGGACTTCACCGCCGACGGTCGATTCGCCCTGGCCAGTTGTGAATTCATCGGCCGCATGCTGGTTTTCGATGTGGCCGAGCGCAAGGTGGTCAAGATGATCGACCTGCCGGGCGGTCGCGACGGCATGCCGCAGGACGTCAAGCTGTCCCCGGACGGGCGTACCTTCTTCATCGCCGATATGGTCGCGAACGGCATCTACACGATCGACGCATCGGCTTGGGAGAACACCGGCTTCGTGCCGACCGGCAAAGGTGCGCACGGCCTGTATGTCACCCGCGACTCCAAGCAGATGCTCATCACCAACCGGCACGAGGGCAGCATCTCCGTCTGGGATTTCGCCGCGAATGCCTTGGTGCGCAAGTGGTTCATCCCGGGCGGCGGCAGCCCGGATATGGGCAACATCTCCGCGGACGGACGCGTTTTCTGGGTCTCCGGTCGATACCACGGCGAGGTATACGCGATTGATATCGAGAACTGGAACCTGTTGGCGCGCATACCTGTTGGGCGTGGGCCGCACGGACTCACCATCTGGCCACAGCCCGGGCGTTACTCCACAGGACACACCGGTGTGATGCGTTGAGTCGGCCGCGGCTCAGGAGAGCCGGCGGCCAAGCCCGCCCGCTACGAAGCGGCGGACCGCGGTGGTGCCGGTTTCGAGGGCGAGTTCGTAACCGGGGCGGGCCCAGCCGGTGAGTTCGGCGGTGTTGTCGGCGCCGGGCGTCACGACGATTTCAGCGACAAGTTCGGCAGTGGTGGGTTCGCAAACGGCCCAGGAGAAGTGGGATTCGTCATCCCACTGCTCGGCGCGCAGGGTGACGTAGTTCGGATCGGTGATGCCGCCGTCGGCGAGGGCGGGGCGGTCATCGATGCGGTCGTCGGCGCGCAGGGCACGCAGGTACCAGGCGCCCGCATTGATTTCGACGGGTTCCATCAGTCCTCCAGTTCCCGGCGGCGGCAACGGTCGCGCGGGCGGCGGCGGCGGTGCTCGCGCTGATTGCCGAACAGCAGGGCACCCGCGAGCGGGATGGCGAGGAACCAGAGCCAGCTACCGGTGACGAAGAAGAGGATGACGGCCAGGATCGGGATCACCGCCATCACCCGATCCGGCCACTCGTCGAGGAAACCGGAGTCGCGTTTGGCGGGTGCCGCGGCGACCGGCGCGGGTTCGGGCAGGTCGACGAAGACTTTTTCCAGGTCGCCGCGGGTCAGTGCGGCTGCGACCACGGCACTGCGGTCGTCGAACTCCGTCACGCTGAGCCGCCCGGCGGCGAAATGATCGGACAGGCGCTGCATCGCTTGCTCACGCTCCGCGGTGCCGATGCGAATCTCGGGCAGGTCACTCATAACAGCAAGGCTAGCCGCTTTCACTGAACGTTCCGGTGCTGTGGCATCGACGCCGGGCTCGCCGGATTTCGCGACGCCGAGTGGCCAGGGTGCGCCATGACCGCCGCCGTCGGATCCGATTCGCGGATTCTGTCATGGCGGTGTGGATTTCGGGTATGCGAAGGGTGTCCATCAGCCCACACCGGGATGGGTGACACGCTGTACGTAGGGGAGTTCACACTGTTCGTCGGTGGGTGGCGGCGTTAGGGTCGGGATAGCTTCGGGCGATGCGGTTTCGATCGAGTTGCCGCCCCACTCCGCAACGGCGCGGCCATGGGCCTCGTCCCAGCGATGGAGGTCAGTGATGGGGGAACAGTTCGGGAAGTACCGGCTCGACCGTTTACTCGGGCGGGGCGGTATGGGGGCGGTATGGCTGGCGCATGACAGCGAAACCGGGCGCACGGTCGCGCTGAAGGTGTTGGCGGAACATGTGGCCGCCGATGCGGACTATCGACAGCGATTCCAGCGGGAGGCCCGGCTCGGGTCGAGTCTGCGACATCCGCATATCGTGCCGATTCACGGGTTCGGGGAACTCGACGGTCGGTTGTACATTGATATGGAGTATGTCGATGGCATCGACCTGGCCGAAATGCTGACCAGGGTAGGCACTTTGACGCCCACCGCGGCCGTCGACTTCGTAACACAGGCGGCCTCGGGTCTGGATGCCGCGCATCGGGCCGGGCTGATCCACCGCGACGTCAAACCGTCGAACATCCTGGTCGGCACCGGTGGGCACGCATATCTCATCGATTTCGGCATCGCGCGGAGCCTGGGCCAGACGGCCGTCACCGCCACCGGCATGGCCATCGGCAGTTGGGCCTATATGGCACCGGAACGTTTCAACGGCACCGTCGACGCCCGGTCCGACGTCTACTCCTTGGCCTGCGTTCTCTATGAATGCCTGACCGGCCGCCGTCCCTACGGCGACACCGACCCGGCCCGCCAGATGCACGGCCACCTGATGACCGACCCCCCACGCGTTTCCACCGTAAACCCTGCGGTCCCACCGGAATTGGACGCGGTAATCGCTCACGGCATGGCCAAGGACCAGACCCGGCGCTATCCCACCGCCCGCGAATTCGCCGCCGCCGCATACGCGGCAGCCGCATTCTCACGTCTCCCACTCGCCGCACCGCAACCAGCGCCGCCCGGCCCGGCCACACCGTCGGCCCAGCATTCGGCAGCTGGTCCGCTGCCTGCGCCGGCCCGGCCTCCGGCTGAGCCGTCCGCGCGGCCTCAGCGCCCGGATGCACCGCAGCCGCATACACCGCGACCACACTCGGCGCGCCCGCACCGGCTGCTAGCGGATGAGCTGCCGATACCGACCCGAGTGGAGACGTACTCGCCGACGCGGGTGGACACGCACCCGCCGATGCATTCGCAGGCACAGGTGCAGACGCATGCTCCGGCAGGGGCTTGGACGCAAGCTCCGACGCGGGTCGAGACCTACGCTCCGACAGCGGTAGCGGCACCCGCGCCGACGCGGGTGGAGATATCCGCATCGACACCATCAGCGGAATCGCCAGCGCCACTGGTCAAGTCGCCGAATCCACTCGATCCGACCAAGATCCTCCCCGAGCCCGGCCCAACGCCGACACTCGTGGCAACCCGACTGGCACCGCCGCCAGCAGCACCTGCCGCACCGCGACCGTATTCACCATGGTCACCGAATCATGTTGCGGTCCAATCGACACCCGTCGTCCGTCCGCTCTCGCCAGCCAAACGAGCTACAGCACAACCGAAGCGGGTGCCATGGCGTGCACCTGTCGCGCCCCGCTGGACAGTCTCGCAGCGTCGCCCATGGATCGCACCACTACGCAAGGTGCGGCGTCGGCGTCGTAAGCCCTTCCTGTCCAGGCTGATCGGCGCACTCGTCGTCATGGTCCTGACGCCGTTCATGCTGGCGGCGGGCTGTGCCGCGCTGATCGCCTTCGGCAATACCGGCAGTGGCGGCGGTTCGCGCACGGCCGATCCGTCGGTCGCGGTGCGCGACGGCGATACCGCGCAATCGGCCGAGCCGCCCGCGCCGGTATCTGCTGGTCTGAACAGTCCGGTGCGCGATGGCAAGTTCGAATTCGTGGTCACTTCGGTGGATTCCGGTGTCCCGCGGATCGGATTGCAGAATGCGAGCGGCTCCTATTCCATCGTCACCGTCGCCGTTCGCAATATCTCCGACGAGCCGAAATGGTTCCTGCCCGTCGGTCAACGTCTGGTGGACACCCAGGGCCGCCAGGTCGAACACCATGCGATCGCGACCATGTGGCAGACCACCCTGCGCCGCTACGGCTACTCGTTCGAACTCCAGGCCGGGCAATCGGCCACCACCCTCCTGGTCTTCGACGTCCCGCAGGACGCCGCACCGAGCCGACTCGAACTACACGACTTCATGCTCTCCAACGGCGCCACCGTCGAGTTGAACTAGTGCGGCCAGGGACGTATGCACGGCCTCCCGCCCGATCGTCAATGCCTCGGCGAGCAACGCGGTGTCGCGCGCGGCGCTGTCCACATCCGGGGAGCCGAGGGGCGGGTGGATCTGCAGCGCCGCATTGCCGAGGCTCGCCAGGAAGCGGTCCTCGACGTCCTGCTGATACGGCCGCTGCAGCCAGGAGCGGTATGCACCTGGTGCCCGGACGCGCAGATAACCACCGCCGATGATCTGGTGTAGTCGCCGCGCGGGCGGGCGTCGTTCATCGGTGCGTCGGGTGCGCAGCACCAAGGTGTGCGTCGCACCGTCACGAACCGCGGTGCGGATCGGCACCGTTTCCGACAGCCCACCGTCGAGGTATTCGGCATCACCCAGCGGCACCGGCGGACCCGCGAGAATCGGCAGTCCCGCCGAAGCCCGCAGTGCGGTCATCAGGGTGGGTTTATCGACGATGTGGCGGCGCAGATCGACGGCGTGCCCGGTGCGGGTATCGGTGCCGATCGGATGAAAGGTGGTGGCATTGGCCAGAATTGCCGGAAAATCCATCGGTTCGATGCCGTCGTAGACCTGGTGCACCAGGTAGTCCAGGTCGAAGGCCGGCCGACCACGCAGCAGCCGGGCCGGATCGACCGCACGTCGCATGATCACCGGATCGGTCCAGGACCGCATGCCCGCCAGCGCCCGCCCACACAGGAACCACGCACCGTTGATCGCACCCGCCGACGTGCCGTACACGGCATCGAAGATCGAGGCGAGCCCGAGTTCCTCCAGCGCCTGCACCATCCCACTGGAGTAGACGCCACGGCTGCCACCACCCTCGATGACCAAGGCGAGGCGATATTCGTCGGCGCGGCTGGCTGATTCACGTCGGCCGCGGATCACTTCCGCGACGGTGGGCACAACGGCAGAGCTGGTCACCGAACCACGGTACGACAGAGCGGGCGCGGACGTCGGTGTCCAGCGCCCGCTCCGAGACGGTCTTCGCCAGCTGTTTACTTACTTGATCTCTGCCAGCACGGTGCCCTGGGTGATGGCCGCGCCTGCCTCCACGGACAGTCCGGTGACCACACCGGCCTTGTGCGCGTTGACCGGGTTCTCCATCTTCATGGCCTCGAGCACCAGAATCAGATCGCCCGCCTCGACCGACTGGCCCTCTTCGACCGCGACCTTCACCACGGTGCCCTGCATCGGCGCGGTGACCGCGTCACCGGAGGCGGCGCCGCCACCGGCGCCGCCACGCTTGCGCGCCTTGGGCTTCTTGCGGATCACCCCGGCGCCATTGCTGCCCGCACCCGCGGCACCGGCGCCGACGGTGAAGTTGCCCGGCAGCGATACCTCGACCCGACGCCCACCGACCTCGACGACGACCTTCTGTCGCGGCAGTTCCGCGTCCTCGTCAGCGGCGGCACCGGCCGGGGTGTAGGGCTCGATGTTATTGGCCCACTCGGTCTCGATCCACTTGGTGTAGACGTCGAACTTCTCGCCGTCACCGATGAATGCCGGATCCTCGACGATCGCGCGGTGGAACGGGATGACCGTCGCCAGCCCCTCGACGTGGAATTCGGCCAGCGCGCGCCGGGCCCGCTGCAGCGCCTGCTCACGGTTCTCGCCGGTGACGATCAGCTTGGCCAGCATCGAGTCGAACTGACCGCCGATCACACTGCCCTGCACCACACCGGAATCGACACGCACACCGGGGCCGCTGGGCTCCTGGTATACCGAAACCGGACCCGGCGCCGGCAGGAAGCCGCGCCCGGCGTCCTCACCGTTGATCCGGAACTCGAATGCGTGCCCGCGCGGCGTCGGATCCTCGGTGATCGCCAGCGCGTGGCCCTCGGCGATGCGGAACTGCTGACGCACCAGGTCGATACCGGCGGTCTCCTCGGTGACCGGGTGCTCGACCTGCAGGCGGGTGTTCACCTCGAGGAACGACACGGTGTCGCCCTGCACCAGGTATTCCACGGTGCCCGCGCCGTAGTAACCGGCTTCCCGGCAGATCGCCTTGGCCGAAGCATGGATTCGCGCGCGCTGATCATCGGTCAGGAACGGCGCGGGCGCCTCCTCGACCAGCTTCTGGAACCGGCGCTGCAGCGAGCAGTCACGGGTACCGGCCACCACCACGTTGCCGTGCTTGTCCGCGATGACCTGCGCCTCGACGTGGCGAGCCTTGTCCAGGTACTGCTCGACGAAGCATTCACCGCGACCGAAGGCCGCGGTGGCCTCGCGAACGGCGGAGTCGAACAGCTCCGGAATCTCCTCGATGGAGTGCGCGACCTTCATGCCGCGACCGCCACCACCGAAGGCGGCCTTGATCGCGACGGGCACGCCGTACTGCTTGGCGAACTCGACCACCTCGGCTGCGTTCTTGACCGGATCCTTGGTGCCCGCCGCCATCGGCGCCTTCGCGCGCTCGGCAATGTGGCGCGCGGTGACCTTGTCACCGAGATCGCGGATCGACTGCGGGGAGGGGCCGATCCAGATCAGCCCGGCGTCGATGACGGCCTGGGCGAAGTCGGCGTTCTCGGAGAGGAATCCGTAGCCTGGATGGATGGCGTCGGCACCGGACTTGGCCGCGGCATCGAGAATCTTGTCGAAGACGAGGTACGACTCGGCCGAGGTCTGCCCGCCAAGGGCGAACGCCTCGTCGGCGAGCTTCACGAAGGGGGCATCCGCATCGGGCTCCGCGTATACCGCGACACTGCCGATACCGGCATCCTTGGCCGCCCGGATCACGCGAACTGCGATCTCGCCTCGGTTAGCTACGAGTACCTTCGATATCCGCGCGCTGGCATGGCTGGGCACTGAGCCTCCTGTTAGCAATCTTCTTGGTCGCCCCGTGGTCGACATACTTCCGTCTCGGGGGAGTGTAGGCAGTCTGTCAACAACCGCCGCACTCGGATAGCCCTACTCCACAGTAGGTCACGGATCACACCCGCAGCGTTACATCGGGCCCGGAGGCGGCAGCCTGCGTGACCATGTCGGGCCAGGAACGCCGCAATTCGGATACCGCGGTCGGCTGTATGTGTCAGATCAGCCTATCGGGCTCGCGCCTTGCGGGTACCGGCCGTCGGTACGTCACCCGGTTCATATCCCTTGGCAATCGGCATGCGAACCGAATTGCCCCATTCGGTCCAGGACCCGTCGTAATTGCGCACGGATTCGAAGCCGAGCAGATAGGTCAGCACGAACCAGGTGTGGCTGGAGCGTTCGCCGACCCGGCTGTAGACGATCAGATCGTCCGCGGCCGCGAGCGCACCATAGATTTCGTCCAATGCGGCGCGGGAACGGAACCTGCCGTCGCTGTGGCAGGCCTCGGTCCACGGAATGTTCACCGCGGTCGGAATATGTCCGCCGCGCAGCGCCGCGTCCTCGGGATTGACCGTCGGTTGGATCAGCTCGCCGGAGTACTCCTCAGGGGAGCGCACGTCGATCAGCGGCCTGCCGAGATGGGCGAGCACATCCTCGCGGAACGCCCGCGCCGAACCGTCGTCGCGTCCGACCGTCGGATACTCGCTGCGCAGCGGGTAGGGGAGGTCGAAGGTGGTATCGCGCACCTCGGAGATCCACGCGTCCCGTCCGCCGTCGAGTAGTCGTACATCCGGATGTCCGAACAGGGTGAAGACCCAGAACGTGTGCGCGGCCTGCGCGTTGCCGCGATCACCGTAGATCACCACGGTATCGTCGCGCTCGATTCCCTTGGCGCGCATCAGCTCGGTGAACCGGGCGCCATCGATATAGTCACGCGTAACCGGATCGTTGAGGTCGCCCCGCCAATCGATCTTGGTGGCGCCGGGAACGTGACCGATGCCATAGAGCAGGATGTCCTCGTTGGACTCGATGATCTTGAGTCCCGGCGTGCCGATGTTTGCCGATAGCCACTCTGTGGTTACTAGTCGGTGAGGATGTGCGTACGCACCGAAAGCAGGATGAGGGTTCCGGGCAACGGGCACGATATGGGTCCTTCACACGAGGTAGACGGGTGGTTATAGCGGTTTGGGTCTCACGCCGATGTTAGGTGTGAGGTGATAGTGAAACTCGTTTCAGATCACAAATCGGCTGAATGGGCGAATAAATCGCACTCTCATCCGATAAAGTCTCCCGGGAGGAGGGGTGAGCTATGTCCGATTCTTGGCCGAGGCGTCGACTGCTCGCGATCCTACGTGGCGCCAGCGAACCTCTCGACGCCCAAGAACTGGCCAGAATCACCGGACAGCACGTCACCACTGTTCGGTTCCATTTGGATGTGCTCACCAGGGAATCGCTGGTGCGGCAGTTCCAACAACCACCGCGCGGCCGTGGGCGCCCGCGCATCGGCTACCGGGCGATTCAGCGATCGATTGGCTATCAGGAACTGGCCGAGGTTCTCGCCGACCAGCTCGGCCCTGATCCGCGGCGTCGCTCCGAGGCGGCCATAGCCGCCGGACGTGCCTGGGGTGCCAAACTCGACGCGGGCGACCATGCGGTCGAGTCATTGGAGGACGCCAAGGACGTCACCATGACGCTGATGTCCGAACTCGGTTTCGCACCCGAGCGCGATGCGGCCGCCGAGACCGATGGGCAGGTCCTGATCCGGCTGACCGCCTGCCCGCTGCGCGAACTCGCACGCACCCATTCCGAGGTCGTGTGCGGCGTGCACCTGGGCCTGATCAAAGAGGTTCTCGATCGCAACGGCGTGCGTGGCGAGGTGAACGTCCGGCTGCAACCTTTCGTCGAGCCGGAGCTCTGCATGATCCGCTTGGAACTCATGGCGCGGCGCGAGCCGGAGCGCAATGCGACACCGCTGCCGATCGGCGCGGAGGCCGGGACGGAGCCGCGGATCGCGCCGCCGTCAGCTGGGCGAGTGCCGCCACAATTGCGCAATGCCGACCCCAATGTCGCCAAGCAGTCGGCGCAGCAGTGGTAGTCCGATCCCGATAACGCTCGACGGATCGCCATCGATGCGATCGACGAACCAACCGCCCATGCCATCGAGGGTGAATGCGCCCGCGACCTGCAAGGGCTCGCCGGTCGCGATATAGGCGTCCAGTTCTTCGGGTTCGGGCTTGGCGAAATGCACGGTAGTGGAACTGCAGTCGACGGATTCGCCGACAATCTCGCCGTCTCGCATGCGCAAGACACAATGGCCGGTAATGAGATCGGCACTGCGCCCAGCCATTTCGGACCAGCGGGCCCGCGCCACCTCGGGCGTATGCGGCTTGCCCTGTAGCTCGCCGTCGACGAGCAGCATCGAATCACAGCCGACCACAACGCAATCCGTCGCGAAATCCGAAATCGTGGCGGCCACCGACCGTGCCTTGGCCCGCGCGAGTTCCACCACGACGACCTCGGGCGCCGTGCCGGGCGGCAGTGCCGCGGCAACGGCGTCCTCGTCGATATCGGAGATCCGGACGACGGGTTCGATGCCCGCCGAGCGCAATACCGCGCGGCGGGCGGGCGACGCGGAGGCGAGAACGAGTCTCGTCATCCGATCAGTCGCGCAGGTGTGACAGTTGCGGGAAAGCGTACGGAGAGCACGGCGAGGTGCCGCGGTGCAGCAGGGTCGGACGACCCCAGGAGTCGGCCGGACCGACCGGTCCGCTACTAACGGCGCTGTTCGCGGCCGCCGACAGTACGCATACCAGCGCCGCGATTTCCTCATCGGACGGCGCACCCTTGATGACTCGGATGAACGGCTGCTCCGCCACCGCGGATGCCGGGACTGCCGCTGGCGCGGCCACCTCGACGGTATCCGCGATCGGGTCGACTGCGAGATCCAGTTCGACGGCGGTCAACACATCATCATCTGCCACGGTCGTCACAGTGCCAGATCCTCTCTCTATTCCGATCGAGCCCATGCCCGACTCGAAGACATATGGATCAAGCGATCATCATCCTCGAATCGACTCATTGCGTCTCTGTAAACCAGTGTGCGCGGCCCATCGAGATTATCGCTTGATCACAACGGAATGTTGCCGTGCTTCTTCGCCGGCAAGGTGACCATCTTGCGCTCGAGCAGACGCAGCGCCGAGACGATCTGGCCGCGGGTATGTGAGGGCGGGATGACCGCGTCGACGTACCCGCGCTCGGCGGCCACGTAGGGGTTCACGAGGGTGTCCTCGTACTCGTTCTGCAGCTCGAGGCGCAGTGCGTCGACATCGTTTCCGCTCTTCGCGGCCTCTTGCAGCTGCTTGCGGTAGACGAAACCGACGGCGCCCGACGCGCCCATCACCGCGATCTGCGCGCTCGGCCAGGCGAGGTTCACATCGGCGCCCATATGCTTGGAACCCATGACGTCGTAGGCGCCGCCGTAGGCCTTGCGAGTGATGATGGTGATTTTGCCCACAGTGGCCTCACCGTAGGCGTAGAGCAGCTTCGCGCCGCGCCGGATGATGCCGTTGTATTCCTGGTCGGTGCCGGGCAGGAAGCCGGGAACGTCGACCAGAGTGATGATCGGGATATTGAAGGCGTCACAGGTGCGCACGAAGCGCGCGGCCTTCTCCGAAGCGTCGATATCGAGGCAGCCCGCGAACTGGGTCGGCTGGTTGGCGACGATGCCGACGCTGCGGCCGTCGATCCGACCGAAGCCGACGATGATGTTCATCGCGCGCTCGGCCTGCACCTCGAGGAATTCGTCGTCGTCGAGCAGGCGACGGATGACCTCGTGCATGTCATAGGGCTGGTTCGGCGAATCCGGGATGATCGTGTCCAGCTCGAGGTCCTCGTCGGTGAGCGAATCCTCGATGGCGCCGGTGATCGGGTCGCTGGCCGGGAAGCGCGGGGCTTCGGCGCGGTTGTTGCTCGGCAGGTAGCTCAGCAGGTCCTTGACGTAGTCCAGCGCATCCTGCTCGCCGGAGGCGACGTAGTGCGCGACACCGGATTTCGTCATGTGGGTGTGCGCGCCGCCGAGGTCCTCCATCGTGACGTCCTCACCGGTGACCGTCTTGATGACATCCGGCCCGGTGACGAACATCTGGCTGGTGCCGTCGACCATGACGACGAAGTCGGTCAGTGCGGGCGAGTAGACATGCCCACCAGCGGCCGGGCCCATGATCAGCGAGATCTGCGGGATCACGCCGGACGCCTGGATATTGCGGTGGAAGATCTCGCCGTAGAGGCCCAGCGAGACGACACCCTCCTGGATGCGTGCGCCCGCGCCCTCGTTGATGCCGACCAGCGGGCGGCCGGTCTTGAGCGCCAGATCCATCACCTTGACGATCTTCTCGCCGTAGACCTCGCCGAGGCTGCCGCCGAAGACGGTGACGTCCTGGCTGAAGATGCAGACGTCGCGACCATCGATGGTGCCGTAGCCGGTCACCACGCCGTCGCCGAGCGGCCGGTTGCTCTCCAGGCCGAAGTTCACGCTGCGGTGGCGGGCCAGTGCGTCCAGCTCCACGAAGGAGCCCTCGTCCAGCAGTGCGAGAATGCGCTCGCGGGCGGTCATCTTGCCCTTGGCGTGCACCTTGTCGACCGCGGCCTCACCCATCGGGTGCTCGGCCTCTTCCAACCGATTCCGCAGATCAGCCAGCTTCCCAGCGGTGGTGTGGATATCGGGGGCGCCCGCCGATTCCGATGCGGGCTGGTGCTGGACACTCGTCATGGCTCCGGAGTGTAACCAGTGCCAGTGCTTCTCGGTAACCGAGTGTCGCTTACCGGTCAGTAAAAAACCGCAGCTAGATCATGTTCCAACCAGCGAATGGCCGCAAACTTCCTGGTCGATTATCGAACCGAATGTGGCACTCGCGGCCGGAAAATCAGTGGAGTGGCGCGGCGGTGCCCGGATAGCCTGAGGACGTACGCATTTCAGCTCGAGATAAGGGGGAAGTGCGGCGCATGGGAGGAAAACGCACACCTAGCTGAGGACTGATCATGTGGGGATGGAGCAGTAGAGTCGCCGAACACGCCGCGGCGACCTCGTGGACCAGTTGGCAGACCAGGGAAACCGAGCCGACCGTGGTGGATCCGCAGGAGCGGGCCGAGGACGAAGCGAAATCCGCGGACGGCATGCTCGTCGCGGTACCGAATCGCGAGTACGACCTCGTCGGATAACCTGCCGGGGTGCACAGGCCACCATTGGATGCAGAGCAGTTGCGGCGCAGTCTCATCGATTCGCCCGAGCTGACGTTCTTCTCTCACATCGATGTGGTGGAGTCGACCGGGTCCACCAATGCGGATCTGATCGCTCGGGCCGGGGCGGCCGATGCTGATCACGCGGTACTGCTCGCCGAAACCCAAGAGCAGGGCCGGGGTCGGCATGCTCGGACCTGGATCAGCCCGCCGCGCGCACAGATAGCGATGTCGCTATTGGTGCGGCTGCGTGGCATCGAGCCGGCCGCGCTCGGCTGGCTGCCGCTGCTCACCGGTGTCGCCGTTGTGGACGCACTGCGCGCGACCGCCGGTGTGGACGCGAATCTGAAGTGGCCCAACGATGTGCTGATCGATGGCCGTAAAGTCGCGGGCATCCTGGCCGAAGTCGCCTCCGGCGGTGGGACACCCGCCGTTGTCGTCGGGGTCGGCCTGAACGTCAGTCTCACCGAGGCGGAACTGCCGGTGCCGCATGCCACTTCGCTCACGCTGGCGGGGGCGAAGGTCACCGACCGCACCGAGCTCGTGCGGTCGCTGCTGGCCGAATTCGCCCGCCGCTTCACCGCGTGGCGTGACGCCGGTTGGGACGCCACCGACCTGATCGGCGTCTACCGCGACCGCTGCGCCACCCTGGGCGCACCCGTGCGCGCCGAACTACCCGGCGGCCAGACCCTCGAGGGCATCGCCGACGATGTCGATACCGCGGGTCGTCTGCGCATCGGCGAACATGTCGTCTCCGCCGCCGACGTAACCCACCTGCGCGCCGGCTACTGACCTCGGCCGAAGTCCGCACCCCTTGCGCGGACCCACGAATCCCGGCAAGGGGTGCTGTTGTGCAACGGCATCGGCGGGATCAGACCGGTTGCACAATGCCGCGCGCCGCCTCGCGGGCGAGCAGGCGATCGCGCTGTTCCTCGAACTTGAGGACGTCTTTTTCCAGCTTCTCCAGGAACTCGCCGAGTTCCTGCCGCGCCCGTTCACCGCGCGGCCCGAAGTCGGTGCGCTCGAAGACATTCCACTTCTTCAGCACCGGCTGCACCACCTCTTCGAGGTGCTGGCGCAGATCGTAGATGCCGTGCTTGGCCATCAGCGCGCCGTTGCGGCGGAAATTGGGCATGCCGAAGCCGGGCATGATGAAGTTGGTGAGGATCTGGGTGATCGCCACCATGGCCTGGTCGGGCACCAGATCCAGGCCCGCGCCGCACATATTGCGGTAGAAGATCATGTGCAGGTTCTCGTCGGTGGCGACGCGCTGCAGCATGCGATCGGCGATGGGGTCCTTGCAGACCTTGCCGGTATTGCGGTGGCTGACCCGGGTGGCGAGTTCCTGGAAAGTCACGTACGCGACATTGACCAGGAATCCGCCCCAGTCCTCGGGCGAGGGCACGCCGCGGGTCATGTGGATCATGCGGGCCTGTTCGAGTGCGACCGGATCGATGCCACGGGTGACCACGAGGTAGTCGCGTATGACGATGCCGTGGCGGTTCTCCTCGGCCGTCCAGCGCCCGACCCAGGTGCCCCACGCGCCGTGCTGGGAGAAATTCTCGGCGATCAGCCGATGGTAAGAGGGCAGATTGTCCTCGGTGAGCAGGTTGGTGATCATGGCGGCCCTGGCGACCTCGTTCAGCTTGGACTGCTCCTGCGCCCAGTCCGTACCGCCCATCGCGGCAAAGTTGCGTCCCTCGTCCCACGGGACGTAGTCGTGCGGGTGCCAGTCCTTGGCCAGCGACAGGTGGCGGTTGAGATTCTCTTCGGCCACCGGTTCGAGTTCGGTCAGGATTTGCAGCTGGGTCAGATCCTTCGTCACATACGCCTCCGCGGTTCGGTTTCGACGTCTTGTCAAGCCGGACTTGTCTTTTCACAGGCAGAGCGTTGAGCAGAACAAAACGAGAGCTAGTCGAACAACAGAGCCGGATCGAGCGGTTGCCGTCGGCCCCGAGGCTATGGAGCGATCTTGTGCGCAATCTCGAGGATACTCGAGAGGTACTCGAGGTGGCGACGGCACAAGGTGACGATTTGTGCAGTACGGCACGCGTCGTTGTCCACGCTAACCGGCATGTTCTCGCGGTAGGGTTTCGACATGGGTTATCCGGAGGAAGTGCTCGCCCCGGACGAGCAGTTGATACTCCATCGTCATCCGCATTGGAAAATGCTGTTCTGGCCGATTGTGACACTCATTGTCGCGACTGCACTGGCCGGATTCGCCGGGGGGTTGATCTGGCGCAGGGCCGAGGGCACGACCCGTTCGGTATTGCTGATCACGGTGCTGGTCGTCTGGCTCTGCGTTATCGGATGGCGTTGTGTCGCAAGGATTATCAGCTGGAAGTCGACGCATTTCATCGTGACCGACCGTCGGGTGCTCATCCGGCAGGGCGTGATCACCCACACCGGCATCGATATCCCGATGAGCCGGATTTCCAGTGTGCAGTTCCGGCACGGGCTGTTCGACCGAATGCTCGGCACCGGCACCCTGATCATCGGCTCGTCCTCGGAGGAACCGCTCGAATACGACGACATCCCGCAGGTGCAGCAGGTGCACGCACTGCTGTACCGCCAAGTGTTCGAGGAGTCGAGGGACGACGATCGGCACCGGGACGACCGCGGCCGCAGCGGCACGCCTGGGGGCGGTTACCGATGATCTGTCGGCGCAGGTCCGTAATCTGAGCATATGACCGCCGTACTGCTGGCCGAGGACGATGAGGCCATCGCCGCACCGCTGTCGCGTGCGCTTGGGCGCGAGGGCTATTCGGTCACCGTGGAACGCTTCGGGCCCGCGGTGCTCGAACGCGCCCTGGAGGGCGATCATGATCTGCTCATTCTCGATCTCGGCCTGCCCGGTATGGACGGGCTCGAGGTGTGCCGCCAGGTGCGCGCCCGCGGTGCCGATCTGGCCGTGCTGATGCTCACCGCGCGCACCGATGAGGTGGACTTCGTGGTCGGCTTGGACGCGGGTGCCGATGACTATGTCGGCAAACCGTTCCGGTTGGCCGAGTTGCTCGCCCGGGTGCGAGCGCTGTTGCGGCGCAGCGGAATCGGTGACGAGGCGGTCGAGGTCGGCGGTATCCGGCTGGAGCCCGCGGCGCGCCGGGTGCTGGTGAACGGCGTCGAAGTCGGTTTGGCCAATAAGGAATACGAGCTGCTCAAGGTTTTGATCGATCGGGCGGGTCAAGTGGTGCCGCGCGAGACGATTCTGCGCGAGGTGTGGGGCGACGCCGAGCTGCGCGGTTCGAAGACCTTGGATATGCACATGTCCTGGCTGCGCCGCAAGATCGGCGACGAGGGCCCGATGGCCGAGCGACGCATCGTCACCGTGCGCGGTGTCGGCTTCCGACTGAATACCGACTGATGGTGCGGCACAACTGATATGAGACGCAGAATTCTGCGATCACTGCTCACCGTGTTGACCATCACCACGGTGGTGCTCGGTGTCCCGCTGATCTACACCGCGTGGCTCTGGGTCGAGGACATCACCCGCAACGATCTGGAGAACCGGCTGGAGCGGATCGCCGCGGAGATCATCGCCCAGGAACACGGCGACGGCATGGTGCTCGGCGAACTCGACACCCGCCTGGTGCGGCCGCTGATCCCTGAGGACGGCAAGCTGACCATCATCTATCCGGCGCCGCAGGACAATGCCTCCCGGCTCGATATCGGCGCGGAGCAGGTCCACGATCCGGTGGTGGAATCGCTGGCGATGGGCACCGAGGGGTCGCTGCGCCTCGAGGTGCCGTCGGGGCCGATGCATGCGCAGCAGATCCAGGCCGTCGCGGTGGTCGCCTTCGCGGTGCTCGCCTCACTGGGCGCGGCGGTGTCGGTGGCGATGATCACCGCGCGCCGGGTCGCCGATCCGCTGCGTGACGTGGCGGCCCGCGCCGCCCGACTGGCCATGGGTGATTTCCGGCCGGATCCGCGGCGGCATGGGATTTCCGAACTGGACCGGGTTTCCGACGTGCTCGATTCGGCGACCGTCGAGATCGCCGGGCGGCTGCAACGCGAGCACGCGCTGGTCGCGGATGTTTCCCATCAGCTGCGCAGCCGCCTGACCGCGGTGCGATTGCGGTTGGACGAGTTGTCCGAGCATGCCGATCCGGCCGTGGTGCACGAGGCCGAGGAGGCGATGGCGCAGGTCGACCGGCTGACCGACGCCATCGACGATCTGGTGCGGGCCTCTCGCGACGAGGATGCCGCCGATCGCGACCCGGTGCCGGTCATGGACGAACTGCGCGGCGTCGTCGAGGAATGGTCGCATCCGTTCACCGAGGCCGGCCGGATCTTGCGGCTGATCGGCGACGAATCGCTGCGCGCGCCGATCACCGGCTCCCGGCTGCGCGAAGCGCTCGCCGTACTGGTCGACAATGCGCTGATGCACGGCGGCGGCACCTGCACGGTTTCGGTGCGCACGGTGCGCACGGTCAGCGATCGGGAGCCCCTGGTGGTGGTCGAGGTCGCCGACGAGGGCGATGGCATCCGTGACGAACTCGCGCCGCACATCTTCGACCGAGGCTTCTCCGCCGGCGGCTCGACCGGTGTCGGACTCGCCCTCGCCAGGGCACTCATCGAGGCCGATGGTGGACGTTTGGAATTGCAGCGCCGCCGCCCCGCGCTGTTCGCGATGTTCCTCGGATCCAGCGCGTCGCAGCGGACGACCAACGGTGCGCAGGTGCCCGAGCCGCGCTGATCAGCCGAGGAGTTCGGTGCGGAGGGCTTCGTCCTTCTCCAAGACCATTGCTTCGAGTCCGACCTGGAACTGTTCCATGCGGGTGCGCAGCGCGGGGTCGTGGGCGGCAAGAATGCGGGCGGCGAGCAGGCCCGCATTGCGGGCGCCGCCGATGGAGACGGTGGCCACCGGGACACCCGCCGGCATCTGGACGATGGACAGCAGCGAGTCCATGCCGTCGAGATATTTGAGCGGGACGGGGACGCCGATGACCGGGAGCGGGGTGGCGGAGGCGACCATGCCGGGCAGGTGGGCGGCGCCGCCCGCGCCCGCGATGATGACCTTCAGACCGCGGCCCGCCGCCTCGCGGGCATAGTCGAGCATGCGCTGCGGCGTGCGGTGGGCCGAGACAACGCCGACCTCGAAGCGAATATCGAACTCCGCCAAGGCGATCGCGGCGGCCTCCATGGTCGGCCAGTCGGAGTCGCTGCCCATGATCAGGCCAACTTGCGCATTACTCACCATGGGGATCCCATCCGTCGGTCCACACCGCGTGCGACATCCAATGCGCCGCGCGCTCGGCCTGCTCGCGCACTACGGCGACATCGTCGCCGAGCACGTTGATATGCCCGATCTTGCGATCTGGGCGTTCGCCCTTGCCATACAGGTGCACCTTGGCCTGCGGCAATCTGGCGAAGAGGTGGTGCAGCCGTTCGTCCATCGACATGGTCGGCGACTCGGCCGCGCCGAGAATATTCGCCATCACCGTGACCGGCGCCAGCGGACTGGTATCGCCGAGCGGATAGTCGAGCACCGCACGCAGATGCTGTTCGAACTGGCCGGTGCACGCGCCGTCCATGCCCCAGTGACCCGAGTTGTGCGGGCGCATCGCCAATTCGTTGATCAGGATGGCGCCGTCATTGGTTTCGAAGAGTTCGACCGCCATCGCACCCACCACACCGAGTTCCCCGGCCAGATTCAGCGCGAGCGTCTCGGCCTGCGCGGCCAATTCGTCGCTCAAGTCCGGCGCGGGCGCGATCACCACGGCGCACTGGCCGTTGCGCTGCACCGTCTCCACCACCGGCCAGGTAGCGGCCTGACCGAACGGTGAACGCGCCACCATCGCCGACAGTTCGCGCTTCAGGTCCACCTTGGCCTCGGCGAGCAACTGCACGCCGTGCGCCAACTGATCGGACACGATCGTCTCGGCTTCGGTCGCCGACTCCGGCATCCAAACTCCGCGCCCGTCGTAACCGCCGCGCACCGCCTTCAGCACAATCCGCCAGTCGTGCTCGTCACCGAATCGCACCGCATCGGCCACCGAGGTCACCGGCACGAAGGTGGGCACCGGCAACCCGAGTTCGGACAACTTGGTCCGCATGGCCAGCTTGTTCTGCGCGAAGACCAGCGCATGCGGCGGCGGCTGCACATTCACGCCCTCGGCGACCAGCACCTCCAGATGTTCGGTCGGCACATGTTCGTGATCGAAGGTGAGCGCGTGCGAGCCGATGGCGGCCTTGCGCAGGGCGGTCAGATCGGTGTGGCTGCCGAGTACGACCTCGGGGCTCACCTGTGCGGCCGGGTCATCCGGATTCTCGGCCAGCACCCGCAGCCGCTGCCCCAGCGCGATGGCGGCCTGGTGTGTCATGCGCGCGAGCTGGCCACCACCGATCATGGTGACGGTGGGCATGGCGGCAGGATCGAAGGAACGGCGGGCGGTCACGCCTGCACCTCGCTGACGCTCGGCTCCGACGTACCGCCCACAGGGGCTGTGTTGATGGTTCGCTCGCTTCGCTCCCTCACGTCGTGCAATCTTGTCATGTCCGAGCGCCGGGATCGCTACCGGTACACTGTGGCCTTGTGTCTTTCGTCGACGATGTGGTCAACGTCCTCCCCAAGCCCCTGCGGGAGATCGCTTATCGCCACCGCGAACTGATCAAATTCGCCATCGTCGGCGCGACCACCTTCATCATCGACTCGGGCATCTTCTACGTGCTCAAGTGGACCGTGTTGGAGACCAAGCCGGTCACCGCGAAGATCATCTCCGGCGTGATCGCGGTCATCTGCTCCTACATCCTCAACCGCGAATGGTCGTTCAAGAACCGCGGCGGTCGCGAGAAGCACCACGAGGCGCTGCTGTTCTTCGTCGTCAGCGGCGTCGGCGTCGTGCTGAGCTTCATCCCGCTGTGGATCTCCAGCTACATCTTCGACCTACGCCAGCCCGATGTGAGCTTCACCGTCGAGAACATCGCGGACTTCGTCAGCGCCTTCATCATCGGCAATCTGCTGCAGATGGCGTTCCGCTTCTGGGCGATGCGCCGCTGGGTGTTCCCGGACGAAATCAGCCAGCTCGTCGAGGAATTCGAGGATCTGCTCGGGGAAGAGCAACTCGGCCGCAGCTGAGTTCTCGGTCCGGAGCGCGGCGACGGAAACCTGTATGCCGGTCTTGATCGCGGCCGCGAGCACATGCTGGTCTCAGCCATGCGGATCCCGCATCGGCGGGGCTCAGTACGGTGATGCGGTGGCGACTGAGGAACTCTTTCGGGGGCGTAGTGGGGATGACGCGACCAGGTTTCGGCTGACCGTCGTGGATCAAGCGCTGCGGTTGTTCGCCGAGCAGGGGTATGAGGCGACGACCGTGGATGAGATCGCGGAGGCGGCGGGGATTTCGCGGCGGACGTTCTTTCGGCAGTTCCGGTCGAAGGAGGATGTGATCTTCGCCGATCACGAGTCGCAGTTGGCGCGGGCCGCGGAGTTCTTGGCGGCGGCGCAGGGGGATCCGTGGGAGGCGGTATGCGCCGCGGCGGTGCAGGTATTCGAGCGGTTCACCCAGTGGCGCGAGATCGCCGAGCGGCGGTATCGGGTGGTACGGAAGGTGCCCGCACTGCGCGAGCGCGAGATCGTGACCGTGTTTCGATACGAGCGGTTGTTCACCGACTATCTGCGCGAGCGACTGCCGGAGGTGCCTGATCTGGCGCGGGTGCAGTTCGCGGCCGCGGTGACGGCCACGCACAATTACCTGCTGCGCCGGATGGTACGCGGCGAATCGGATGCGGGCGCGGCGGATCTGCGCGAGGAGTTGGCGGCGATTCCGCGTGGGCGCGGTTCGGGGGCCGCGGAGCTGGTGGTCGCGGTGTTCCCGAGGGATATGTCGCCGCGGCAAGTCGCCGATCTGGTCGCACGCCAGCTCGATAGTCTGTGACGGGGGTCATAGTATGCAGTATCTGACACTCAGTGCCACCATATAATCGCACTTGACGCGAGTTCTGGGCGTACACTCGATCGGAGTGTGGCACTGAGTGCCGATCGCTGAAATCTGATCGAGCAAAATCACGACCGACAAACCAGGAGTGTGTCCCATGGCGGGAAATCCGCATTTCACTCTCTTCCAGTTGGAGGACTTCCACGACGAACTGCGTGCGGCCATCCGCGGACTGGCGGAGAAGGAGATCGCTCCGTACGCCAAGGACGTCGACGGCGACGCCCGCTTCCCGGAGGAGGCGCTCAAAGCGCTGAACGCCGCCGGCTTCAACGCGGTACACGTGCCCGAGGCCTACGGTGGCCAGGGCGCGGACTCGGTCGCCACCTGCATCGTGATCGAAGAGGTCGCCCGGGTCTGCGGTTCGTCCTCGCTGATTCCGGCGGTCAACAAGCTCGGCACCATGGGCCTGATTCTCAA
Source organism: Nocardia sp. NPDC049707 (assembly GCF_040674855.1). NCBI lineage: Bacteria > Bacillati > Actinomycetota > Actinomycetes > Mycobacteriales > Nocardiaceae > Nocardia > Nocardia sp. NPDC049707. The sequence goes on along the minus strand of NZ_JBFANN010000014.1, from coordinate 78,348 downwards.
CGGTTCCGAGGAGCTCAAGCAGAAGGTGCTGCCGGATATCGTCAACGGCGAAATGGCGTCCTACGCATTGTCCGAGCGGGAGGCGGGCTCCGATGCCGCCAGCATGCGCACCCGCGCCAAGCAAGACGGCGACGACTGGATCATCAACGGCTCCAAATGCTGGATCACCAACGGCGGCAAGTCTTCCTGGTACACCGTCATGGCGGTGACCGATGCGGAGAAGGGTGCCAATGGCATCTCCGCATTCCTGGTGCACGCCGATGACGAGGGCTTCGTGGTCGGCCCGGTCGAGCACAAGCTCGGCATCAAGGGATCGCCCACCGCCGAACTGTATTTCGAGAACTGCCGGGTGCCGGGTGATCGCATCATCGGTGCGCCGGGCACGGGCTTCAAGACCGCGTTGCAGACCCTCGACCACACCCGCCCGACCATCGGCGCGCAGGCTGTCGGCATCGCGCAGGGTGCGCTGGACGCCGCGATCGCATACACCAAGGACCGCAAGCAGTTCGGCACCGCGATCGCCGACTTCCAGAACACCCAGTTCATGCTGGCCGACATGGCGATGAAGATCGAGGCCGCCCGCCTCATGGTCTACACCTCCGCGGCCCGCGCCGAGCGCGGCGAGAAGAACCTCGGCTTCATCTCCGCCGCCGCCAAGTGTTTCGCCTCCGATGTGGCCATGGAGGTCACCACCAACGCCGTGCAGCTCTTCGGCGGTGCGGGCTACACCACCGACTTCCCGGTGGAGCGAATGATGCGTGACGCCAAGATCACCCAGATCTACGAGGGCACCAACCAGATTCAGCGCGTCGTCATGTCGCGCGCGCTGCTGCGGGGCTGATAACGCAAACCGACCGGGTGTTCACGCCGCTGCGCGAGCGGTGTGAACACCCGGCTGTGTACGCCTGACAGACGTATTACGTATGCCTGTCAGGCGACCAGATCGGCGTATTCGCGGTGCTCGGCGATGTACTTCTCGACGTACCAGCAGGTCGGAATGATCGCGAACCCCGCGGCGCGCGAATCCCGCAGCGCGTATTCGACCACCTGGGCGGCGACACCGCGGCCGCGGAACTCCGGGAAGGTCATGGTGTGGTGGAAGTCCCGGACCCTGGGGGGATGGTTGTCGGCGGAGCCGACGGGGCGGGTGAGATCAGCGTCTTCGCGTTCGGCGTAGTCGGCGTACCCGGCGAGGGTGTCGTCGATATAGATCTCGAATCGGGTATCGGCGACATTGTGCTCGAGCCTGGTCGTCATGTTCGGGTGAACTCCTCAGCGGCCGGGAATGTTCCGTTTACAGAATCGCGCCTGGATTGAGGATGCCATGCGGGTCGAGCGCATCCTTGATCCGGCGGGTAAGTGCCATCACATCGGGACCGAGTTGATCGGGCAGCCACGCCTTCTTCAGCCGGCCCACCCCGTGTTCACCGGTAATGGTGCCGCCGAGTTCGATGGCCAGCGCCATGATCTCGCCGAAGGCGCGGTGTGCGCGTTCGGTCATATCCGCGTCGGCCGGGTCGTGCACGATGAGCGGGTGGGCATTGCCGTCCCCGGCATGTGCGATCACCGCGACCAGCACGTCATTTCGCACCCCGATGGCGGCGATACCGTTGACCAGATCGGCGAGCCGCGGCAGCGGAACACCGACATCCTCGAGCAGTAGCGATCCGATCCGCTCCACCGCGGGAATGGCGAACCGCCGTGCGGCGGTGAAGGCTTCGCCCTCCTCTGGATCCTCGGTGTGGAAAACCTCGGTGGCACCGGCCTTTTCGCAGATGCCGACCATGATTTCGGCTTCGTGCCTGGCGAATTCGCCCGGTGCGTCGGAGCGGGCGACCAGCAGCGCGGCGGCCTCGCGATCCAGCCCCATCCGTAGCTCGTCCTCGACCGCATTGATCGTGACCGCATCCATGAACTCGAGCATGGCGGGCCGCAGGGCGCCGGTGATGCCAAGGATGGCCTCGGTGGCGGCGGTCAGCGTCGCGAAGGTCGCGACCACGGTGGACTGCGGCGGTTGTGCGGGCAGCAGCCGCAGGGTGAGTTCGGTGATGACTCCGAGCGTGCCTTCGCTGCCGACGAACATCTTGGTCAGTGACAGGCCCGCCGAATCCTTCAGCCGCGGCCCGCCGAGTCGCAGCACCGTGCCGTCGGCGAGCACCACCTCCATGCCGAGCACGTAATCGGTGGTTACGCCGTATTTCACACAGCACAGGCCGCCCGCGTTGGTGGCCGCATTGCCGCCGATCGAACAGATTTCGAAGGAGGACGGGTCCGGCGGGTACCACAGGCCGTGCTCGGCGACCGCACGTTTGACCTCGGCATTGAGCAGGCCGGGTTGGACTACCGCGGTGCGGGTGACCGGGTCGACGGTGATCGCGCGCATGCGTTCGGTGCTGAGCACGATGCCGCCGTCGACGGCCGTCGCACCGCCGGACAGTCCGGATCCGGCCCCGCGCGGCACCACCGCGACCTTGTGTTCGTGCGCCCAGCGCAACGTCGCCGCGACATCATCGGTGCCGGTCGCACGCACCACGGCCAGTGGTGTGCCCGCACTTGGATCGCGCGCCCAGTCCTGCCGATAGCCCTCCAGCAGATCGGGATCGGTGCGCACGGCACCCTCGGGCAGACGGGAGATCAGGTCATGCAGGTCCACACAGCTCACGCTATACGGCGAGTGAGTGCCCGACTGTAACAGCCGCGCGTCCGGTTCTCCCTGGAGGTTTGCTACAACGCCGAGGCCGATGCGATGTTGGTCGTTCCAGTGGTGCCAGGTCCGTCCGCCCATAAGAATTCCGGGCAAGGCGCCCGTTTCGGGCGTTGCCCGATTCCGTTAGGTGCGCAGGCGTACCAAGGAGGTCTCATGCAGGTCGAGTCGCCGGATTACCGCGATCTGGTCGCCGCCGTATTCGCTGACGAATTCGTCGACGGGGGCATCGATCCGGAAGCATTGCGCCGTATCCATGCGGGTGATATCACCGAGTGGATCACTGCACTGGATCGCTGCGGCATGTTCGGCAAAACCGCCCTCGCCACCCTGTCCGAACAGTGGCAGCGCGACCCCCGCCTGCTGCTCGACGCTCTCCTCGACGGTGTCGACGACGTTACCGGCCGCCGCTGCCTGCTCGCCTGGTCCGCGCTGGACGACCGTTCACCTCTCACACAGATCGGCTGATCGAGATCGGGTTCCACCTGATCTTGTTTCCTGGACGATCACCTGGTGGACACCTGCCGCTGGCATGCTGGCGGCGTGACGACCACCGAGTCCCTGGTGGCGGGCTTCTCCCGCTGGTGCGAGGCCATCGTCGCGCGGCTGCCCTTGGGGCTGAATCGCCTTGTCGCCCCGACGTTTCTCGGCTTCGCGCTGATCAACAGCTTCACCTTCGGGATCGATCTGGCGCTGCTCACCGTGCTGCACGGCTGGTTGCACCTGCCGGTATGGCTGTCGGTCACCGTGGCCTATATCTGCGCGTTCGGACTCAGCTTCGTGCTCAATCGCACATTCAACTTCCACTCGCATGCACCGGTCGGCAGGCAGGCCGTGGTGTACATGGTGGTCGTCGTGATCAACTACCTCGCCTTCATCCTCGGCGTCGGCAGCGGATTGGCCGCGCTGGGTTTGGAATACCACTTGTCGCGGTTGCTGGCGGGGGCGTGCGAGGCGGTCTACATATACAGCGCGATGCGCTGGGTGGTCTTCCGCGGCCGCGACACCGTCGTCATGTCCCAGTCGGTCTGATCACTCGCAGTTGATCGGCGACTGCCGTCCGCGCGACTGATGTCGGTCGAGGCCGACGATGAGTGGGTCAGCCGCGCGCGGAGGCGAGCAACATCGTCCGCAGCCAGCGTCCTCGATCCGCGCAACCGGCAGAACCCCTACGCACACCGCCTACTTTTCGTTTCGCCTACCGCAGGATCTCGATATCGTCGCCGTCGACCACGACGACATCGTCGTCGGTGAGCGCCCAGTGCGCAATGCCCTCGGCCCGATAGCGGGCGGCGAGTAGCGCGGACGCACCGTCCGGGTCGGTCGCGGAGTCCAGATGCGCCACGATGCGATGGTCGACCAGCCCCAGACCGTCCCACCGCGGTTCGATACCGCACGCCGGTTCGACCTCGGCTGGGTCATCGGTGGATTCCAGACCGCGCAGATCCGGGGTCAGTAGACAGGCGCCCGCACTGTACCCGGCATATACCAGCGCGTCGGCGGCGAGCAGCTTCGGCAGTACGAAATCGGCTCCGCTGCGGGCGAATTGGGCGCGCAAGACGAACGTGTTGCCGCCGCGCACCCACACCAGTGGGTATTCGCTGAGGGTAGCTTCCAGTTCGGTTGCGCGCCCGATGAATTCGCGCAGATCCAATACGTCGGGGGCGTAGCCGAGTTTGCGCAGCGGGGTCACGTCACTGGTGACCGCACCCGCCCAGGCCGCGGGCCAGGCGTCACATGCGTTGGGAATCACCGCGACTCGGCCCGGCTCGCCGACGAGCGCCGCGAGCCGGTCGTAGTGTGCGCCGAATCGGTAGCTGGACAGGAAAAGTCGCACCGCGCGGCTCAGATGGTGAAGGCCAGGTTGCGCACCAGTCGGTTGCCCAGTTCCGCGTCGCCGGAGATGGTGAATTCACCTTGGTGCGCATCGGCCGTGGTCCGTCCACCGCGCAGCCGAGCGAATAGGCCGGAGCCCATCCGAACCACCACGGCGGCGGGCGCGTCCAATTCCTCGACGATATTGGCACGGCCCTGCACCGCGACGTGCAGCGTCTGCGGTAACGGGCCGGTCAGCTCGAATGTAAGGCACGATCCCTCCGGCGCGCGTGCACCCTTCGCCACCGCCCGCCCGATGGTCGCGGTGAGTTCGCCGAAGGCCCGCGCGGCGCGCGGCCCGCCCTCGTCGACGGAAACGCGGAGCCCGTCGGCGATATCCACTTCGTGCATCCAGCAGTCGAACAGTCTTATCCGCATGAACCGGCCATAGCTGACCTTGCCGATCGGGGACACGGTCTCGGCCTGCCATTGCGCATCATCGAAGGATGCGAGCGCCGTGCGCCTGCGCTCGGTGACCTCGCGATACAGCTCGAGCAGTCGTTTACCCGAGAGCGGTCGCAGCCGGTCGACCCAGATCTCGTTGAGTACGCCGGACTCGTTGCGCACATGCGACAGCGTGGTCACGTCGGTTTTGGGCCGGATCGGATCGTGTGCGGGCGGGCGCTCACCGAGCAGCCAGGATTCCGTGCCGACGATGTGTGCGACCACATCGAACAGCGACCAGCCCGGCAGCGGAGACGGTGTGCGCCAACGCTCTTCGTCGAGATCGGCGACCAGGGTCGCGATCGCCTCCCATTGCTCGGACAGCAGGTCGGTCAGCTCGATCCGCTCCTGGGACAGGTCGGTCATCCTTGCGATCCTTCCTCGGCACTGTTCTCGTCTGCGGGTGCCAATGCCGATATTCCGGCGCGGATGGCGGCCGCGGTGGTCTGCGGGTCGTGTGGGCGCCGCAGCAGCAGTCCGGCGGCGAAGCTCAGCTTGTCGCGGTGCCGGCGCGGTATCACGTGCAGATGGACGTGGGGGACCGTCTGAAAGGCGGCGGTGCCGTCATTGAGGACGAGATTCGCGCCATCCGCGGCCAGCTCGCTGCGCCGGATCGCCAGCGCGAGTCGGTGTCCGGCGCGGAAGATGTCCGCACCCAGATCGGCGTCCAGATCCGCCAATTCGGATGCGTGCCGTTTCGGGATGACCAGGGTGTGGCCGCGGGCGATCGGGCGAATGTCCAGGAACGCGCACAGCGTGTCGTCCTCGTAGACCTTGGTCGCCGGGGCCTGTCCCGCCGCGATGCGGCAGAAGACGCAGTCGTTCACACCGCCGACCATACGGCGTACGACCTACGGGCGACAGACTCGGGCATGATGCCGTCACTATGCGCAGGTATTGCGCCGCACCGACCAGGATTCGAACCTCGGAGTTGGTCGCGAATCGGACATATCGGCGGAATCCGGCCGCAACATGTGACCACCATCTCAGCTAGGCTCACGGCGAGCCGGGTACAGTTGCGAGAATTTGGACGAACTTACTCCAAAGTAGCATCGTTCGGCCGTCGACCGGTTGCTTGAAGCTCAGCCAGAGAAGGAAGTCTGACAAGTGGAGACAACGCAGAGCGTAGGCGACGAGTCGCCGCGCGGAGCGCGTGTCGGAGTCGTTCGCGAGTCAAACGCGGGCGAGCGGCGTGTCGCTTTGGTGCCCAAGATCATTCCGAGCTTGCTGAAGCAGGGTGTGGAGGTGGTGGTCGAAGCGGGCGCCGGGCTCGGCGCGCTCATTCCGGACGCAGCCTACGAAGATGCGGGCGCGACCATTGGCGATCCGTGGTCGGCCGATGTGGTCGTGAAGGTCGCTCCGCCCAGTGACGCCGAGGTGGCGAAGCTGAGCAGCGGACAGACCCTGATCGGCTTCCTCGCCCCGCGCAATGCCGAGAACCAGATTCCCGCGCTGCGAACGGAGGGAGTGCAAGCCTTTGCCGTAGAGGCGATTCCGCGTATTTCGCGTGCCCAGGTGATGGACGCGCTGTCCTCGCAGGCCAATGTCGCTGGTTATAAGGCCGTGCTGCTGGCGGCGTCGGAGTCGACGCGTTTCTTCCCGATGTTGACCACCGCGGCGGGCACGGTGAAACCCGCGACCGTGCTGGTGCTCGGCGTGGGTGTCGCGGGTCTGCAGGCATTGGCGACGGCGAAACGTCTCGGTGGCCGGACCACCGGCTACGACGTGCGCCCCGAGGTGGCCGATCAGGTGCGTTCGGTGGGTGCGCAGTGGCTCGATCTCGGTATCGACGCCGCCGGTGAGGGTGGTTATGCCCGCGAGCTGACCGATGACGAGAAGGCCGAGCAGCAGCAGGCATTGGAGGATGCGATCAAGGGTTTCGACGTGGTGATCACCACCGCGTTGGTGCCGGGTCGTCCCGCACCGCGCCTGGTGACCGCCGCGGCGGTGGCGGGGATGAAGCCCGGCAGTGTGATCGTGGACTTGGCCGGTGAGACCGGCGGCAATTGCGAGCTGACCGAACCCGGGCAGACCGTGGTCAAGCATCAGGTGACGATCGCATCGCCGTTGAATCTGCCCGCGACCATGCCCGAGCATGCCTCGCAGTTGTACTCGAAGAATATTGCGGCACTGCTGGAGCTGATGTTGGTCGACGGGAAACTCGCGCCCGACTTCTCCGATCAGGTGCTCGCCGACTCCTGCGTCACTCGTGAGCAAGGCTTGCCGAGCGAACCGACAAGCGAAAGCGTGGATGCCTGATGTACACCGAACTGCTAGCCAATATCGCGATCCTGGTGTTGTCCGGGTTCGTCGGGTTCGCCGTCATCTCCAAGGTCCCCAATACCCTGCACACCCCACTCATGTCGGGTACCAACGCCATTCACGGCATCGTCGTGCTCGGTGCGTTGGTAACCCTCGGCAATGTGCAGGATCCCTCGATCCTGACCCAGATCATTCTGTTCGTCGCGGTCGTGTTCGGAACGCTGAACGTCATCGGCGGTTTCGTGGTGACCGACCGGATGCTGGGAATGTTCAAGGGCAAGAAGGCCGCACCGGTGCAGGCTGCCACAGCGGAGCGGTCGGAGAGGGCAGCGTGATGCATACCTTCGACAATGTGACCTATCTGGTCAACGGGCTCTACATCATCGCGTTCGCGATGTTCATCTACGGTCTGATGGGCTTGACCGGCCCGAAGACCGCGGTGCGCGGCAATCTGATCGCCGCGGTCGGCATGGTGATCGCCGTGGTGGCGACCTTGATTTCGATCCGCCACACCTCGAACTGGATTCTGATCGTCGCCGGGCTCGTGGTCGGTGTGGTGCTGGGTGTGCCGCCCGCGCGCTACACCAAGATGACCGCTATGCCGCAGCTGGTGGCCGCATTCAACGGTGTCGGTGGTGGCACGGTCGCGTTGATCGCGTGGTCGGAATTCATCAACTCCCAGGGTTTTTCGCATTTCGATGAAGAACCCACCGTGCACATCGTGATCGGTTCGCTGTTCGCGGCGATCATCGGGTCGGTGTCGTTCTGGGGTTCGCTGATCGCATTCGGCAAACTGCAGGAGATCCTGCCCGGACGTCCGATCGGGATCGGCAAATTCCAGCAACCCTTGAACCTGCTTTTGCTGGTGGGTGCGATCGCGGCCGCGGTGGTGATCGGTATCGGCGCCACCGGTGATGGTGTGCCCCAGTACTGGATGATCGCGGTACTCGTGCTCGCCGGTGTGCTCGGTTTGATGGTCGTGCTACCCATCGGCGGCGCGGATATGCCGGTGGTCATCTCGCTGCTGAATGCGTTGACCGGTTTGTCCGCCGCCGCCGCGGGTTTGGCGCTGGGCAACACCGCCATGATCGTGGCGGGCATGATCGTCGGCGCGTCCGGCACCATCCTCACCAATTTGATGGCCAAGGCGATGAACCGTTCCATCCCCGCCATCGTCGCGGGTGGCTTCGGTGGCGGTGGTACCGCTCCCAGCGCCGGTGGTGGTGAGCAGAAGCAGGCCAAGGCCACCTCCGCCGCGGATGCCGCGATCCAGATGGCGTATGCCAATCAGGTCATCGTGGTCCCCGGCTACGGCATGGCAGTCGCGCAGGCCCAGCACGCGGTCAAGGAAATGGCCGCGCTGTTGGAAGCCAAAGGTGTGGAGGTCAAATATGCCATCCACCCCGTCGCCGGTCGCATGCCCGGCCACATGAACGTCCTGCTCGCCGAGGCCGAGGTCTCCTACGACGCGCTCAAGGAGATGGACGACATCAACGGCGAATTCGGCCGCACCGATGTGGCTTTGGTGATCGGCGCCAACGACGTCACCAACCCCGCCGCCCGCGAGGACTCCTCCTCCCCGATCTACGGAATGCCCGTCCTCAATGTCGACCAGGCCAAGAGCGTGATCGTGCTCAAGCGTTCCATGAACAGTGGTTTCGCCGGCATCGATAACCCCCTCTTCTACGCCGACCACACCTCCATGCTCTTCGGCGACGCCAAGAAGTCCGTCGGAGCCGTCACCGAAGAACTCAAGGCTCTGTAAGTACCTGCGCGCGAAAGCCCGCTTCCGTTCGTGGAAGCGGGCTTTCGTCATCGCAAGTGTCGTTCGCGCGCTTCGACCGCGTCCTTGGCCTCCCGCAGGCCGCAGCCGGTGAGATCGCGATAGACCTTGATCGCGTGGATCTTTTTGCCCTGCCGAATGAGTTCGTCGATTTCCTCATGGGGTGTCAGGTCTTGGCTCGGGAGACCGAGATGTTTGATGATCAAGTCGAGCTTGCGTTCGAGGCGATCGATCCGTGCCTCGAGTCTGTTGTTGTCGAACATCTCTCGAACTTACCGATACCGATGCTATTCGCGCGGGCTGTCGAGGGCGTCCCTGACGAGGCGGAGTAGACGATCCGGTTGATCCGGATCGGTGCCGTGTCGTGCTGCCAGGGCAATCCCCGCGACCAGTTGGATCACATCGTCGATGGCGACATCCGCGCGGATGCTGCCACTGCGCTGTGCCCTGGTGAGCAGGGCGGCACCGGATCGGTGGATGGCCTGCTGGCAGTCGAAACCCAGGTCGACCGGTCCGGCCAGGACCGCGCCGCCCAGGCCGTGGTCGGTCCGGGCGTGCACGAGTAGGGCGCGCAGCCACGCGGAGAGTGCCGCTGTCGGCTCGTGCGACGCCAGTTCTTCGGCTTGGCCACAGAGCTTTTCGATCCGCTCGGTCAGCACAGCGGCCTGTAGTGCTTGCCGGTTGGGGAAGTGCCGGTAGAGGGTGCCCGGGCCGACACCCGCGCGACGGGCGATGTCATTGAGCGAGGCATCCGGACCTTCTTGCGCGAATGCCGCTGTCGCCGCTTCGAGTACACGTTCGTAGTTCCGCTGAGCATCGACCCGCATGCGCACCCCTTGTTAACCGGAGAAGTTCTCCGCTATCGTACCGACACGAAAGCGGAGAACTTCTCCGGTTTATTGTTGGGAGCGCGATGATGGTGGAACATGAACTCGGCGGCGTCGGCATCTGGACCTTCGCATTCGACGGACAACCGGTGGGGCGGGTGCGCGAGGCCGCCGCCGAGATCGAAGAATTGGGTTACGGCGCACTGTGGTTCGGCGAAGGGTTCGGACGCGATACGGTCGGGCAGGCGTGGCTGTTGCTCGGGGCGACCGAACGGATGGTGGTCGCCGCGGGCATTGCCAATGTGGCACTGCGTGATCCGATGGCCATGGCCACCGCCGAGCGCGCGCTGGGTGAGGCGTTCCCAGGGCGCTATCTGCTCGGACTCGGCGGTCAGCGGGTCGGTGGTCGGTCTACCGAGTTCGGTGGCTACACGATTCCGTCCGGCGGCAAGCCGTTGGCGCTGATGCGTGGCTATCTAGATGCGATGGATGCCGTTCCGCAGCACGGGCTGCCGCCGGACCCGGCGCCACGGCGGGTGCTTGCTGCCCTTGGCCCCAAGATGTTGGCATTGGCCGGCGAGCGGACCTGGGGTGCGCATCCCTATCACGTGCCGGTCGAGTACACCGCCGAGGCGCGGCGGATCATCGGACCGGAGGCATTTCTGGGTGTCGAGCAGGTCGTCGTCCTCGATGCCGATAGATCGCGCGCCCGGGAGGTGGCCAGGGCGCACGTCGGGGGCTATCTCGAATCCGCGCCACATCAGGTGGCCAATGTGCGCCGCCTCGGTTTCGGGGACGAGGACATCACGGGTGGCCCGAGTTCGCGCCTGGTGGATTCGGTTGTGGCGTATGGGGATATCGATGTGATCGGCGAGCGCGTCCGGCAGCATTTGGATGCCGGGGCCGATCATGTTTGTCTGCAGGTGCTGCCCGCGGATCCGGCGGCGCTACCGCTGCCGCAATGGCGCGAGCTCGCCGCGCTTGCCCGGGATTCGTCATTCGCGTGAGTGTCTGATCGCGCTAATGCTGTTGTGGTGCGACCGCACCCGCGTAGCGACAGCAGAGCAGGACGGCGATCAAGGGGACGACCATTGCGGTGGTGAGTGGTACCAGGGCCGTCAGCCAGCCGATGATGGAGGGTCCGGCGAGCAGGCCGAGGTAGCCGAGGCTGAATACCCGCGACATATCGGTAGCCGCCGTGGATGAACCGAGATTGCCCGCGGCGGTGAAGATTTGCGGGATGCCGCCGGAGAGGCCGAGGCCGCATATCGCCCAGCCGAGCAGCGTCAACGGCACCCAATCCGAAGCCATGATCAGGACCAATCCGAATGCGGCGAGCAACGTGCCGTAGCGGACAATGGCGACGCGGCCGAAGGCGCCCGCGACCCGGTCGGCGATGAATCGGCCCGCGGTCATGGTGCAGGAGAATGCGCCGAATGCCAGTGCGGCGGTGGCATCGTCGACATCGAGATGGTCGCGGACCTGGAGGGCGCTCCAGTCGGCGGCGACGCCCTCGGTGAGAAGTAGGGCGAAGGCGATTGCCGCCAGCGCCAGGACTTTTCGAGAGCGGTTCCGTGTGGGCGTCGACCGGGTTGTTCCGGCCTCATCCGATGTCGTTTCGGACTCGCCACCCGGGTTCTGCGCCTGGCTTGTGCCTTCCGGAATATGGGCGTACCGGCCACTTTCCGGTGATACTTCCGAATTCGATTCTCGCGCAGACGATCCGGTATCGGGCAGCAGACGTGGTACGAGTGCGGCCGTAATCGCCAACCCGGCCACCGCCGCGAGCGACAAGCTCAGACGCACATCCCAGCCCGCGCGCTGTGCGGCCGCACCGAGCAGTGAGCCGACGAATCCGCCACCGGAGAACAATGCGTGGAACGCCGACATGATCGGTCGGTCATAAGTCCGCTCGACATGTACCGCTTGGGTATTCATCGAAACGTCGAGTGCACCATTGCCGAAACCGAAGCAGGCGAGTGCGATCGCCAGGCTTACCGGCCCGGTCGCGAGTCCGGGGCCGAGCACGGATATCGAGGTGATCCCCGCGGCGGCCGCGACCACGGTCCGGCTGCCGAATCGGTCGGCGAGCGGGCCCGCGATGCGCATGCCGACAACGCCCGCACCGGCGAGCATGAGAATGAACATGCCGAGGGTGGAATGCGCGATCCCGGTCCGGTCGGTAATGGCCGGGATGTGCACCACCCACATGGCCACCAGGAAGCCGTTCAGTGCGAACACCATGAATACCGCGGCGCGCGCCAACCGGGTCTGCGGATCGATCGTCGTGGTCGCCACTGATTCGACGGTACCGCGTCGCGGCCCATCTCGTGGCCGCACGGGGAGCCGGCTCGGGACGTCATTGTCCGAAAGCCCGGCTCCACGGATCTCGCCATTGAGATCGGCGTCCGCGCGGCGGTCTTATTCCTTACAACCGCCTACTCGCTCGAGATGTTCCACACACCGGCAGCTGCTGTCTCGACGGCGTAATCGCGGAAATCTTTCGGTTCCCGGCCCAGAGCGCGCTGGACGCCGTCCGCGGTCTTGGTGTTTCGGCCGTCCAGTACCGTGCCGAACAGGTAGTCGAGCAGGCTGATGACGTCGGAGGGCACCTGGTACTCGGTCAGTGCCGCAACGAAATCCGTGCGGGAGATCGGGATGAAGGCGATCTCGCGCCCGGTCGCGCTGGCGATCTCGGTGACGGCCTCGGCGAACGTCAACGACCTGGGGCCGGTCAGTTCGTACAGCTCGCCGCTGTGCCCGTCCGCGGTCAACGCGGCGACCGCGACATCGGCGATATCGTCGGCGTGCACGAACGGTTCCGGCACATCGCCATTGGGCAGCGCCACCACACCCGCGAGCACATAGTCCAGGAATGCGCCTTCGCTGAAGTTCTGTGCGAAGAAGCTGCAGCGCACGATGGTCCAGTCGAGACCCGAGCCCTGCACGATCTGCTCACACTCCACCGCCTCCGGTTCGCCGCGTCCGGACAGCAGTACGAGCTTGCGCACACCATTGGCCTTGGCCGCATTGGTGAACGCCTGGATGGTCGCGGGTGCACCCGGCACCGCCAGATCCGGCTGGAAGGCGATGTACACCGCGTCCACTTCGAACAGCGCCGGAGCCCAGGTAGTGCGGTCGGCCCAGTCGAAGGGGATCTCGGCAGTGCGGGAACCGATCCGGACCGGATGACCGGCCTGCCGGAGCCGGGTCGCGACCCGGCTACCGGTCTTGCCGGTACCGCCGGTGACGAGGATGAGGCGTTGGGGGGAGCTGCTGTTTGTCATGTTTCCATTACATCGGCACGGCCCGCGACGAAACATAGCTCAGCGACTCGTGATCATGCGTCAGCGTCTACTGTTTGTCGTGTGGATGCGCTCGCCAGTCTGCTCGAAGGTCCACGCGCCCGAGGTGCGTTCATCATGTGTTCGTTGCTCGATCCGCCGTGGTCGCTGCGCATCCAGGACCGGGCGCCGCTGGCGGTGGTATCGATGATCCGCGGCACGGCCTGGATCATGACCGAGGCGGCGGGCAGTAAGCCGCGGCAGATCAGCGCGGGCGATATCGCGATCTTTCGCGGACCCGATCCCTATACGGTCGCGGACGATCCGGCCACCGCACCGCAGATCTTTATCGATCCAGGCAATATCACCAAGACGAGCGACGGTGAAATCCTTTGCGAGACATTGAGTCTCGGTGTCCGTCAGTGGGGGACCGATACGAACGGCGCCACCCTGATGGTGACCGGCACCTATGAGTCCGCGGGTGCGGCCAGCCAGCGGCTGCTGCGCGCCCTGCCATCCGTGATCATCTTGCAGCGCGGCGATTTCGACACCCGGCTGCTCGACATCCTGGTCGACGAGGCCACCAAGGACGAGCCCGCACAGGGCGTCGTGCTGGACCGGCTGCTCGATATGGTGCTGATCGCGGCCCTGCGCGCCTGGTTCACGCGCAATGACGCGCCCGCCTGGTACCACGCCTACAGTGATCCGCTGGTCGGCAAGGCGCTGCGGCTGCTGCAGCACAATCCGGCGCACGGCTGGACGGTCGCCAGCCTGGCAGAGGCGGTCGGGGTGTCGCGGGCGGCGCTGGCCCGCCGGTTCACCGATCTGGTCGGTGAACCGCCGATGGCGTTCCTCACCGAATGGCGCCTGGCCCTGGCCGCCGATCTGCTACAGGAATCCGATGCCACCATCGAATCCATTGCCCGCCAGGTCGGCTACGGCAGTGCGTTCGCGTTGAGCACGGCATTCAAACGGCATTTCGGCGTGAGTCCGCGCGACCACCGGCAGGGCAGCACCCCGGCTGAGCTATCGTCGGCCGGGTGACGCAGCAGTATCCAGTCCTCTGGCCGATGCCGACCCGCTGGGCCGATAACGACCACTACGGCCACGTGAACAACGTGACGTACTACTCGTACTTCGACACCGCGGTCAATGCTTGGCTCATGCACGCCACCGGCACGGATATCCGCGAGCTGCCCGCCCTCGGCGTGGTCGCCCAGACCTCCTGCCAGTACCACGGCTCCCTGAGCTTTCCGGACCAACTTCAGGTCGGCCTGCGCGTCTCCCGCCTCGGCCGCTCCAGCATCACCTACGACCTGGCCATCTTCCGCGAAGCCGACGACACCCTGGAGCTCGCCGCCACCGGCACCTTCGTCCACGTTTACGTAGACAACGAAACCCGCAAATCAGTAGAAATCCCAGAAATAATCCGCACCGCCGCAACCAGTCTCGTCACCGACTGAACCGTGCTGGACGATGTCGGCGCAGAAGATGTTTCCATGGCTGATCAGCGAGTATTGACGGCTGCGGTGCACCAGGAAGAGGACTGGTATGTCGCGCAGTGCCTCGAGGTCGATGTGGCCAGTCAGGGCCAGACGATCGAGGAGGCGCTGACCAATCTCCGCGAAGCGGTCGCGCTCTGCCTCGCCGAGGCACCCGAGCCCCAGCTCGCCGCCACGCCATTGGTGACTTCATTCCAGATTCCCGGTACAGCGGCGTGAGTCCGGCGCTCTCGGACCTTCCGGTGCGGAAGGTCTTGCGGGTCTTGGGTCAGTCGGCTTCGAACACGTCCGAACGGCAGGCAGTCATGCCGTCTATCGTCGCGAGGACGGCAGGACCGTGGTGGTGCCGCTGCACGCCACGGTCAAGCGCAGCACCCTGGCCTCGATCCTTCGACAGGCCGGAATGACGGCTACCGAATTCCTCAATCTGCTGTAAATCCCTCATGTCCTCGGCGGTGCGGACTCCGATTGCACTCGGTTCGTCGGATCAGGCTCGTAGCGAGCGGTCGGTGGATCCGGCGAGCCGGTCCAGCAGCGGTGCGGTGCGCGGTCCGACGAATTGCTGCATTACCAACGCCATATTGGTGCGTTCCACCCCGGGGATCTTCAATATCTGCCCGGCGATTCGGTACAGGTCGTCCGCATCCTGCGCCACGACTCGTACGGTGAGATCGGTCAGTCCGGTCATGCCGCACACCTCGGTCACCTCCGGCACTCGGGCGAGTTCGCCGACTACCGAATCCAAGCGATGCTGATCGACGACGACGGCGACGAAAGCCGCCAGCGGGTAGCCGAGCGCCTGGGGTTGCACTCGGCGTTCGAAGCTGGCGAGCACACCGCTCGCCTCCCAGCGCGACAGCCGCGCCTGCACGGTATTGCGGGACAACCCGAGCCGGGTGGCCAGCTCGACACCGGTGGCGCGTGGGTTGGCGACCAGCTCGAGCAGCAGCCGCGCGTCGGTGGCGTCCAGGGTGACGTCGGCGGGTTCTCTACTGGTCATAAAACGCAGTATGACATCAGAACGCGAATGGGATTTGGGCATTCTGCTTACTCGCGTATCGATCACTTGCGCACTTCGCCTCCTGGTGGATGCTATGTGATGTGGGGCACATCAGCCCTGCGTTTGCAGTCAGGAGGCGATCCCGAATGACGAACAAAACCGACTATCCGGTTCAGCTGGTTCAACCCGACGGCCGCCGCGTATTCGACCGAGAACACGCCGCCCTGATCGTCGATATCGGGCCCGCACAGCTGCGCGCGATGTACACAGACCTGGTCGTCACCCGCCGGATCGACACCGAGGCAACCGCGCTGCAACGCCAGGGCCAGCTCGGACTGTGGGCGCCGATGCTCGGGCAGGAGGCCGCCCAGGTCGGCTCGGCATACGCTCTGCGCCCCGACGACTATGTCTTCTGCAGCTACCGTGAACACGCGGTCGCCTACTGTCGCGGCGTCCATCCCACCGAACTCACCCGGATGTGGCGCGGGGTCGCGCACTCCTGCTGGGATCCAGACGCGGTCAATATGACCAACCCGAATATCATCGTCGGCTCGCAGGGCCTGCACGCGACCGGTTACGCCTGCGCCGCCCACCTCGACGGCGCGGAGATCGCGACCATCGCCTACTTCGGTGACGGCGCCTCGAGTCAGGGCGATCTCGCCGAGGCATTGGGCTTCGCCGCCAGCTGGGGTGCGCCGGTCGTATTCTTCTGCCAGAACAACCATTGGGCGATCAGTTCTCCGGTCCGGATCCAGAGTGCGACCCCGATCGCGCGGCGCGCCTACGGTTATGGAATTCCCGGCCTCCAGGTCGACGGCAACGATGTGCTCGCCGTTCTCGCGGTCACCAGACAGGCCGCGACTCGCGCCCGCACCGGTGGCGGACCGTCGTTCATCGAGGCGCTGACCTATCGGATGGGTCCGCACACCACCGCCGACGACCCGTCCCGCTACCGCTCCACCGCCGAGACCGAGGAGTGGGCGCGCCGCGATCCGATCGCGCGGCTGCGCAAACTGCTGGAGCGAGAGGAGCTGTGGGACACGGCATTCGAGCGCCACGTCGATGCGAGCGCCGATGAAGTCGCGCACCAGGTGCGCACCGCGACCATCGATATGCCGGATCCGGCACCATCGCAGCTGTTCGATCACGTCTATGCCACCCCGCATCCGCTGATCACCCAGGAGCGGAGCGAGTACGCGGCGTATCTGGCCGGCGATCCCGGTGAGATCACCGCGCGACCGGAAGGAGTCCGCACATGATCGCGACCTTCGCCACGGCGCTCAATGCCGGGCTGCGACGGGCCATGGACGACGATCCGAAAGTCGTATTGATGGGCGAGGATATCGGTCGTCTCGGTGGGGTTTTCCGGGTGACCGATACGCTACAAAAGGATTTCGGGAACAACCGCGTCATCGATACGCCGCTGGCCGAATCCGGCATTGTCGGAACGGCTTTCGGCATGGCACTGCGCGGCTACCGGCCGGTATGCGAGATTCAATTCGACGGCTTCGTCTATCCAGCCTTCGACCAGATAGTTTCGCATGTCGCCAAGATCCACTACCGGACGCAGGGAAAGGTGATCGCGCCCATGACGATTCGCATTCCGTTCGGCGGCGGAATCGGTTCGGTGGAGCATCACTCGGAGTCACCGGAGGCGTATTTCGCCCATACCGCCGGACTGCGCGTCGTGACGCCGAGCAATCCCGCCGACGCGTATTTCATGATCCGCCAGGCGATCGCGCTCGATGATCCGGTGATCTTCTTCGAACCCAAGCGGCGCTACTGGGATAAGGCCGAGGTCGATTTCGATGCCGAGGCCATGCCGCTGGACCGGGCCCGCGTTTGCGTCAGCGGTACCGACGCCACTCTCGTCGCTTACGGCGGCACCGTGGCCTCGGCCATGACCGCCGCGAAAATCGCCGCCGAGGAAGGGCATTCGCTCGAGGTGGTCGATCTGCGCAGTTTATCGCCGATCGATTTCGACACGATCGCGGCTTCGGTGGCCAAAACCGGCAGGTTGATCGTGACGCACGAAGCGCCGGTCTTCGGCGGGCTCGGCGCCGAGATCGCCGCGCGGATCACCGAGCGCTGCTTCTACTACCTGGAGGCGCCGGTACTGCGCGTCGGCGGCTTCGACATCCCCTACCCCCCGGCTAAGCTCGAAAAGCACCACCTGCCGGATCCGGACCGCATCCTCGCCGCGGTCGATCGCTCACTTGCCGCCTGACCATCGCTCACTCCGGAGGTGCCCCAGTGGAAGATCGTGCCCTCGAGGAAGACCAGAGCAATATCCTGGAATTCCGGCTACCCGATCTCGGCGAGGGACTGGCCGATGCGGAGTTGGTGGCGTGGTCGGTGGGTGTCGGTGACACGGTGCAGTTGAATCAGACGATCGCCGACGTGGAGACGGCCAAGGCAGTGGTGTCGCTGCCGTCGCCGTTTTCGGGCACGGTGGTCGAATTGCTCGCTCAGCCCGGCGAGACGGTCGCGGTGGGAGCGCCGCTCATCCGGGTGCGAAATGATCTGGCGGTCGCGTCTGAGCAGGAAGCCGCGAACGGGCGGACCTCGGTACTGGTCGGATACGGGCCCGAAGGCGAGACGGTGTCTCGGCGGCGTCGACCCGCGGGAGAATCGCCTGCGCCGCAGGCGAGTTCGGCTGTCGAGCCGGTCGAGTCGGGAATGGGCCGGGCGGCGGCGACCCCGGGGGCGCGCAAACTCGCCAAGGAACTCGGTATCGACCTCTGGTACGTCGCCGGTTCGGGCCCCGACGGTGCGGTGACGGTCGAGGATGTGCGCGGTGCGGTTCCGGTATCGCAGCCGCGCGCCACCGTGACCGACACCGACGGCCCGGCCACACCACGGACGTCCTCGGTTACCGATCCGAATGCGGGCATCGAGCGCCCCGCATCCCGCGAGGAACGCACCCCGATCAGCGGTATCCGCAAACGCACCGCGGCCGCCATGGTGGCGAGCGCGCGCACCATCCCACAGGCCAGCACCTTCGTCACCATCGACTTCACCGCATCGATGGAACTGCTCGACCACCTGCGTTGCACCAAATCCTTCGAGGGGCTGGCGCTGACGCCGCTGGCCCTGGTCGCCAAATCCGTACTCGCCGCACTCGCGGAATATCCGGGCATCAACGCCTGCTGGGACGAGGCGAATCAGGAGATCGTCACCAAGCACTATGTGAATCTCGGTGTCGCCGTCGCCACCGAACGCGGTCTGCTGGTGCCCAATCTCAAGGAAGCCCAGGCACTGAGCCTGCGCGACCTGTGCCGGGAAATCGGCTGGCTCGCCGAGACAGCGCGGTCGGGCGGCGCCACCCCGACCGACCTGCGCGGCGGCACATTCACCATCACCAATATCGGCGTCTTCGGTGTCGATGCCGGTGTTCCGCTGGTCAATCCGAGTGAGGCCGCGATCCTGTGCCTCGGCTCGATTCGCAAGCGTCCGTGGGTATTCCGTGACGAACTCGCCATTCGGTGGGTCACCACCATCGGTATCAGTTTCGACCATCGGATGATCGATGGTGAACTGGCGTCGCGCTTCCTCGCGACCGCCGCCGGATTGCTCGAGGATCCATTGACTTTGCTGAGCCGTTTGTAGTCGGTGGATACACCGTCGGCTGCGTGTTCATCCGGCGCCATCATCATTATGCGAAGTCGATTTCATGCGTGAGCCGCATCGTGCAGTCGCGGAATATTGCAGCCCACAGACGTCCGAGTGTGTCAGCATGGTGTGTCTCCACTGGCAACGTTTTGGTGCACCTGAAGTTCGGATCGTCGGCGAGTTCTTCAGGAGCGGATCAGCGCACTCTGCATGTCCCTGATGTGTGTCCATCAGACCGGAGGTCACTTGGTGTCGGCTGGCGAGGAGTTCTGGTGATGGATGCCGAGCATGTGCCTGTATTGATCGTCGGCGCCGGGGCGGGCGGACTGGCAACGTCGGCGTTGCTCGCCAAGCACGGGGTTCGGTCGCTGCTGGTCGAAAAGCGACGCGAGATATTCATCTACCCCAAAGCCCGCAATTTGAGCTTCCGGAGCCTGGAGATCCTTCGTGGCCTCGGGCTGGCTGACGAAGTGCACGCCCTCGCTTCAGACGCTTCCAACATGGTCGTCAAGCCGACTCTGAACAGCCCCGAACAAGAACAAGCTTTCGACGTCGACGCCATCTTCTCCCCCTTCGACGAGCTCAGCCCCGAGCCGTCCGCGCAATACTTCCCGCAGAGCAAACTCGAGCCGCTCCTGCTCGCCTACACCCGCGGGCATGGGAGCGAGGTGCGCTACGGGACGGCGCTGTCGTCGTTCGAGCAGGACCCCAGCGGTGTCACAGCGGTACTGCGCGAACTGGATTCAGGCAAGTCGCATACGGTCCGGGCCGACTATCTGGTCGCCGCCGAAGGTGTGCGCAGCCATATTCGCGACACGTTGGGGGTGCCCACCTCCGGGTACGGTCCGATACCGATCTTCGTCGTCTACGTCTACTTCCGCGCGCCTTGGCGGCAATTGCTTCCCGAGTTGGGGGACGGAGACGGCGTTCAGGTCAAGAACGCCGAGGTGGAAGGCATATTCCTGGTGGCACAGGGGGATCTCGGCGTGTTCATCATGACGTACTTCCCCCGCAGGGGAGAGACCGCCGAGCAGTTCACCCCGCAGCGCTGTCACGACATGCTCCTTGCGGCCATCGGTGCGCCGATGGAGGTGCAGATCGTCGATATCGTGCCGTGGCAGCCCTGCGAGCAGGTGGCCGCGCAGTTCCAGCATGGACGGGTCCTTCTGGTCGGCGACACGGCGCACACCATGCCGCCGTTCAAGGCCGGGGGCGCCAACGTTGCCATCCAGAGTGCACACAATCTGGCCTGGAAACTGGCTGCAGTCCTCGACGGTACGGCCGGACCGGGCTTGCTGACCACCTACCACGCCGAGCGGCACCCGGTGGGACGTTTTTGCGCACGCCAGTCGCTGACCGGGCCGGCTCTGGCGTTCCTCCGGTTGGACGATGACAGACCGCAGCTCCCAGCAGGCGAGGAGCGACCGCTGTTCTCCATGCTCGCGGGTTACCGATACTGGTCGGCAGCGGTGGTGACCGGCGAGCCCGCGCCGGACGACCCCGACGCCGTGTCATTGGTCGACGAGTTGCGAGCACAACCCGGCACCCGGGTGCCGCATGTCTGGTTGCGGCGAGACGGGGAGCGCGCCTCGACGCTCGACCTGCTGGGTCCCGGGTTCACCGTGTTCGCCGGGGACGACGGGGCGAGGTGGTCCGTCGCCGCAGCCTCGACGTCATCCGACCTGGGAGTGCCCATCGCTGTGCATTGCATCGGCTCCGCCGGCGATGCCGTCGACACCGCCGGCGCGTGGGCGGCAGCCACCGGGCTGGCCTCGTCCGGGGCCCTGTTGATCCGGCCGGACGATTTCGTCGGTTGGCGAGCAGACGAGATGCCCGCAGACCCCGCCTCCGCCTTGCGGCGTGCACTCTCGGCCATCCTGGACCGAGCTTGACGTTCTAGCCAGATCAGCTGGTCGAAGCCGCACGGCTGTGTCCACCGGCCCACGCTCTCGGGCCGGATGTAGTCACGCCTCCGGGGCGCCGTAGTGTGCGGCGATGTCCTGGGAGCCACTCCATCGGCTGTAGGTGGGCGACTGTGGCCAACCCTGCGGCGAGTCCTGCCATTGCTCCTGCCGCCCGTACGGCAACAAGTCGATCAGCGCGAAGCTGTAACTGAGTTGCTCGGTGCCGCGGCCGTTGGTGTGCCAGGTGCGATAGACCTTGTCGCCGTCGCGCAGGAATACGTTGACCGCGAATCCCCCGCCGGGCGGCGCGCCGACGTCGGTGCCGAATGTACTGTTCGCCGTGGAATACCAGGGCATTGTGTTTCCGACCCGCCGCTGGTATGTGAGTGCCTCGTCGATCGGCCCCTGGGTGACGATGACGAACCGGGCATCGTAGTTGTCCAGGAATCTCAACCGGGTGAACTGTGAGGTGAACGAGGTACAACCACCGCACTGCCACTTCTCGCCCGGGAACCACATGTGGTTGTAGACGATGAGCTGTGACCTACCGTCGAAGATCTCCGCCAGCCGGACCGGTCCGTCCGCGCCCTCGAGGGTGTACTCGGGCATTTCGACCATCGGCAGGCGGCGCCGCTGGGCCGCGATCGCATCGAGTTCTCGAGTCGCTGCCTTTTCCCGGATACGCAGCGCGTCGAGTTGGTGCTGCCAGGTGTCGGCATCGACGATGGGCGGCAGGGTATTCATGGTGTTCCTCCCTGATCATGTTGCGTTTGCAGATATAGACTCCGCCCGGTCGAGGAACTGATCGGTCGCCGAAAAAGTCGCGGAACTCGCCGAGATGGGCTCGTTACTACCCCTTGGCGCCATTTTCGGAACATACTGGTATATCCGCTGGTCATCGCATGAGAACCGTAGTTGGGCGTCAACGGAAAGCGGAGGGCAAAAGCATGACGATTCTGCTCCAGGTACTCGAGCAGAGCTTCACGCCGACCACGCCATGGGAACGGCGCAAATTCACCTTTGTCAATGCCGACAAGGTCGTCGGCATGCGACTGGACGGCCAGTCCGGCGTCTGGCTGGACCTGTCCCGCCCCGGTGAATCACAGCGTCTGGCCCGCACCCTGGACCCACGTGAAGCGGTCACGTTCCTGATCAACACCTTCGCGAAGATCGCCGAGTGCGAGGAGCGCGGTGGTTCGTGGCTGATCGGGCACGATGGCGCGCATCCTGAGTCCATCTCGGCCACCAGATTCCCGCCGCGGACGAGTGAAGTCGCCGATGACGAACTGCTGGCTCGCGCCTGGCTGTGAGTCCGGACCGGCTCCGATTCGCGCCAGCAGGGTCTGATGAATGTCGGTCCATGCGGGTACATCTGGCACCGTGCCTGCCGAGACCCGACGATGGTTGCCTGCCCTGCTCGCGGCGGTAAGTTTCGCGCTGCCCGGATGCACCGAGCCGGGCGGTGAACCGGTCGCACCCGCACCCTCGGGGATGGCAGCTGGCGGGGTGGGTGAACGCGGGGTGGGTGAACTCAGCACGCCCACCCGGGTTCAGCTCGAAAAATTGCTCGCTTCGGTGCGGGTCGTTGCGGTGCGGGCACATCCCGGCGGTTATGAGCGCGGCTGTCGGGAAGGGCAGCGGTGCGTATTCGGACCGTCGTGGACCGATGACTACGACGGTCCGGGCGGACACGATGGTTGCGATACCCGCAACAACGTGCTGAATGCGCAGCTGAGCGGGGTGAGCTTCCGACCCGGTACCCACGAGTGTGTGGTAACCGCGGGCACGCTCGATGATCCGTACACCGGCGAACGGATCACCTTCAGCAAGGCCGATGCGCGCGATATCCAGATCGACCATGTCTATCCACTGGCCGCGGCCTGGGATTTGGGCGCGGTGCACTGGCCGCTCGAGCGGCGGGTGCGTTTCGCCAACGATGTCGATGTGAATCTGCTGGCCACCGCGGCGCATGTCAACCAGGCCAAGGGCGACAGCACAGCGTCCGAATGGCTGCCGCCCGCGCGCACGAACCATTGTTTCTATGCGGGCAAGTACCTGACGGTGGCGGTCCGATACGACCTACCGGTGACCGCCGCCGACAATGCCGTGCTGAGCGACATTGCCCGCTCATGCCCGTAGCGACCTATTCCCCGGTGGCGACCTGACGTTTCGGGTCGTTCGACCATTGCGACCACGAGCCCGGATACAGGGCCGCTTCGATGCCCGCGGCGGCGAGTGCGGCGACCTGATGGGCCGCGGTCACACCGGACCCGCAGTAGACCGCGACCGGCCCGGACCCGAATGCGGCGAAGCGCTCTCGCAAAGCGTCCACGCTGCGGAATCGGCCGTCGGAGTCGAGGTTCTCCGTGGTCGGTGCGCTGATCGCGCCTGGAATGTGGCCGGCTTGCGGATCGACCGGCTCCACCTCGCCGCGGTAGCGCTCGCTCGCGCGCGCGTCGAGCAGGACGCCGGACCATTTGGCGGCCGCATCGGCATCGATGACCGGCAGCTGACCCGGTTTCATCTCGATATCACCGAGTTCGGGATCGGCTTCCGCGCCGGTGGCGATCGCACCGCCCGAACCGGTCCACGCGGGCAGACCGCCGTCGAGAATCCGCACATCCACGATTCCAGCCCAGCGCAGCAGCCACCAGGCTCGCGCCGCCGCCATGCCACCGGTCGCGTCATAGACGACGACCGGATCGCCGGTACGCAGGCCCCAGCTGCGTGCGCATTTTTCGAGCTGCATGGGATCCGGCAGCGGATGCCGCCCACGCGCCGGCGACGGCGGTGCGGCCAATTCGGTCTCCAAATCGACGAAGACCGCGCCCGGAATATGTCCATCCAGATAATGCTGCGGGCCGTCCGGATCGCCGAGCGCCCAACGCACATCGAGTAGCCGAACCCGTTTATCCGCCAATACTTCCCGAAGTTCATCCGCCGAGATCAGTACCGCGCTCAACAAAGCTCCGTTCCGCCTCTCTGTTCCGCCTCTCCGAATATTCAGGCCATACTAGTAAGGACTACCTTGCCCAGGTACAGGTCCTACGTCATGTGCCACATCAGTTTTGGGCGTACCCGACGAGTTACCCATGTACTCGCCAGATCAGGCGGTATGTTCGCGTTCACATTGGATGTGGATCAGGCGATTCACCCTAGCGGGATGCCGCATCACCCTGGCTGCGTGCTGTGGAATTCAGTCCAGTTTCCAGCGACTGGCTGTGACAACTGGACTGATGACCGGGGAGGATTCCAGAAATGTCCAGGCTTTCCCCGGCGCTCGCCGACACTCCTACCCCGGCCCACCGTGACGCGCGGCTCGCGCAGCCGGTCGGGGCCGGTGTGGTCACCGCGCTGGTCGGATTCACCAGCTCGTTCGCGGTGGTACTGAACGGGTTGACGGCGGTCGGGGCCACCTCGGCACAGGCGGCTTCGGGACTGCTCGCGCTCTGCCTCACCCAGGCCATCGGCATGATGCTGCTGAGTTATCGGTATCGATTGCCGATCACACTGGCCTGGTCGACGCCGGGTGCGGCACTGCTCGCCAGCACCGGTGCGGTCACCGGTGGCTGGGCCGCCGCGGTCGGGGCGTTCGCGATTACCGGTGTGCTGATCGTGATCACCGGACTGTGGCAGCGGCTCGGCAATCTGGTGGCCGCGATTCCGGTGGAGATCGCGCAGGCGATGCTCGCCGGTGTGCTGCTGCCGCTGTGTCTCGCACCGGTGAAGGCCGTGCAGGCCAGTCCGGCGGTGGTGGTGCCGGTGATCGTGGTCTGGCTGGTGCTGCAACGGTTCGCCAAGCGCTGGGCGGTGATCGCGGCCTTCACCGCTGCGGCGATCGGGGCGGGCATCAGTATTGCGGTGCAGCACAAGCATCTCGACCTCGCGGCGATGCGGCCGTCGCTCGAATTGACAGTGCCGCAGTGGAGTTGGCAGGCGGCGATCGGTATCGCCATCCCGCTCTACATCGTCACGATGGCCTCCCAGAACATTCCGGGCACCGCCGTGATGAAGTCCTTCGACTACCAAGTCCCTTGGCGCGCTTCGATGTCCGTCACCGGAATCGGCACCGTTCTGGGCGCACCGGCGGGTGGGCACGCCATCAATCTGGCCGCGATCAGTGCCGCACTCTCGGCCGCCCCCGCCGCGCATCCGGATCCGAAGCGCCGCTGGATCGCGGCCTGCACCACCGGTGCCTGCTATGTGATGCTCGCCCTCGGCTCGGCGGCGCTGGTCACCCTGATCGCCACCGCGCCCAGGGGCACGCTGGAAACCGTTGCGGGCCTTGCCCTGCTGGCCACGCTCGCGGCCGCCGTCGCCGGTGCCCTGAAGTCCGAACAGCATCGCGAGGCCGGCGTTGTCACGTTCCTGATCGCGGCGTCCGGTGTCGGGTTCCTCGGCATCGGTGCGGCCTTCTGGGCCCTGGTCGTTGGTCTTGTCGTGCGCAAGGTGCTCACGCACCGTCAGTAGTTGTCGGTACCCATCGTTACGCTGCGCTGCATAAAAGCAATCGGTACGTTCTCTGTCGCCGCCTTCACCCCAACCGATGTCGTGCCGGATCCGGCCATCACCACCGCGGTGCCGGTCGGCGTCGCGCGGATCGAGAAGGAGTTCGCGGGCGAGATCACCGGCCGGTCCGCGACCCTGTTCACCGCCGCGTTCGACCAGGCGACGGGTGCGGGCGCGTATGTCGCGATGGAATCCTTCGAAGGCGCACTGCACGGTCGCATGGGTAGTTTCAACTTCGCGCATTCGGCGACCACCCACGGCACCGACCGCACCGCCGAATTCTTCACCATCGTGCCGGCCAGCGGCACCGGTGAGCTGGTCGGTATCACCGGTACCGGAGGTCTCAGCGTCGACACCGACGGTGCGCACCACATCTGGTTCGAATACGAACTCGACTGAGCGTCCCGGGCCCGACGGGACGGCCGCAGTCATTGTCGGATCCGCCTGATTGGATGGGGTGATGCTGCACGGTCTGTGGTCGCCGGGATCGGGCTTGCTGCTCTGGCAGGAGGCTCCGGTCGTCGCGCTATCCGAACCTCTGGGCGGGGTACTGGCGGCGTCGAAGTTCCGGCATCGGGCACAAGTGCTTGTCAGCGGGTCGCAGGAGGCGACCGAGCAGGTCAGGGCGCATGCGATGGTGCCCGCGACGGCCGCCGTCGCCTTGCGACAGCGGCTGCCGGCCGATGCGGTTTCGGGGGATCTACGGTTTCTCGCGCATGTGGCGCACGGGGTCGAGCGGTGGGTGCGGGCCGGCCGGGTGGCGCCGGAATTACGCCGCGACGATGGGCAGTGGTGGGTGCGCTGGCGGCTGGTCGGTGGCGAGCGCCAGCGTGCCTGGCTCGCGGAATTGGCGGTGGCCATGCCGCCCGCACTGCGCGTCGCGGGGAAGCCGGGCATGTTGCTCGAGGATATGGTGACCGAACTCGCCGATCCGATCGTCCGGGAGCTGCTGGATCCACCACCGTCGGCGCATCCGCTGGTGGCCGCACTCATCGATGACATCGCCCTGGATGGCGGCAGCCATCAGCTGGCCGAGGTGCTGGAGCGCTGGCGGGCGAGTCTGACCGGAGACGAGCCGGAGTTGGTGCTGCGGCTGCTGGAGCCCGAGGGCGATATCGCGCTCGGCGAGGCCGATACCGATGACGTGGTGGCGCTGTGGCGACTGCAGGTTTGTCTGCGCGCCGATGGTGAAGCACCGAATCCGGTTCCGCTACTGGGTGATCCGGTGCTGGTCCGCACCGCGATCGAGAAATTGGGCGAGGCCACGCGGGCCTATCCGCGCCTGCGCGACCTGCCGAACGATCCGCAGTCGATGGACCTGCTGTTACCGACCGAGGTGGTCGCGGATCTGGTCGAACACGGCGCACATGCGCTGCAGGCGGCGGGGGTGCGGCTGCTGCTGCCGCGGGCCTGGAATATCAGCGCCCCGACCATGCGGCTCCGTGTGGAGAGCGCCGTACCCGCCGCCGAGAGCACGGTGGGTATGCGCGGACTCGTCTCTTACCGTTGGGAACTCGCCCTCGGCGATACCGTGCTGACCAAGGCCGAAATGGCACAGCTGATTCGTTCGAAATCGGATCTGGTGCAGCTGCGCGGGGAGTGGGTGCAGGCCGACCACAAGGTGTTGGCCGCCGCCGCCCGCTATGTCGCCGCCCATCTCGACGATACCGAAATCACCTTCGCCGATCTGGTCGGCGAACTTGTCACCGGCCATGTCGAGAAGGTGCCGATCACCGAGGTCAGCGCAACCGGCTGGGCCGCAGACCTGCTGGACCAGACCCGCGAGCCGGTACCGGTGACTCCGCCGGTCGGTTTGAAGGCGCAGTTGCGGCCGTATCAGGAGCGCGGGTTGGCCTGGCTCGCCACTATGAGCCGCTACGGCGTCGGCGGAATCCTGGCCGATGACATGGGACTCGGGAAGACCGTGCAGGTATTGGCCCTGCTCGTGCACGAGCGCGAGGGCGCGGGGACCGACGGCGCTGGACCCACGCTGCTGGTGTCCCCGATGTCGGTCGTCGGCAACTGGCAGCGTGAGGCCGAGCGGTTCGCCCCTGATCTGCGGGTGTTGGTGCATCACGGTGCAGGCCGCAAGTCCGGCACGGAACTGGGCGAGGCCGTCGCGGATGCGGATCTGGTGATCACCACATACTCGCTCCTGGCAAGGGACGCAGCCGAATTGGCGCGGCAGCAGTGGGAACGGGTGGTGCTCGACGAGGCGCAGCACATCAAGAACGCGGGGACCAGGCAGGCCAAGGCGGCGCGGGCACTGCCCGCCCGACATCGGTTGGCGCTCACCGGAACTCCGGTGGAGAACCGTCTCGAAGAGTTGCGCTCGATTCTGGACTTCACAATGCCGAAAGTGCTCGGTAGCGCACAGACCTTCCGTGCCCGATTCGCCGTCCCGATCGAACGCGATCGGGATGAGAACGCCATCAGCCGTTTGCGCACCGTCACGCAGCCGTTCGTACTGCGCCGGGTGAAAACCGATCCCGCCGTCATCAGCGATCTGCCGGAGAAACTGGAGATGACGGTGCGCGCCAACCTGACCGTCGAGCAGGCGGCATTATACCAGGCGGTCGTCGACGACATGCTGGCCAAACTGAAGGATGCGAAGGGTATGGCGCGCAAGGGAGCCGTACTCGGCGCACTGACCCGGCTCAAACAGGTCTGCAACCATCCCGCGCACTTCCTCGGCGACGGCTCCGGCGTGCTGCATCGCGGCAGTCACCGTTCCGGCAAGCTCGCCCTGGTAGAGGACGTACTCGATGCGGTGCTGGCGGACGGTGAGAAGGCATTGCTGTTCACCCAGTTCCGCGAATTCGGTGATCTCATCGCGCCCTATCTGACCGAGCGCTTCGGCACGGCGATCCCGTTCCTGCACGGTGGTGTGCCGAAGAAGCGGCGCGACACCATGGTCGAGCGCTTCCAAGAGCCGGTCGGCCCACCGCTGATGTTGTTGTCGCTCAAGGCCGGTGGTACCGGCTTGAATCTTACAGCGGCCAATCACGTTGTGCACCTGGACCGTTGGTGGAATCCCGCCGTCGAGAACCAGGCCACCGACCGCGCCTTCCGGATCGGTCAGCAGCGCAATGTGCAGGTGCGCAAACTGATCTGCGTCGACACCATCGAGGAGAAGATCGACGAAATGATCAGCGGTAAACGCCAGCTCGCCGATCTGGCCATCGGTGCGGGCGAGAACTGGATCACCGAATTGAGCACGGACGAATTGCACCGGCTCTTTGCCCTCGGCGCGGAGGCGGTCGGCGATTGAGTCCCTTCGACGACTACCGCAAGTACGGCCAGCGTCGCCCGGTGCGTGGCGGGGTCGAAGCACGCAGCCGCCGTGGCGGATTCGGCCGCACCTGGTGGGGTAAGGCCCTGATCGAGGCGGTCGAGCAGATGGCCGAACCCGGTCGACTCGCGCGTGGCCGCACCTATGCCAGGGCCGGACAGGTCGTGAGCTATCGGATCGAACCCGGTGCAGTCACCGCGGAAGTGCAAGGGAGTCAGCCGCGCCCGTTCACCTCGGTATTCGCCATTCGGCCACTGCGCGACGAGGAACTCGAACTGCTCATCGAGACCATCCGTACCACGCCGGGTGTACTGGGCGAAATCGCCTCCGGTGCATTGCCGACGAGCCTCGGCGAGCACCTGCTCCCGACCACGGCCGCGGATCTCGACTTCTCCTGCACCTGCCCGGATTCCGGCTGGCCGTGCAAACATGTGGCCGCGCTCTGCTATCTGCTCGCCGAACGCCTCGACGAGCGCCCTCGCGAAATCCTCACCTTGCGCGGCCTCGACCTGGACACCCTCATTATCGGCATCGAACGTGCAGCGGCCCCAACAGTCTCCGACGACCCCTACGGCGACCGCGCCGCATTGCCCGATCTCCCGAAGGTCGAATTCCGTCCCGCCATCGATGACCTGGACCCGACCCTGTTACGCCGCGCACTGCGCATGACCGCCGAGGACGAACCGATGGCCGCGGCCGGACTGCGCGATCTCCGCGCACTCTACGAAGCCTTGGATCGCTGATGTTGTCCGGTCGGTCCGGCTGCCAACACCGCCGCGAAACACAATGTGGCAAACCCGATCGTCGGGTGCTGTCATGACCGACGATCTGGGGGCGGCCGTGTATCTCGATCGCCCGGTGCGTCGGGTGGTATCGCTGGTGCCGTCACTGACCGAGGCCGTCGCGGTGAGTCGTCCCGAAGTTCTTGTCGCGGCGACGGATTGGTGCACATATCCCGCAGAGCTGGACGTCGAGCGGGTGCGCGGCACCAAGAATCCGAATGTGCGCCGAATCATCGAACTCGCACCGGATCTGGTGCTGTGCAATCAGGAAGAGAATCGCCGCATCGATGTGGAGCGGCTGCGGGATGCGGGAATCCCGGTGTGGGTCACCAGAATCGAAACATTGCACGAAGGCTTCGCTTCGCTGCGTCGACTTTTCACCGAAGCCCTGAACGGTTCGGTGCCGGATTGGCTTGTCGAGGCCGAAATATCCTGGGCCGCACCAACTCCCGAACTGCCGCGCAATACCGTCATCCCTATCTGGCGCAACCCCTGGATGGTGGTCGGCCGCAACACCTTCACCGGCGACCTAGCGGCCCACCTCGGCCTCCGACTCGTGCACGCCGACCGCGCCGAGCGCTATCCGCACGTCTCCGAGAACGAGCTGACTCGCGATGTCGAACTCGTCCTGCTCCCCGACGAACCCTACGTATTCACCAGATCCGATGGCCCCGATGCCTTCCCGGGCCTGCCGGTCGCTTTGATCGAAGGCCGCAGCCTCACCTGGTACGGCCCATCCCTGGCCACCGCCCGCGAAACCCTGACCCGCCAAATCGCCGAAGCCTTCATAGCCTGACCGCTACGGATCGAAATGCCCACCGCGCCGAGTAGCCCGGTGTTATTCGATTCGGTAGGTTCGTTGGGCATTGGTTCGGAAGATCTGCTCCAGCTCCTGGTAGCCGCCGCCGTGCTCGGTAATTGCCGTGGCGACGATCTCGGCGCTGTCGGCGATGGTCGTAATCGGTTTGTCCACTGGAAAATTGGAGCCCCACAGGAGTCGGTCCGCGCCGAAGACATCGAAGGCGTGTTCGATGAGCGGGCGAATTCGATCCAGCAGTATTGGAATCGGTGTCGACGTGCCGCGTGGCGGGACCGGGTGGCCGAGGATCGGCATCATCAAACCACTGACTTTCGCCACCACATTGGGGTTTTCGGCGAGCGCGGTGAGATCGTCGCGCCAGCGGACGAAAAGTTCCCGGCGCAGACCCGGATTCGATCCGGTGCGTTTGCCGACCGGGCCGAAAATCCCCGCGGGTGTGGCGAGATGGTCGAGCACAATCGGGACTTCTGGATAGCGCTCGGCCAGTGCCGTCACATCGGGTAGCGCATGGGAATACGCCCAAGCCTCGAAGGACAGCCCGCGCTCGGCCAATGCCGCGAAGCCATCCAGGAATTCCTTGGTGGTGAGTGCGCTCTCGCGGTCGGTATAGGGCCGGACATCCGGATCCGGATGGTGCGCGACATGCGCGCGAATGCCGCGCAGCAGCTGCGATGCGGCCATATGGGCATCGAGCAGCACCGCGAAATCCGGTGCCGCCGGATCGGCACTCCCGATGATTGCGCCGAGTGCCGGAGGGTCGCCGGTGAATGGCAGCTCGGCCACCCACTTCGTTTCATCGGCCGCGGCCAGCGTCCCCTTTCCGGTCCAGCCGACCTCGATATGAACGATCGACTCGATCGGGACACCATCGGCGTCCGCGCGGTAATTCGCGGGCAGATATGGATTGGCATACGCGGTCGGATCCCCGACGAATTCCCGGTCCCGGCGCGGTGCCACCCGCTTGGCCAGATCTATCGGAATGGGCAGCATCCGGAGCAACTTCGCGGTCTGGCTGAATTCGCGCGGTGTGCGGAACGGATCCCATTGATGAATATGGCTGTCGATAATCCGGATATCCGAGAGATCCATGTCCGCCGTCCCGATCACGCCGAAGGCCCTGACTTCGCGATTGTCACACGCGCGCGGGCGGGTGCGTTCGGAATCAGTGGGAACCGTATGCGGACAGGAACGTCCGCACCGCCGCATCGGCGATATCGCGCTGCTCGGCATCGCTCACCTCGCGGGTACCGAGCCGGGACCGCGCCTCCAGCGGCGCGGTGAGCAGGGCGAGCAGTTGTTCGGCGGCCTGCGCCGGATCATCGGTCTGTAGCCGACCCGAAAGGGCGAGTCGCGCGAGCCGATCGGCCAGCGCCTCGGCTACCCGCCGCGAGGTCCGCTCCAGCACAGTGTCGGCCAGGTCCGGGAACGCTGCGAGCTGCGCGTAGGTCAATGCGCGTAGCGAACGGGCGCGCTCGCCGGAGCATTCCACGAGCAGTGCGCGCGCCATCGTGATGAGGGCGACGGACAGATCGTCGCCGGGCTCGCGGAGGCGATCGACGATCGCGAGGGTTTCGGCGGCCACGGCATCGGCGGCGGCCAAAACGGCGTGCCGGAAGAGGGTCTGCTTGTCATTGAGGTGGTTGTAGACCGTCGGTTTGGCGACGCCCGCCTCGTCCGCGATCTCCTGCACACAGGCCTTGTCGTAGCCGCGTCGCGCGAACACGGTGAATGCGACGTCCAGGATCGCCTGCCGCTTATCGATGCGGCCGCGCGCCGTGGTCGTACTCGTCACCCCTGCATAGTAGCGCCTGAATGAACTGTTGGGTTCACTCTTGTGCATCTACCGGTCAGTTAGCTAGATTGAACTCGCTGGTTCAAAACAGGAAGGTTTCCATGATCGTTCATCTGCTGCGCTTCGGGTTCCGTGAAGAGACGACCGAGGCGCAGAAGGCCGAGGTACTCGCGTTGATGAAGCGCACCGCATCGGTCGAATCGGTGTCCTTCGCGACCGTCGGCCGCAACCTCGGCGACGCGAGTGAAGGGCTGACCCACGCCTATTGCGTCGGCATCGAGGATCTGGCGGCGCTGGAGCGCTATATGCACGATCCGGTCCACCTGGCCGGTGACCCGCAGATCATCCCGCATTTCCAGAAGATCGCCATCGGGCCCGATGTATCGGATGAGCCGGATCCCGAACTGCGCGACAAGATCATGGCGCTGCACGCGGCCAAGCTGACGAAGTACCCGGAGTGGGCACGTCAGCTGGATTCGATTCCGGAGGTGCGAATCTTCTGACGGCCCGACCTATTTCACACGTTGCGGCGGTACTGGCCGCCGACGGTGAAGAAGGTGTCGGTGATCTGTTGCAGCGTGCAGACCCGGGCGGCGTCCATCAACACCTCGAAGATGTTGTCATCGGTGCGGGCCACCGCGTCCAGGCGGGCGAGTGCGGCATGTGCGGAATCGCGATGGTTGTTCTGGAATTGGCGCACGCGCTGCAGCTGTGACTGCTTCTCGGCCTCGGTGCCGCGGGCCAGTTCGATGACCCGATGCGGTTCGCCGTGTGGGTTGCGGAAGGTATTGACGCCGATGATCGGCAGCGAACCATCGTGTTTGCGGTGCTCGTAACGCATGGATTCGTCTTGGATCTTGCCCCGCTGATACCCGGTCTCCATGGCGCCGAGGACCCCGCCGCGCTCACTGATGCGCTCGAATTCGGTGAGCACGGCCTCCTCCACGAGATCGGTGAGCTCATCGATGAGAAAGCTACCCTGGAGCGGATTCTCGTTCATCGCGACGCCCCACTCGCGGTTGATGATGAGCTGAATGGCCAGCGCGCGGCGCACCGATTCCTCGGTGGGGGTGGTCACCGCCTCGTCATAGGCATTGGTGTGCAGGCTGTTGCAGTTGTCGTAGATGGCGGTGAGCGCCTGCAGGGTGGTGCGAATGTCGTTGAAGCTCATCTCCTGTGCGTGCAGTGACCGGCCCGAGGTCTGCACGTGGTACTTCAACTTCTGCGAACGCTCATTGGCGCCGTAGCGATCTCGCATGGCGATGGCCCAGATGCGCCGCGCCACCCGGCCGATCACCGAATATTCCGGGTCCATACCGTTGGAGAAGAAGAACGACAGGTTCGGCGCGAAATCGTCGATCCGCATGCCACGCGCGAGATATGCCTCGACGTAGGTGAATCCGTTGGCGAGGGTGAAGGCCAGCTGGCTGATCGGATTCGCGCCCGCCTCGGCGATGTGATAGCCGGAAATCGAGACCGAGTAGAAGTTGCGAACGTCGTTGCGCACGAACCATTCCTGAATATCGGCCATCATGCGCAGACTGAATTCGGTGGAGAAGATGCAGGTGTTCTGGCCCTGATCCTCCTTGAGGATGTCGGCCTGAACGGTGCCGCGCACGGTCGCCAGGGTGCGCGCCGTGATATCCGAGGCCTCCTCGGCGGTGGGCTCGCGGCCCTCGGCAGCCGAGAAGCGTTCCAGCGCTTGGTCGATGGCGGTATTGAGGAAATAGGCCAGGATGGTGGGGGCCGGGCCGTTGATGGTCATCGATACCGAGGTGGTCGGCGCGGTCAGGTCGAAGCCGTCGTAGAGCGCCTTCATATCGTCGAGTGAGGCGATC
Organism: Nocardia sp. NPDC049707; assembly: GCF_040674855.1. Classification (NCBI taxonomy): domain Bacteria; kingdom Bacillati; phylum Actinomycetota; class Actinomycetes; order Mycobacteriales; family Nocardiaceae; genus Nocardia; species Nocardia sp. NPDC049707. The sequence continues at coordinate 44,118 of NZ_JBFANN010000014.1, read as the reverse complement.
GAAACGCCGGAGGTACCGACCTTGCCGTAGATATCCGGGCGTTCGGCGGGATCGTGACCGTAGAGCGTCACCGAATCGAAGGCGGTGGAAAGTCGGGTCGCCTCCGCATGTTCGCTGAGCACCTTGAAGCGCTGGTTGGTTCGGAACGGATCGCCCTCACCGGCGAACATTCGCGCCGGATCCTCGTTATCACGCTTGAACGGAAAGACGCCCGCGGTGAACGGGAACCGTCCGGGCAGATTCTCCGAGCGCAGGAATCGCAGCAGTTCACCGTGATCGGTGCAGCGCGGCAGCGCGACACGCGGAATCGAATTGCCGGACAGCGTCTCCCGGCGCAGTGGGGTATGGATCTCGCGATCACGAACCCGAACCACCTGCTCCTCGCCCCGATAGGATTCGGCCAGTGCGGGCCAACCCGCGAGCAGTTCGGCATTGTCGGCATGCAGTGCGGCGCGGGCTTTTTCGGCGAGATTGGCGATCGCGGTGTCATCGGGCAACTCGGCCGCCACCTGTTCGAGCCGCTGCGAGCGTTGTGCCGCAACGATTTGCGTGGCGGTATCGGCGTGGTAGTCGCGGACCGTTTCGGCGATCTCGGCGAGATAGCGCACCCGGGCAGGCGGGATGATCTGGGCGAACCTGGTGGAGGAGCGGGTGTCCACCTTCGGAAGTACGCCGGGCTCCATGTGCAGACCGTGCTCGGCGAGCAATCCGGTGAGGTGCTGGTAGAGCGCCGTCGCTCCGTCATCGTTGAAAGTGGCCGCGCTGGTGCCGAATACCGGCATTTCCTCGGGCGCCTTGACGAACTCCTCGCGATTGCGAATCAACTGGCGTGCGACATCACGCAGCGCGTCTTCCGCGCCCCGGCGCTCGAACTTATTGATCGCCACCACATCCGCGCAATCCAACATGTCGATCTTTTCCAGCTGGGAGGCGGCACCGAATTCCGGTGTCATCACATACATCGATACGTCCACGTGGTCGGTGACGGCGGCATCGCCCTGGCCGATGCCAGGGGTTTCCAGAATCACCAGGTCGTATCCCGCTGCCTTGCAGGCGGTGACAATGGCGTCGATATTGCGCGGCAGTTCGTGTCCGCCGCGAGTGGCCAGGGAGCGGAAGAAGATGTGCTCGCCGTCGAGGGCGTTCATCCGGATGCGGTCGCCGAGTAGCGCGCCGCCGCCGCGTCGCCGGGTCGGATCGACCGCGAGAATCGCGACGCGCAACTTGTCCTGCTGATCCGAGCGCAGCCGGCGCACCAATTCATCGGTGAGCGAGGACTTTCCGGAACCGCCGGTGCCGGTGATGCCGAGTACCGGCACCATGCGCGCGGCAGCGGCCGATGCCAGGGTCTGCCGATCGGACTCCGACAGCGTGTCCTGCTGCAGACAGGTGATCGCGCGGGCGAGCGCGGCCCGCTCACCGGCGAGTACCGCGCTCAGCACCGGCGGCTCCGCGCCGAGATCGAAATCGCAGGTGCGGATCAGCTGATTGATCATGCCGGGCAGGCCGAGTCGCTGGCCGTCCTCGGGGGAGAAGATGGTCACCCCGGATTCGGCGAGGCGCGCGATTTCCTCGGCGACGATCACCCCACCGCCACCACCGAAGATCCGGACATGGTCGGCACCGGCCTTCTTCAGTGCGTCCGCGAGGTATTCGAAGTACTCGACATGTCCGCCCTGATACGAGCTCACCGCGACGCCCTGGGCATCCTCGGTGAGCACCGCATCCACGACCTCGGTGACCGCGCGATTGTGCCCGAGGTGAATGACCTCGGCGCCCTGCGCCTGCAGGATCCGCCGCATGATGTTGATCGCCGCGTCGTGCCCGTCGAAGAGCGCGGCCGAGGTCACGAATCGGACGGGATGGGTGGGCGTGTAGAGCGCAGTGCTGTCGGCCACGGGGGTCCTCCGGGGGGAGATCCTGTTTGGCGCCCGATACTAGGACGTCAAACTAATCTTACGGTGATGACGGTCACAGCGCCAGATGGATGGGCCCCGCATCGATGGCCGATTGTCCGGGGGGCCACTGACCGTGAGTTTGTTGCATGGCAGGGCCGAATCATCGAGCGGGCCAAGGGATGCGCATCCCGGCGCCGCGGTGGAATCGGTCGTCGATGTCGGCCGGCTGGCCTGTCGATCCGGCCGCCCGATGGGGCGCCGGTGACTTACGGTTCGCTCGGCAGTTGCTGTGGGATAAGTCACACTGCTCTATTTGCTTGGACATCCAACTATAGGATGACCGTAGATCGCGTATTGGCGGTGTCGACTACGAGAACAGGACTGGCATGGTTCGCGAACTCACTCACTACATAGGCGGACAGCACGTCGCCGGGACCTCGGGCAACTTCGGCGATGTCTTCGACCCGAATACCGGCCAGGTGCAGGCGCGGGTGCCGCTGGCGAGTAGGGCCGAGGTCGATGCCGTTATCGCGAATGCGGCCGAGGCGCAGCGGGTGTGGGCCGCATTCAATCCGCAGAAGCGGGCCCGCGTGCTGATGAAGTTCCTGACCCTCGTGCAGGACGAGATGGATTCCCTTGCGGCCCTGCTGTCTGCCGAGCACGGCAAGACCATTGCCGACGCCAAGGGTGATATTCAGCGCGGTATCGAGGTCATCGAATTCGCGGCGGGTATTCCGCATCTGCTCAAGGGGGAGTACACCGAGAGCGCGGGCACCGGCATCGACGTCTACTCCATGCGCCAGCCGCTCGGTGTGGTCGCGGGCATTACCCCGTTCAACTTCCCGGCCATGATCCCGCTGTGGAAGGCCGGTCCGGCATTGGCATGCGGAAATGCCTTTGTGCTCAAGCCATCCGAGCGCGATCCCTCGGTGCCGCTGCGGCTGGCCGAACTGTTCCGCGAGGCAGGTCTACCCGCGGGCGTATTCAACGTGGTCAACGGCGACAAGGAAGCGGTCGACGCGATCCTGCATTCGCCGACCGTCAAGGCCGTCGGCTTCGTCGGTTCCACCCCGATCGCGCAGTACATCTACGAGACCGCGACCGCGAATGGCAAACGTGCGCAATGCTTCGGCGGTGCCAAGAACCATGCGATCGTCATGCCGGACGCCGACCTCGACGATGTCGCCGACCAGCTCATCGGCGCGGGCTATGGCTCGGCGGGTGAGCGCTGTATGGCCATCTCGGTCGCCGTGCCGGTCGGTCAGGACACCGCGGATCGCCTGCGCGAGAAGCTGATCGAGCGGATCGACAAGCTGAATGTCGGACGCTCCGACGATGCCGGTGCCGATTTCGGCCCGCTGGTCACCAAGGACGCGCTCGGCCGAGTCGAGAACTACGTCCAGATCGGCGTCGATGAGGGGGCCGAGCTGGTGATCGACGGCCGTGGCCTCGCGGTCGACGGCGCCGAGGGCGGGTACTTCACCGGCGCAACGCTTTTCGACAGAGTCACCCCGGAGATGCGGATCTACAAAGAGGAGATCTTCGGCCCGGTGCTGTCGATCGTGCGGGCCAAGGATTACGACGAGGCGCTGGCCCTGCCCAACGAGCACGAATACGGCAACGGCGTAGCGATCTTCACCCGCGACGGCGATACCGCACGGGATTTCGCCGCCCGCGTGCAGGTCGGCATGGTCGGGATCAATGTGCCGATTCCGGTGCCGATCGCGTACCACACCTTCGGCGGTTGGAAGCGTTCCGGATTCGGCGATCTGAATCAGCACGGTCCGGATTCGATTCGCTTCTACACCAAGACCAAGACCGTTACCCAGCGCTGGCCATCCGGGCTGAAGGACAGCAACCACTTCGTCATTCCGACGATGGACTGAGAACCCACCGACGGGAGGTCGACGATCGTGTTCGCACTGAATGACGACGAGCGCGCCATTGCCGAAATGGCGCGCGACTTCGCCGACGAATACCTCGCCCCGAACGCCCTGGAATGGGATGAGCAGAAGCACTTTCCAGTGGATGTGCTGCGCAAGGCGGGTTCGCTCGGCATGGGCGGGATCTACGTCGGCGAGGATGTCGGTGGTTCCGGGCTGCGCAGGCTCGATGCCGTGCGCATCTTCGAAGCGCTGGCCACCGGCTGCCCCGCCATCGCGGCGTATATCTCCATCCACAACATGGTTTCGTGGATGATCGATAGCTACGGCAATGCCGAGCAGCGCGACCATTGGCTGCCCCGGCTGGCCTCGATGGAATGGCTCGGCAGCTATGCGCTCACCGAGCCGGGTGTCGGATCGGATGCGGCGGCCTTGAGTACCAAGGCGGTTCGCGACGGTGACGATTACTTGCTCACCGGGGTAAAGCAATTCATCTCCGGTGCGGGTAGCACGGATGTGTACGTCATCATGGCGCGCACCGGCGATGCGGGTGCGCGCGGGATTTCGGCCTTCATCGTTCCAGCCGAAACACCGGGGATTTCCTTCGGTGCCAATGAGAAGAAGATGGGTTGGAATGCCCAGCCCACTCGTCAGGTGATTCTGGACAACGTCAGGGTGCCTGCCGCCAATATGCTCGGCGTCGAGGGCAACGGCTTCCGCATCGCCATGAACGGGCTCAATGGCGGTCGACTCAATATCGCCGCCTGCTCGCTGGGCGGCGGCCAGGCGGCGCTCGAGAAATCCGTGACGTATCTGGCCCAGCGCAAAGCATTCAACGCTCGGCTGCTGGATAACCCGGCATTGCAATTCGAGCTCGCGGATATGCGTACCGCGCTGGAGGCGGCGCGGACCCTGCTGTGGCGGGCCGCGGCCGCACTGGATGCCGATGCCGACGACAAGGTCGAGTTGTGCGCCATGGCAAAGCGCTTCGCGACCGACGCCGGATTCGAGGTCGCGAACAAGGCGCTACAGATGCACGGCGGTTACGGATATCTGGCCGAATACGGCGTGGAGAAGATCGTCCGTGATCTGCGGGTGCACCAGATTCTGGAGGGCACCAACGAAATCATGCGGGTGGTCGTCGCCCGCTCGGTGGTAGGAGCAGCATGACCGAATCCGAAGTTCTCATCGATAAGCGGGACGGACTCGGCCTGATCACGCTGAACCGGCCCAAGGCCATCAATGCGCTGAATCATCCAATGGCCCTTGCCATTTCCGACGCACTGCGCGTGTGGGCCGATGACGACGAGGTGCGCACCGTCGTCGTCACCGGCGCGGGGGAGCGTGGGCTCTGCGCGGGCGGCGATATCGTCGCCATCCACAACGACGCGGTCGCATTGCGCGATCGTTCCGCGGCGGCCGGCGCCGCCAATGCGGATTCGGCCACCGGCGTCTTCTGGCGCGACGAGTACATTCTGAACGCCTTGATCGGCCGCCATCCGAAGCCGTATGTCGTTGTCATGGACGGCATTGTGATGGGCGGCGGAGTCGGTCTTTCCGGCCACGGCAGCCATCGGATCGTCACCGAGCGCTCCAAGATCGGCATGCCGGAGGTCGGCATCGGCTTCATCCCCGATGTCGGTGGCACCTACCTGCTCGCTCGTACGCCGGGCGAAATCGGTACCCACGTCGCACTGACCACCGCGCGAATGCGCGCCGGGGACGCCATTGCCACGGGTTTCGCCGATTACTATGTGGCCTCGGAGCATATTCCGGCGCTGCTGGAAACGCTGCGGACCGAGACCGCCGAGATCGCCATCGCTAAATTCGCCACGGACGCACCGGAATCCGAACTCCTCGCCCAGCGGGACTGGATCGATGCCTGCTACCGCGCCGATACCGTCGAAGAGATCGTCGATCGGCTGCGGACGCACGGTTCGGCGGCGGCCGCCGAGGCCGCGACCGAACTGCTCGCCAAATCGCCGGTGGCACTGAAGGTGACGTTGCGTTCGCTGCGCGCGGCTCGGGCCGCGAAGAGCCTCGAGGCGGTGCTCAACGAAGAGTATCGCGTGTCCATCGCGGCGTTGGCTTCGCACGATCTGGTCGAGGGCATCCGCGCGCAGGTGATCGATAAGGACCGCAACCCGCAGTGGTCGCCCGCGACGCTCGCCGATGTCACCGCGGCGCAGGTCGATGCGTACTTCGCCGAATTGGGCGATAAGGAACTGGGTTTGGAGGCAGGCAAGTGATGAAGAAGATCGGTTTCCTCGGCCTCGGCCATATGGGCGGGCCGATGGCCGCGAACTTGGTCGAGGCAGGCTATGACGTGCTCGCCTTCGATCCGGTTCCCGCCGCACAGGAGCAGGCACGCAAAGACGGTGCCACCGTGGTGGATTCGGCCACCGCGGCCGCCGCGGGCCGCGATGTCGTGATCACCATGCTGCCCAACGGCAAGCTGGTTCTCGACGTCTACGCCGAACTGCTCCCCGCCGCGAATCCGGGCACCCTGTTCATCGACTGCTCCACCATCGATGTCGCCGACGCCAAGGCGGCCGCGGTCCGCGCCATCGATGCGGGCCACCGCGCACTGGACGCCCCGGTCTCCGGTGGTGTCGCGGGCGCTGCCGCGGGCACGCTGACCTTCATGGTCGGCGGCGATGCGGCCGACTTCGCCGATGCGCTCGATGTGCTCCAAGTGATGGGTGGCAAGGTTGTGCACTGCGGTGGCACCGGCGTCGGCCAGGCCGCGAAGATCTGCAACAACATGCTGCTCGGCATCTCGATGATCGGCCTGTCCGAGGCCCTGGTGCTCGGCGAGAAGCTGGGCCTGAGCCACCAGTCGTTCTTCGATGTGGTCTCGACCGCATCCGGCCAGAGCTGGGCGCTGACCAGCTACTGTCCGGTCCCCGGACCGGTGCCGACCAGCCCGGCCAACAACGACTACCAGCCCGGTTTCGCCACCGCGTTGATGACCAAGGACCTGGGCCTGGCCGCGAATGCGCTGCGCGATAACGACGTCGACGGCCAACTCGGCCTGCTCGCCGCCGAGATCTACACCCGGTTCAACCAGTCGCAGGCGGGTAAGGACTTCTCCGCTATCGTCACCGATATCCGTAGCCGATCTGACGTAGAGGGTGCCTGAAAATGGACGCATCGCGAAATGAGTCTGTGCGGGGTAGCGGCCGGGTGACGGGAGGGGCCGACTTCGAGACGATTCTGTTGGAGCGCAAGGGGCGGGTCGGCTGGATCACGCTGAACCGCCCGAAGGCGCTGAATGCGCTGAATGCGCAGGTCCTCGACGATATCATCGCCGCGCTCGACGAACTCGAGCACGATGACGCGATCGGAGCGATCGTCATCACTGGTTCGGAACGGGCCTTCGCGGCCGGTGCCGATATCAAGGAGATGCAGCCCAAGTCGTACATGGACATGTTCATGAACGACTACTTCGCCCGCTGGGATCGCCTAGCGCAGTTCCGCAAGCCGACCATCGCCGCCGTCGCCGGTTATGCCCTCGGCGGTGGCTGCGAGCTGGCCATGATCTGCGACATTCTGCTCGCTGCCGATAACGCGAAATTCGGTCAGCCGGAAATCAAGCTCGGTGTCATTCCGGGCATCGGCGGCTCGCAGCGCCTGACCCGCGCCATCGGCAAGGCCAAGGCCATGGATCTGGTGCTCACCGGCCGCAATATGGATGCCGATGAGGCCGAGCGCGCTGGCCTCGTGTCCCGCGTCGTGCCCGCCGCTGAACTGCTCGACACCGCACTCGAGGTGGCCGAAACGATCGCCTCGATGTCGCTGCCGGTCACCATGATCGCCAAGGAAGCCGTGAACCGGTCCTTCGAAACCACCCTCACCGAGGGCCTGCGCTTCGAACGCCGAGTCTTCCACTCGCTCTTCGCAATCGACGATCAGAAGGAAGGTATGAGTGCCTTCGTCGAGAAGCGTCCGGCGAAGTTCACCAACCACTGACGCGCCCCCAGCGCCGCGGTATTCGAACAAACACGGTGCCCGGCCGAGTGAATCTCGGCCGGGCACCGGTGTATTCGGGTGCCGGTGAATTCGATCAGCGGCGTCGCCGGAACGACTGCGACAGATCCGCCCGCTGTGGCGAACCCGACCGGCGCGGTGCCGTCGACGGTATACCGGTACAGCTCGGTCTGATAGATCCCTACAGCGGCAGACCACATCACCTGGCGGCGAGCATGATTGCGCCCCAGCCGTCCATAGAGATCCATGACTTGCGGCACGGCCAAAACACGTCAATTCGGCAACAGGCTGTGTACGTCATGCGCAGTGCCCACTGGATATGCGTGAGTGTGGCTCCGGCTGGTCGTGAGTGCTGACGATTGGCGGTTCAGTTGAAGGATGTTGCTGGGATGCCTACGACTTCGACGGGAGTGGGAGCGTGCACACCGCCCGGTGATTGGGCGGCGCTGTGGTCCACGGCGAGCAGTCCGGCGATGGTTGCGCCCAAGGCGATCGTCACCGCTACGGCGGCAATGAGTTTGCGGCGGCCGGTGGTGGTCGGCACCACGGAATCGGTCGGTGCTCCGCTGCGTAGGCGTGCCATGCGCACATGGCCGGTGGGGCGTTCCGCGGCGAGCAGAACCGCGCCGCGGGCCGAAACGTATTCGGGCTCCTCGTCGTAGATGACGGGGAGTTCGATCATTTCGGACAGTTCTTCGCGGATATCGGGGTTGCGCGTGCAACCGCCGAGCAAGACCAGTGCTTCCGGTTGGACGCCGGTTTTCTCGATCAGTTGGCGGACGAAAGATGCGGAGTGATGGATGCCCGCGGCGCACAGTTCGGCGAGGTCACTGCGGGTGACCACGGCACGCCCGTCGGAACTGCTGTCCATGGCGGTGATTACCCGTGCGCTGCTGAGTTCTTCGCGGTGCTTGCGGCTGGTCAGATTGTCGGTGAGTACGCCGCCGCGGGCCAATTGCCAACGCAGCAGTGCGTCGTAGCCGTCACCGCCGAGTACGGTGCTGCGTTTACTGGACAGGATGGTGTCGGTGCGGCAGTCGGCGTGGGTGACGGTCAGGCCGGAGCTGCCGAGGTCGTAGAGGATTACCGAGCCGGTGGTGGGCAGGCGGCCGGTGAAGCGCAGGTAGCGCAGCTGGGCCAGCGGTTCGTCGACAATGGTGAGTCGGGTGCGGCCCGCGGTGGTGCGGATGGCGTCGGCGTGCATCGGGCAGCGGCAGGTCACGGCGGTTCCGGTGATCAGCTCGTCGCGCCGGTCGGCAGCCGCGCGCATCTGACGGATCGCTTCGAAGACCGGTTCCTCGACCCCACCACCTGCCCGACGCGGCACCTGGCATCGATCAATCGGCGGGAGATGCGGCTGATCGGAATGCGTCAGCATCGCGCGAGCACCACCCGCGCCCGCCGATACACCCAGGACCAGCACCATGGACTCCATGGTGGACCCTTTCGGGTCCGCTGCCAAGGCGACCGGGCGGGGAATTCGCTAGTTGGATGCCAGACCGTTATCCGGCAGTCGTCCACGTTGGTGTAAAGACCGACCGGTCAGGATGTTTCGCTACTACCATGCGCCGACCATCGGGCCGCTTCATCGCCGGTGTCGAAGTCGCCTGCGGCATGGCGGAATTCCGCGAGCAGCTGCAGCAGGGTATGCAGCCGATCCGGCGGGAGACCGGGAACCGCGAAGACCTTCGCATTCAGTTCCTCGGTCGCCATGGCGACCAATTCCCTTCCAGCGGAGGTGATTTCGATCAGCGTGGCCCGCCGATCGCTGGGGTGCGGCACCCGCTCGACGAGCTTCGCGGCCTCGAGTCGATCGACGGTATTCGTCACGCTGGTCGGGTGCACCTGTAGTCGCGCACTGGCCTTCGCCATCGGGAGTCCGCCCGTCTTGCTGAAAGCAAGCAGCATGAGGAGTTCATATCTAGAGAATGTCAGACCAGTTGGTTTGAGAGCCTCGTCGACCCGGGCCATCACGATTTGCTGGGCCCGCACCAGCGAGGTCACCGCCGCCATGCCGTCGGCGACATCGCCCCAGCCGTGGCCGACCCATTGACGATGGGCCTCCTCGATCGGATCAACCGGAAGTGGACGTGGCCGCGACATGACCTCGATCATTCCATGTTCGGCCGCCGCTGCGGATCTTCTCCCGATCGGTGGGCGCCGCAAAGTCGCATTCTGGAGCGGTGGCCGAGGTTCCGGGGTCATCGGTTCGGATCACAGTGAGTGCAACCATGGGCAATTCGATGCGGCGACGGCAATATTCATCACGAGGCGGGCGTGGCTGAGTGGTTTAGGCAACGGTCTGCAAAGCCGTTTACGCGGGTTCAATTCCCGCCGCTCGCTCCGATGAGGGGGCGCCCCACGGGTGCCCGGCCCCGCGATACGCCACCGCCGGGCCGGGTGTCCGTGGTTCACGCCGCGTCGAAGGCCACAGCGTTACCGAGCACTTCGAGCTGGACGCGATCGCCCGTGGCCGGCGCCGCGACGCTGGCCCGGCGCACTCGCACCGGATCGCCATCGCCGCCCAACGCGATCGTCAGCATCACATCGGCCCCGCGGAACTCCACCTCACGCACGACTCCACTATTCGGTTCGCTATCCGAAACTACCTGCGCCACAAGCTGTTCCGGACGAATCATGATGGTCGACGGTCCGGTCGGCGCGGACTTCTGCACCGGCACCCGGCCGAGCGCGCATTTGGCCACATCGCCCTCGACCACGGCATCGAGCAGCACACAATCACCGAGGAATGTGGCGGTGAACAGATCTGTGGGCGCGGCGTAAACCTCTTCCGGCGTGCCGACCTGAGTGAATACCCCCTCGCGCATGACCGCGACCTGTTCGGCGAAGCCGAGCGCCTCTTCTTGGTCGTGGGTGACCAGGATGCTGGTCATGCCCGCGGCGCGCAGCGTCTCGGCCACGGCCTGCCTGGTCGTGGCCCGCAATCCGGCATCGAGTGCGCTGAACGGCTCGTCCAGCAGCATCAACCGCGGTTTGCGGGCAAGAGCACGTGCGAGTGCGACGCGCTGCTGCTGGCCGCCGGAGAGTTGATGGGGGCGTCGGTCGGCATAGGACGGATCGAGCGAGACCATCTCCAGCAATTCATTTACCCGATTCCGGCCGCGTCGCAGCCCGCCGAATCCGCTGTGCAGGCCGTAGGCGATATTCTGGCCGACGGTCAGATGCGGAAACAGTGCACCGTCTTGCGCGACGTAACCGACATTGCGTCGCTGTGGTGGCACCGAAAACCGATCACGGGTCACGGTTTCCGTGCCGATGGCGACCGAACCCGCGTCAGGAGTCTCGAATCCGGCGATCACCCGCAGCAGCGTGGTCTTACCGCAGCCCGACGAGCCGACCACCGCGGTCGAACTGCCGTTCGGTACTTCGAGACTGATCCCGCCGAGGACTTGGTGCTGGCCGAATGCCTTCGAAACGTCTGCCACGACAAGCCGACTCATAACCCGGCCGCCTTCCTGGATTGGGTGAACAGCAGATACGTCACCGGCACCGCCGCGACGATCATGATGAGCGCGTAAGGTGCGGCCGCGGCGTAGTCCAATTCGCCCGACAGCGACCAGAAGCGCATCGCGAGCGTGCGCGTTCCGCTGGGCGCCAACAGCAATGTTGCGGTCAATTCGGTCGCGACCGCGACGAATACCAGCGCGGCTGCGGAGGCCGCGGCGGGCGCGGTCAAGCGCAGCGTGACGCGCAGGAAGGTGACCGGCCCCGATTGACCGAGCGAGCGCGACACTTCCTCCAGCCCGACCGGCACCTGCGCCAATCCGGCCCGCACGCTGACCAGCGCCCGCGGTAGAAACATCAACACATAGGCCGCCACGACCATGCTCACCGTCTGATAAAGCGGTGGCGCCCACCGAATCGTGACCGTCACCATGGCCAGCGCGATCACGATGCCGGGCAGTGAACTCGTAATGTAGTTGGCGCCCTCCACAATTCGGGCGAAGGCCGAGGTGGAGCGCACCGCGATCCAGGCCACCGGGAATGCGCACAGCGTGGTGAGCAGCGCGGCCATCGCCGCGAGCGCGATGGTCTGCCCGAGCGCCGTGCCGATTTCGGTGAAATCCCAGACCCGCGCACCGCCGATGCGCAGCCAGCGCACGATGGTCCACAGCGGCACGCCGATCGCGCCGACGACCACCGCGGCGAGGGCGAGCAGAACCGGAATCGTGCTGGGCCCCAACGCGACCCGGACGGCCGCCCGCGGCGCACCGCTGCCGATCCTGGCGTAACGCGCCCTACCGCGTGCCCCCGCCTCGGTCGCGAGCAGCACCAGACAGCACAACACCAGCACACCCGCCAACATGCTGCCCGCCGGTCCGGCGAAGCTGGATTGGTACTGCTCGAAGATCGCGGTCGTGAAGGTGTCGAAGCGGATCATCACGAATGCGCCGTATTCGGCGAGCAGATGCAGCGAAATGAGCAGTCCACCGCCGAGAATCGCCAATCGCAACTGCGGCAAGATTATTCGGGTGAAGACCGCGATCGGACCGGAACCCAGCGCACGCGCCGATTCCTCCACCGCCGGGTCGAGACGGCGCAGTGTCGCCGCTGCGGGCAGATACACCAGCGGGAAATACGACATGGTGGAGATCACCACGCCCGCCCACAGCCCGTGCATGGTCGGGAAGACACTGACCCAGCCGTAGCTGTTCACGAACGCGGGCACGGCGAGCGGTGCCGCGAATACCGGCCCCCACCACGCCGCACCCGGCACATTCGTCCGCTCCACCACCCAGGCCAGTCCGACCCCGAGTACCACGCAGATCGGGACGGTGATGACCACCAGCCCGGCCGTATTGCGCAGCAGGTCACCGACTCTCGGGCGGAATACCAGGTCCGCCGCCTCGTCCAGGCCGGTGGAGAAGACGGTGGACACGATGTAGCCGAGTGGCACGAACGTCGCCGCCACCAACAGCAGCGCGACGGTCGTGACGAGTGGTCCGGGTCTTCCGACCCGGGGTGCGGCGACAGCGGTCCGGACGGCCATGACTAGAGCAGACCCGCCTCGGTCATCAGCGCCGTCACCTTCTTGGCATCGAGCTTGCTCGGATCGACGGCCGGCGCCTGCAGCGAGGCCAGCGGCGGCAGGGCCGGGTTGGCCGCGACATCACTGGCGACCGGGTACTCCAGCGAGGTGCCGTCGCGCAGGATCTCCTGTCCGGCCTTCGAGGTGATGAAGGTCAGGAACCGCTGCGCCGACTCCTGCTTCTTGCTCGACTTCAGCACGCCGCCACCGGAAACCGAGACGAAGGCGCCCGGATCCTGGTTCTTGAAGTAGTGCAGCGCGGTGTGGCTGCTGCTCTCCTTGGTATTGGCCTGATCGCGGTACCAGTAGTAGTGGTAGATCACGCCGCCGTCGGGCTGACCGGAGTCGACCGCCTTCATAGTGGCGACATTGTTCGGGAATGCGGTGGCATTGTCCTTCATGCCCTCGAGCCATGCCTTGGTCGCGTCCTCACCTTTGAGCGCGAGCAGGGCCGCCACAATGGCCTGGAAGTCGGCGCCGGAAACACCGGCGCCCCAGCGGCCCTTCCACTGCGGCTGCGCCAGATCGAGCAGCGACGCGGGCAGCTGATCGGCCGCGATCTTGTCTTTGTTGTAGACGAAAACCGTTGAGCGGGCGGCGATTCCGGTCCACTTCCCGGTGGAAGGGCGGAACTGCGCTGGCACCTGGTCCAGCGTCTGCTTATCGACATCGGCGAACAGTCCGGCGTTTTCCACCAGTGCCATGGCGGGGGAGTTCTCGGTGAGGAAGACATCGGCGGGGGAGGCCGCGCCCTCGGCGACCAGCTGGTTGCCCAGTGCGGTGTCACCGCCCTGGCGCAGCGTGACCTTGATGCCGGTCTCCTTGGTGAATGCGTCCGCCCATTCCTTGGTCAGGGATTCGTGCTGGGCGTTGTAGACGGTGATCTCGTTCTTGTCGTCCGAGGAATTCGAACAGGCCGTCACGCCGAGCGCCGCGACAGTGACGGCCAGCGCCGCGGAAATCGCTTTCCATCTGATCGACATGTTCGAGTCCTTCCGACACGTGCAAGGGTTCACTTCATATGATGAGGCTTACCTAAGCAAGATACCGCGTCCGAAGTGCGGCGCTGGTATCGGTCCGGCCGCAGCGCACGTGAGCGTGCTCGCCGGTCAGGACAGGCCCGAGAAGTCCCGCAGCACAACGTGATTGCGGTCGGTGAAGGTACCGAGCGTGTAATCCGGCAGCAGGCCGAAGTATTCACCTCTGGTGGTCGCGCTCCAGCGGCGGGCGGCGGCGGTGCGGGTCTTGTAGAAGTTGATCATGTATCCGCCCTCGTACAGGCGCAGCAGGCTGTAGCCGCCCGGATACTCCTTGACCGCGGCCACCTCCAGGAATTCCACCGCACAGCCGGTATCGGGACGAGTGCGGCGGTTGCGGTGGGTGTGGCCACTGTGCTGCAGGAATACGCCGGGGGCGCGTTCGTAGAGCGTCTGGAGTTCGATGCTGTCACCGCGATCGAGGACGAAACCCGGTCCGGCGGTATTGGTCAGTCCGGATTCGACGGTCACCGGGTGATGTCCGAAGATCAGCGTCGGGCGGTCCGGATCGGCGTGCAGCAGTTCGCTGAGCCGGTCGAATTGCGGGCGTTCGATGCTGCCGCCCGAACCGTCGAGTTGGCTGGTGTCCAGACCGAGCAGCCGCAGGCCGCCCGACTCGTGCTCGATCAGCTGCTGGCGCGGATGGAATTCCTGGGCCCAGCAATCGACATGATCCGCGGGTGCCGGGATGCAGCCCTGATATTCCGAGCCGATGTGCGGGCGGTCGTGATTGCCACGCACGGCGAGGTAGTCGCGGCCCAGTGCGCCCCAGGAGTCCAGGTGCCGACGAACCGAGCGCGATTCCTCCGGCTTCGCCTCGGCGGTGAGATCGCCCGCGATGAGCAGGATATCGGCGGCGCGGTCGGGGCGATGCAGATCATCGAGCAGGGCGGCCAGCATTACCTCCGGATAGGGCGGCAGACCGGGCTCCTGCCGGAAACCCGGCGGCAGATTATCGACGATCAGGCCGCTGACCTGCTCGCCGTAATGCACGTCATTGGCCAGCGCGATAGTGCGTAGTGGGCGGCCCGGCGGCGGCGCCAGGGTGGTGAATTCGCCGGTGGATTCCGGACTTCCGGGAGTGCTGGTGGTCAGTGAGAGGGCGGGCATGGCGCGGACGCCGTTCGACCATGCCTCGAATCGGTAGGGGCGGCCCGGTTCGAGGCCGTCGATCTCCGCATAGTGGAACGGGGTGTGCTCATCATCGGCATAGACGGTGGTCAGCGTGGAATCGGCCGGACCGAGGCGCACTTCGGCGTCCGTGTCGACCGGCAGCAGTCGACCGCTCGGATCCGGGGCCACCGTCGTCCAGGTGAGAATCACCGATCGGTCGGTGACCGTGACGACCTCCAGATCGGTTGCGAAGAGCGGATTCGGTTGGGCCCGAACCGAACTCGGATTCGCGAGGCTCGCCAGCGCGGCCAGCCCGATGGCGCTGAGGAAGGTCCGGCGCGACGGTCCGCAGCAGGTCATCCGACGAGGTTACGTCAGTTCTCACCCGACTCCGCCGAGCAGACCCGCCATTTCCCCTCTTCCTTCCGCAGGTGTTCGGTGGTTCCCGTAGCTGGCGCATGAGCACGTCGGAATCAATGCGGCGACGCAGATGTCCGCAGTCCTCGGGGCAGCCGAGGTTTCGTGGACGCAGTTGTGCGCCAAAGAATCCGGCAGCGCAGGGCGCCTGCACTTCCGCCCGTCGGGAGATGTCGATCAGTTCTGGCGTCGATGTCTACTCGGCGTTGAGGGTTACGACCTGGACGGACGGGTAGCGTGCTGCCAGCTTTCGGTCGAGTGTCGCCAGTGCGGCGTTGCTGGTTTGTGCGAATGCGGCCAGGTAGTCGTCGGTCCACAGTTTGTGGCTGTTGTCGTCCCTGGCGGAGAACGCACGAAACACGGCTTCCAGCTCAGCGGGTTCCTCCGCCCAGAGCACTCGTTCGTCGTTGTTGAGCTGATCGACGATTCGCCACGCCGCGCTCCGCGTCAAGACATCGGTTCCCATGACCGCGGGGTTGGACAGCAGCCGGAGCAGACCTGTTTGGGTAACTCTGCACAGGAGCAGGCTGTCGGTTTGTTCGCCGAACCATGCTGCCGCGATCTTGTGATGTACGTGCCTGCCCCACACCGCCGCAAGCCAGACGCCGACGTCGACCAAGGTCATTGCGCGTACTTCTCGATGTCCTCGGCCTCGAACGCCGCTTCTATGTCGGCGTTGGTGATAGAGGTCTTCGGCTCTGCATCTGGTGCGCTTACCAGCGGGAAGGTGACGCGCCCGTGCTTTCGGCCGGGTGTGCCCGCGCCGATCTCGTGAGTCAGCGCCTTGGTGAAGAGATCCTTCAGGCTCATCCCACGCTCGACGGCAGCGATTTTCGCGGCCTGCATCAACTCTGGTGGCAGATCGATCGTGGTGCGCATAAAAGCATATTAGCACTGCGGTAGAAGTGGTCAGGGCTGAATGAATTGCCTGGGCCCCGACGGCTTTTCGGGCGGCTTGTCAGTGGATCTGCGGAATGCATCAGTGGATGCGGTCCGTCCTCGTCCGCCGCTACCACCACGGTAGGCCGAGCTCCTGCGGCAAACTCGCGACCTGAGTTGCGGCAGCGAGCGCGTCTTTCGCTTGCTCGAGTTCCAGTGACAGCTCAGCAATGATGCGGCGGAGGGTCTTCGTGGTGGCACGTTCGGCTGCGAGTCGCCGTATCTGCTCGGCCGTGGGCAGGGATGCTAGCTGAGACCTAGCGCCTAGGGCTCGAACCTGCGACGCGCGACCTACGGTTTCTCGAGTGCCGCTTCGGCATTCTCGTCTGCTGCCCCGCTTTGACCTGCGCATACGCTTATTCGGAATGGTGCCCTCGGCAGGATTCGAACCTGCGGCCTTCTGCTCCGGAGGCAGACGCTCTATCCCCTGAGCTACGAGGGCGGGATAGTTCTCGAACGGTGCCGGGTAAGGCGGCCGATCGGGCGGGGCCAAGCGTATCGCATTGCGGGGCGTCCGCCAAAAAGTGCGTCGGGCCGGGGAGTTTCGATCCTCCGGCCCGACGCGATGGATCAGTTCAGCGGCAGTGGTGTCGCGTTGCGGGCGGTCAGCATGGTGGTGATGAGTTGGGCTTCGCCCTGCTGGGTGGTCGCCATGGTGGCGGCCAGCGTGCGTACCGCGGTGGTTTCGGCATGCTGGGCGCCGTATTCGATCATCGAGAATCCGCCCTGGTGGTGGCGCAGCATCAGCTGCAGGAACATCGTGTCCAGGGCAGGCCCGGTGGCCTGGCGCAGCGCGGTCAGCTCCGCGGTGGTGGCCATGCCCGGCATGGCAGCCGAAGGGCCGGAGGACATGGTGTGGTCGGCGCCGGAATGTGAATGGCCCGACTGTTCGGTCATCCAGCCCATATAGCCGTCGACATTCTGATTCGGCTTACCCCACATCTGCAGCCAGCCCTGCAACCGGCCGATCTGCCCCTGCTGGGTGGTCAGAATGTCGTAGGCCAGCCTGCGCACCTCGTTGTCGGTGGAACCGATGAGCGCGATACCGGCCATTTCGACGGCCTGCGCATGGTGCGCCGACATGTCCTGGCTGAATCCGATATCGACCGCGCTGGGATCGGGTTCAGCATTGCTGTCCAGCGGCAGCCGGGCCAGCACGCCGACGGCGAAACCGATCAGCAGGATGCCGATCGCGCCGAGCACCAGCAGCGGTGTGCGCTGCCGCCGCACCTGCGCACCCAAACCCGCGGAATCGCCTGCCACGTCCGGCTCGATCTCGATCTCGGTGTCCACGGGCATCTACTGACCTTTCATCGGCTGGGTCGGAATTCCCGTGGGCACACCGGGGATATTCGGCACACCCGGAATGTTCGGCATACCCGGAATATTCGGCATACCGGGCAGACCACCCGCGGCGCCGCCGAGTTCGGTCGTGTCCTGGGTCAAGCCCTTACCGTCCATCGGCACCGCATCCGGTCCGGGCGGCGTCGGGTCGTACGGCGTCGGGTTGTTCGCGTCGAACGCCGGATTCGAGCAGCTCGCGCCCACCTCGGGGTAGGCGTACACGTTCTCGCGCAAGGCGGTGATGAACTGGTTGATCCGCTTGTCGTCGGCGCTGTCCAGCTTCAGCTGATGCCCCCAGGATTGCAGCGTTATCGGCGATGTCAGACCGGGGAACGGCGACATCAACGTGAACGGCTTACCTTCGACCTTCTGCGCGAGTGTGTCGATGCCCGCCGGGTCGACCTTGTCGGGGTTGTAGGCGATCCACACCGCACCGTGCTCGAGTGCATGCACCGCGTTCTCCAGCCGGATCGGTTTGCTGTAGACCACACCCATGCAGTTCGCCCAGACCTGATCGTGCGGCCCACCGAACGGCGGGGTCTGGTCATACGCGACGCGCTGCGTGCCCGAGACATGCAGTCCGGCCGGATAGTCCTTCTTGACCACTCCGGCGATCTGATCCGACGGATCCTTCTGCTGCGCGCTCGGTGTGAATTTCTCGAGTTCGGCTTTGTCTCGATACTTCGGTACCAGGCTGAACGCGAGCGCACCGATCAATGCGATGATCACCACGGCGGCTCCGATGACCAACCAGGGGATCTGGCGCTTCTTCAACGGACCTTTGCCCACTGGGACCTGGCCGCCGCCTTTTTTCCGCGACGGTGCGACCTTGCCCGCGGCCCGGACGGCCTTGGCCGATTTGGCGCTCGTGCTGCTCGGCATAGCTTGCTGTGCTCTTTCCACGTATTGATCCACCGTGCTGGGTGGTTGCGGAGGGCTCCGCCGAGGTGCCCACTCGAGGCGTACACCTGCCCAGACCATAGGATAGAGACTCGTGACTCCAGCTGACCTTGCAGATCTCCTTCGCGCCACCGCGGCGAAGGTGCTTGTCGAACGTGGACTGGACCCGACGGTCCTGCCCGACGAGGTCAATGTGGAGCGCCCTCGTAATCCGGAACATGGCGACTATGCCACGAATCTGGCCATGCAGGTAGGTAAGAAGGCCGGAACGAATCCGCGCGAGTTGGCGACCTGGCTGGCCGCGGCGCTGGCCGACACGGACGGCATCGCCGCCGCGGAGGTCGCCGGTCCCGGCTTCCTCAACATCCGACTCGCCGCCTCCGCGCAGGGCGCGATCCTGCAACAGGTACTGACCGCGGGCGCGGCCTACGGCACCTCGGGCACCCTGCAGGGCACCCGGATCAATCTGGAATTCGTATCGGCCAATCCGACCGGTCCGGTACATCTCGGCGGCACCCGCTGGGCTTCCGTCGGTGATGCGCTCGGCCGCATTCTTGCCGCGCAGGGCGCCGACGTGACCCGCGAGTACTACTTCAACGACCACGGCGCGCAGATCGACCGCTACGCCAAATCCCTGGTCGCCGCCGCCACCGGCGCGCCGACCCCGGAGAACGGCTACGCAGGCGAATATATCGGCGAGATCGCCGCCAAGATCGTGGCCGCGCATCCGGAGGCGCTGACCCGACCGGAGAGCGAGCAGCTCGAACTGTTCCGTGCCGAGGGTGTCGAGTTGATGTTCGCCCGTATCAAGGAATCGCTGCACGAATTCGGCACCGACTTCGATGTGTACTTCAACGAGAGTTCGTTGTTCGAATCCGGTGCGGTCGAAGCGGCTGTCACCAAGCTCAAGGATTCCGGCGACCTCTACGAAAAGGACGGGGCCTGGTGGATCGCCAGTTCCGAATACGGTGACGATCAGGACCGTGTCGTTCTCAAAAGCGATGGCAATGCCGCCTATATTGCCGGTGATATCGCTTATTTCCAGAACAAGCGCTCGCGCGGCTTCGACCTGTGCATCTACATGCTCGGTGCGGACCATCATGGCTATATCGGCCGGTTGAAGGCCGCCGCTGCCGCCTTCGGCGACGATCCGGCCACCGTCGAGGTGCTTATCGGGCAGATGGTGAATCTCGTCAAAGATGGTGTGGCCGTGCGGATGTCCAAGCGTGCGGGCACCGTGGTGACCCTCGACGATCTGGTCGAGGCCATCGGTGTCGATGCCTCCCGATACTCGCTGGTGCGCAGCTCGGTGAATTCGAGTATCGATATCGATTTGAACCTGTGGACCAGTCAGAGCAACGAAAACCCGGTCTACTACGTGCAATACGCGCACGCCAGGACCGCGTCCATCGCCCGCAACGCCGCCGAATTCGAATATGACACGGTGACACCGGATTTCGCTCTGCTCACCGCCGATGAAGAGGGTGAACTCGTCCGCACCATCGGCGAATATCCACGCACCGTGGCCAGTGCCGCGAGCCTGCGCGAACCGCACCGCGTCGCACGGTATCTGGAGGAACTGGCCGGCACCTACCACCGGTTCCAGACCAATAAGAACCTGCGCGTACTGCCTCTCGGCGACGAACCCGTCACGCCGACCAATGCCGCCAGGCTCGCCCTGGCCAATGCCACCCGTCAGGTGCTGAGCAATGGCCTCGGGCTGCTCGGCGTGAGTGCACCGGAGCGTATGTAGAGTGAGTGAGCGCAGCGAACGAACCATCGGCACAGTGCCTCGGGCGGTCACTACGGAGCCGGGTGTCAGCGAGGCGCAGTCGTGAGCGTCCATCCTGCCGGTCCTCGGCACGCCGAAATCCCACACGCACCCAGCCTTGCGGAGCGTCCGAGCGATCCAGAGCAGATGATCGATCTGCCCGCGAATGTCTGGCCGCGCAACGCTTCTCGCGATGCCGATGGGGTCGTGCACCTAGCTGGTGTGCCCGTGCGTGAACTCGCCGAGCAGTTCGGCACCCCGTTGTTCGTGGTCGACGAGGACGACTTCCGTTCCCGCTGCCGCGATATGGTCGCCGCCTTCGGCCCGGACGCCCGAGTTCACTACGCCTCCAAGGCATTCCTGTGCAGTGAGATCGCCCGCTGGATCCGTGACGAGGGCCTTTCCCTCGATGTCTGCTCCGGCGGCGAACTGGCCGTCGCACTGCATGCGGGCTTCCCGGCGAACCGAATCGCTTTGCACGGCAACAACAAATCGACCGCCGAGCTGGCGGCAGCGGTCGAGGCGGGCGTCGGTCATGTAGTGGTCGACTCGCTCATCGAGATCGACCGCTTGGAGGCCATCGCGGGCCGTGCCGGAGTGGTGCAGGATGTGCTCGTCCGCGTCACCGTCGGCGTGGAAGCCCATACCCACGAATATATTTCGACCGCGCACGAGGATCAGAAGTTCGGTTTCTCGATCGCCGGCGGCGATGCCATGGAGGCGCTCGCCCGAGTCTTCGAGGCCGATAATCTCCGACTCGTCGGTCTGCACAGTCATATCGGTTCGCAGATCTTCGAAATCGATGGTTTCGAGATCGCCGCGCGTCGCATGCTCGGCCTGCTCCGCGAGGCCATCGATAGGTTCGGCATCGAGCGCACCGCGCAGATCGCCACGCTGGATCTCGGTGGCGGACTTGGTATTTCGTACCTGCCCCAGGACGATCCGCCGCCGCTCGACGAATTCGCGGCGAGCCTGCGCAAGCTGGTCGCCACCGAGGCGAGCCGCGCCGGACTGCTCGAGCCGAAGATCGCCGTCGAACCCGGCCGCGCGATTGCGGGACCGGGCACCGTCACCCTCTACGAGGTCGGCACCATCAAGGACATTTCGCTCGACGGTGGACTGCGCAGGCGTTACATCAGCGTCGACGGCGGCATGAGCGACAACATCCGCCCCGCGCTGTATCAGGCCGACTACGACTGCCGGTTGGTCTCGCGCTCCTCCGACGCTGAGCCCGTGGTCGCCCGGGTCGTCGGAAAGCATTGCGAAAGTGGGGATATCGTCATCCGCGATACGTGGATGCCGGCCGATGTCGGCCCCGGTGATCTGCTCGCCGTCGCCGCGACCGGCGCGTACTGCTACTCGATGTCCAGCCGGTACAACCAGCTGACTCGTCCGGCGGTCGTCGCGGTGCGGGGCGGCGTGCCGCGACTCATTCTGCGCCGGGAAACGGTGGCGGATCTGCTCAGCCTGGAGGTGCAATGAACTCAATATCGCGTAGCGATTCCATTCCGGGCGGTGCTCGGGCGACGGATGGGCCCGGCGCTGCGAAGTTCGGCGTATGGGGAACCGATCGTCCGATCGGAGTCGCGGTCCTCGGGATGGGCAATGTCGGGACCGAGGTGGTCCGCATTCTGCGCGACCACGCCGATGACCTGCGTGCGCGCGTCGGCGCGCCGGTGGTGCTGCGCGGTGTCGCCGTGCGCAACCTGAACGCCGACCGCGGCATCCCGGCCGAATTGCTGACTACCGATGCCGACGCGCTGGTCGCCCGTGACGATGTCGATCTGGTAGTCGAGGTCATCGGCGGCATCGATCCGGCCCGCCGCCTCATCCTGGCCGCGCTCAACGCGGGCAAATCCGTGGTGACCGCAAATAAGGCCCTGCTGGCCGACTACACCGGTGAACTGGCCGCCGCTGCCGAGCGCAATCGCGCCGACCTGTATTTCGAGGCCGCTGTCGCGGGCGCGATCCCGGTGGTGCGCCCGCTGATCCAGTCGCTGTCCGGTGACCGGGTGAACAAGGTCGTCGGCATCGTCAATGGCACCACCAACTTCATCCTCTCCGCGATGGACGAGACCGGCGCCGACTACCAGGTCACCCTCGACGAGGCCACCCGCCTCGGCTACGCGGAGGCCGATCCGACCGCCGATGTCGAGGGTTACGATGCCGCCGCCAAGGCGGCGATCCTGGCCTCGCTGGCCTTCCATACCCGGGTGACCGCGGCCGATGTGTATCGCGAGGGCATTTCCAAGATCACCGCGGAGGATCTCGAGACGGCCTCCGCACTGGACTGCACGGTCAAATTGCTCGCTATCTGCGAGCGGGTCGCTGCGGGTCCGGGCGAACCGGGTCCGGAAGAGGGCGGCAAGGAGCGCGTCTCGGTGCGCGTCTACCCGGCCCTCATACCGCGCAAGCACCCCTTGGCCGCGGTCACCGGCGCGTTCAACGCGGTGGTCGTCGAGGCGGAGAACGCCGGCCGGCTGATGTTCTACGGCCAGGGCGCTGGCGGTGCCCCGACGGCCTCCGCGGTACTCGGCGATCTGGTGATGGCCGCGCGCAACAAGTTCTTCGGTGGGCGTGCTCCGGGCGAGTCGGTTTATGCTGAGCTACCGATCGCGCCGATCGGCGATACGCCGACGCGTTACCACGTGAACCTGCAGGTCGCGGATCGACCCGGGGTGCTGGCCAAGGTGGCTGGCGAATTCGCCAACCACGAGGTGAGCATCTCCACGGTCCGTCAGGAAGGACATGGCGAGGGCGCGCGCTTGGTCGTGGTCACCCACCACGCATCGGAGTCGGCGCTCGCGGACACCGTCGCCGCCCTGGCGGAAATGGAATCCGTCACATCCGTGACCAGCGTTCTGAGATTGGAAGGCACCAACGAATGAGTACGACTGGCATTGCGCCGCAGGCAGGGGTGCACTCCCAGTGGCCCGGCCTGATCGCCGCATACCGCGATCGGCTGGCCGGCGCAGCCGACTGGGAGCCGGTCACCCTCTACGAGGGCGGCACGCCGCTGGTGCCCGCACCGCATCTGTCCCAGCTGACCGGATGTGATGTCTATCTCAAGGTGGAGGGCCTGAACCCGACCGGATCCTTCAAGGACCGCGGGATGACCATGGCCATCACCGACGCGAAGTACCGCGGTCAGCAGGCGGTGCTGTGCGCGTCCACAGGCAACACCTCGGCGTCGGCAGCGGCCTATGCGACCCGGGCCGGGATGAGCTGTGCGGTGCTGATTCCGCAGGGCAAGATCGCCATGGGCAAGCTGGCCCAGGCCGTCATGCTCGGCGCGAAGATCATCCAGGTCGACGGCAACTTCGACGACTGTCTCGAACTGGCGCGCAAGGTCACCGCGGAATTCCCGACCGTCGGTCTGGTGAATTCGGTGAATCCGGCCCGCATCGAGGGCCAGAAGACGGCCTCGTTCGAGATCTGCGATGTGCTCGGCAAGGCACCCGACGTGCACGCCCTTCCGGTGGGCAATGCGGGCAATATCACCGCCTACTGGCGCGGCTACCGCGAGTACTACGCCGACGGCATCACCAGCGGGCTGCCGCGCATGCTCGGCGTGCAGGCCGCGGGCGCCGCGCCGCTGGTCAACGGTGCCCCGGTCAAGGATCCCGAGACCATCGCGACCGCCATCCGGATCGGTGCGCCCGCGTCCTGGAACGGCGCGGTGGAGGCCAAGGAGCAGTCCGGTGGCGCCTTCCGCGCCGCCACCGACGCGGAGATCCTGGAGGCGTACCGACTGGTCGCCGCGACCGAGGGGGTTTTCGTCGAGCCCGCGTCGGCGGCCAGCATCGCCGGCCTGCTCGCCGCGCGCAAGGAGGGTTGGCTGGATTCCGGTCTGACCGTCGTGTGCACGGTGACCGGTAACGGCCTCAAGGATCCGGATAACGCGCTCGCGGGAATGCCTCAGGTGCAGGCGATTCCGGTCGACCCGATCGCGGTCGCCCACGAACTCGAGCTGGCCTGAGTTGAATTCGCGCGAAAGCCAGCTGATGACAAGGACGTTGCCCGCCGGTCTGTCCGTGACCGCGCGGGTGCCCGCGTCCAGTGCCAACCTCGGCCCCGGATTCGATTCGCTCGGTATGGCTTTGGGCATTTACGACGAGATCGAGGTGCGCACTACCGATTCCGGCCTTACCATCCGAGTCGAGGGGGAGGGCGCTGACGATGTGCCATGGGGCCCTTCGCATCTCGTGGTGCGGGCGATCGAGCGCGGCCTGGAGGCGGCGGGCGTCTGGGCCGATGGCCTCGATGTGGTGTGCCGCAACGTGATTCCGCATTCGCGTGGTCTCGGTTCGTCGGCTTCGGCGGTGGTCGGCGGGCTTGCCGCGGGCTGTGGTCTTGCGACGAAACTGGATCCGGCGTTGGCCACCGGCAGTGACCAATTGGTCCAGCTCGCATCGGAATTCGAGGGTCATCCCGACAATGCGGCGGCCAGCGTGCTCGGTGGAATCGTGGTGTCCTGGACCGAAACCGCTGCGGACGCCGGCAAAGACGGCGCCGCGGCGACCGATCACGGCCGTGTCTACCGCGCCGTGCGCCTGGATCCGCATCCGACCCTGCGTCCGGTGGTGCTGATACCCGAGGAGCGCTCATCGACCGCACATACCCGCGGACTGTTGCCCGAAGTCGTGCCGCACGGTGATGCCGCGTTCAATGTCAGCCGCGCCGCACTCGCGGTCGTCGCTCTGACCCAACGCCCTGACCTGCTGCTGCCCGCAACGGTCGATCGTCTGCATCAGACCCAGCGCGCACCCGCACTCCCACTGACCACATCCTGGATCGCCCGGCTGCGGGCGGCCGGGATCGCGGCCACGGTATCCGGCGCCGGACCGACCGTACTGGCCTTGGGTACCAGCGATTTCCCCGCCGAACTCCGGCAACTTGCGGCCATCGACGGGCTCCGCGTGGTCGAACCGGGACTCGCGGAAGGCGTCCAGGTCCACGGTGTCTGATCGCGGTACTCCCGGTGCCCTGCGTGATTACGCTCGCGCGCTACCGCCTCCGGGCCCGTCGCTCGCACCGCGGCGGCGTGCCTGCCTTGCCGAGGTTCTAGGTTGCCAGCTATCCTGAGCACGTCCGTACATCGTGCGCATCAGACGCCGGTGCTTCATCAGGGCAATCGCTCCAGCAGGCTCCAGGCTCGAGCCTCCAGGCCATGGGGGTGCTGCGTAGCTGCGCAACTGGAATGATCTCTCCCACCTTTCGGGAACTGGTGGCGAAGCCGCCGGTCCGGCGGGGCAGGTGATACGGCAAAAAGCGCCGGTCCGAGCTGTGTGTTCGGCCCTCGCATCCGAGTCCGGCAGAACGCCCGGACTGCGGGACGAAACCCTCGAAACAGCAAATGGCAGTCGAGGGAAGGAAAGGATTTCCGTGACAGATACGGACCTGCTCGCGACACCTGGGGTCGATTCCAACCCGGCAGGGAACCGCGAAAGTGACTCCGGACAGATTTCGAAGATGAGCGAACAAACCGACGTCGCACGATCGGGGCTGACTGGAATGTTGTTGCCGCAGTTGCGCGCGCTCGCGGGGGAGCTCGGTATCCGAGGCACCTCTGGAATGCGCAAGGGCGATTTGATCGCCGCCATCAAGGAAAATCAGGCCGGAAAGTCGGCGAAGGCGGAAAAGCCGGCGCGGGGCGAGGTGAAGTCCGATGCGGGCGCCGCCAAGGCGGCGAAGGCCGAGCAGGGCACCCTCGACGTGACGCCTGCCGCTGCCGCTCCGGCGAAGCAAGCCCAAGTCAAGGACGCTCCGGCGAAACAGGCTGTCGCGCAGGAGGCCGTCGCCGAATCCGCCGCGCCGAAGACCGCCGAGAAGTCGGCCGAGCCGAAGTCCGATCAGGCGCAGGCCGATGCGGCCGCGCCCGCGGAGACTACGGAGGATTCCGGTCGCGACGGCGGTCAGCGCGGTCGCGGCAGGCAGCGTCGTGGTCGTGACCAGGCGCGCACCGCCGGCGATGCGGCCCCGGGCGAGGCCCGCGGTGATGAGCCCAAGCAGGAGCAGGAGCAGGGCGAACGTCGCCGCGAGCGCAACCAGAACGGCAATGCCAACGGCGGCCGCGGTGGCGAGGGCGGCGGCCGCACTGAGGCCGGCCGTGGCGGTGACGAGGACGAGGGCGGTCGTGGCCGGCGGGGACGCCGGTTCCGGGAACGTCGTCGTGGTCGCGACCGCGATGGTGGCGCCGGTGGCGGTGAGGCCCGCGAACTCGAGATCCGCGAGGACGATGTCCTGCAGCCGGTCGCGGGAATTCTTGATGTGCTGGACAACTACGCGTTCGTGCGCACCTCCGGCTACCTGGCCGGTCCGAACGACGTCTACGTCTCGATGAACCTGGTCCGCAAGAACGGCCTGCGCCGCGGTGACGCGATCACCGGTGCGGTGCGCGCCCCGCGCGACGGTGAGCAGAGCAACCAGCGCCAGAAGTTCGATCCGCTGGTGCGCCTGGATACGGTCAACGGCGGTGAGATCGAGGCGGCCAAGCGGCGCCCCGAATTCGCCAAGCTCACCCCGCTGTACCCGAATCAGCGTCTGCGCCTGGAGACCCAGCCGAACAAGCTGACCACACGCGTCATCGACCTGATCATGCCGATCGGTAAGGGCCAGCGCGCCCTGATCGTCTCCCCGCCCAAGGCGGGTAAGACGACGATCATGCAGGACATCGCGAACGCCATCGCCATCAACAACCCGGAGGTCTACCTCATGGTTGTGCTGGTCGACGAGCGTCCGGAAGAGGTCACCGATATGCAGCGTTCGGTGAAGGGCGAGGTCATCGCCTCGACCTTCGATCGTCCGCCGTCGGACCACACCTCGGTCGCCGAACTGGCCATCGAGCGCGCCAAGCGCCTGGTGGAAATGGGCAAAGACGTTGTGGTGCTGCTCGACTCGATCACTCGGTTGGGTCGCGCGTACAACAACTCCTCGCCCGCCTCGGGCCGCATCCTCTCCGGTGGTGTCGACTCGACCGCGCTGTACCCGCCCAAGCGGTTCCTCGGCGCGGCACGCAATATCGAGAACGGCGGCTCGCTCACCATCATCGCGACAGCGATGGTCGAGACCGGTTCCACCGGTGACACGGTGATCTTCGAGGAGTTCAAGGGCACCGGTAACGCCGAACTCAAGCTGGACCGCAAGATCGCGGAACGGCGCGTGTTCCCGGCGGTCGACGTCAACCCGTCCGGCACGCGTAAGGACGAGCTACTGCTCAGCCCCGACGAGGCGGCAGTGCTGCACAAGTTGCGCCGCGTACTGTCCGGCCTGGACTCGCATCAGGCGATCGATCTGCTGATCGACCGCCTGAAGAAGTCCAAGAACAACCTCGAGTTCCTGATGCAGGTCAGCAAGACCGCACCGGGCGCGCTCGACGAATGAGTGAACGGGGACTCCGCACAGGTGGAGTCCCCGTACTCTTTGCGCATACTTCACAACTGATTTCGTGCGCACATGGGTAACTCGTCCGGGACGTCCAGCGCTGAAGTCCGCTGTCGGCCGCGGGGCCGCAACGGTAGTTTCTACACGCACGACGTCCGGCAAAAAGGTGGCGCGGGAGCGTCCTTTCGGCATTGTCGGGCTGAAGAACGCGAGACCGATACCGGCCGCGCCCGCGATCATGAAGGCCAGGATGATCGCCGTCGTGGCGGCCGAGCTATCGTAGTGCGCGGCAGTGGCCGGGTCGAACTGTGCGGAAGTGGGCTTCGCGTACGCGTAGGTGTCCGGGCGATCCGGAACGGTGAACCAGCCGACCCCGACAGTGAGAATCAACGAAACGAAGACCGCCAGTGCAACACGGCTGTTCACGAGGTTCTCCGTTCTGCCTCGGCAGGCTGATGTACTCAGGCCCAAACTCTATGAACAGCGGTGTTCGTATCCACGAGTAGCGCACTACCCGAATTAAGGGTTACGTAAGAACACGATCGACGCGTGCCGGTAGTTCGATTGGCAATGGGGCTCGGGGACTACCTAGGGGGCGGGAACAAACCGGCCACCGGGGGCGTTTTGGGAGCGTAACCGCCGTTCTGGCATACTGAACGGTCGTTGCGTCTGCTCAATTGAGCAGGCCTCCCGCCATCTCTGCGAAGCAGAGCAGACGACCCAGTGGCTCCGGTTCACGTCCTCGCCTCCGCGCGGGCGACCCGGCGGCCGATATCGAGAGGACATCCATGAAGGCAGGAATTCACCCGGCATATGTCGAAACCACGGTCGTCTGTGGTTGCGGCAACACCTTCCAGACTCGCAGCACCAAGGAGTCGGGACACATCACCGTCGAGGTCTGCTCGCAGTGCCACCCGTTCTACACCGGCAAGCAGAAGATTCTCGACACCGGTGGTCGCGTGGCCCGCTTCGAGGCTCGCTACGGCAAGCGTGCCGGCAAGAAGGCCGACGCAAAGTAGCTTCCTCGCCGACGCCCGGTCCTGCGCTGCAGGCCGGGCGTCGGCGCTTTTGTGTGGCCAGTACGGAAAAAGAGAGGAAGCACCATGACGCAACCGTCCGCGATCGATGACATTCTGGCCGAGCACGCGGGCTTGGAGACGCAGCTCGCCGATCCGGCGCTGCACAACGATCCGGGTGCCGCGCGCCGGGTCGGCAAGCGGTTCGCCGAGTTGGCCCCGATCATGGCCACCTACAACAAGCTGAAGTCCACGCGTGAGGATCTCGCCGCCGCACAGGAACTCGCAGCCGACGACGCCTCCTTCGCCGCCGAGGTGCCCGGCCTGGAACAACAGGTCGTCGAGCTGGAGCAGACCATCGCGGATCTGCTCGCCCCGCGTGACCCGCACGACGGCGACGATGTGGTGCTCGAAGTGAAATCCGGTGAGGGCGGCGAGGAATCGGCGCTATTCGCCTCGGATCTGGCCCGCATGTACGTCCGCTACGCCGAGCGGCATGGCTGGAAGGTCGAGATTCTCGATGTGAACATCTCCGACCTGGGCGGCTACAAGGACGCGACCATTTCCATCAAGAGCCGCGACGCCGCGCGCGACGGTGTCTGGTCCCGTTTCAAATTCGAGGGCGGCGTACACCGCGTTCAGCGGGTTCCGGTGACCGAATCGCAGGGCCGCATCCATACCTCGGCGGCCGGTGTGCTGATCTACCCGGAGCCCGACGAGGTCGAAGCGGTGCAGATCGACGAATCGGATCTGCGCATCGACGTCTACCGTTCCTCCGGCAAGGGTGGCCAGGGCGTCAACACCACCGACTCCGCGGTCCGCATCACCCACCTGCCCTCGGGCATCGTGGTGACCTGCCAGAACGAGCGCTCCCAGCTGCAGAACAAGGCCCGCGCCATGCAGGTGCTCGCGGCTCGGCTGCAGGCACTTGCCGAAGAGCAGGCCGATCAGGAAGCCGCCGCGGGCCGGGCCTCCCAGATCCGCACCGTGGACCGCTCCGAGCGCATCCGCACCTACAACTTCCCGGAGAACCGCATTACCGATCACCGCATCGGCTTCAAGGCGCACAACCTCGACGCCGTACTCGACGGTGATATGGACGCACTCCTGGATGCCCTCGGCAAGGCGGATCGCGAAGCCCGAATGGCCGCGGAGTAAAGGCGGACGAGCTGGTGACGCGTGTGGCCTTGCGACCTGCCATCAACCAGGCGGTCGAAACTTTGCGGACGGCAGGCGTGCACAGTCCGCAGGCCGACGCCGAATTGTTGGCGGCCCATCTGCTGGCTGTCGAGCGGACCAGGCTGGCGCTGACCCCGCTGGTCACGCCGGAGCTGCTCGAGGACTATCGCGCACTGGTGGCCCGGCGCGCGCAGCGAATTCCCTTACAGCACCTGACCGGTACCGCGGCGATCGGCGAGATCGAACTCGCGATCGGGCCCGGCGTTTTCGTT
The DNA here is from genome assembly GCF_040674855.1 of Nocardia sp. NPDC049707. Lineage (NCBI taxonomy): Bacteria > Bacillati > Actinomycetota > Actinomycetes > Mycobacteriales > Nocardiaceae > Nocardia > Nocardia sp. NPDC049707. Next base: position 13,926 of record NZ_JBFANN010000014.1, on the reverse strand, counting down.
CCGCGTCCCGAGACCGAGCTGCTATTCGCTTGGGCCCTGGCGCAATTGGAAGCACTGCGGCACGATCACCCGCCGCTCGTCGTTGATCTGTGCACCGGTTCCGGTGCGCTCGCACTTGCCATTGCTCAGGCCCGTCCGGATGCGGATGTGCACGCGATCGACATCGATCCAGCGGCCCTGCAATGGGCGCGCCGTAATGCCGACCTGCGCATTGCCGAGGGCGACACCCCGATCACCCTGTACGCCGACGATGTCACCGACCCGAATCTGCTCACCGAGCTGAACGGCACAGTCGATCTGGTCGTCGCCAATCCGCCGTATATCCCCGAAGGCGCCGAACTCGATCCCGAGGTCGCCGATCACGATCCGCATCTGGCCCTTTTCGGCGGTCCGGACGGACTGGATGTCATCCGTCGGATGATCCCCACCATCACCCGTCTGCTGCGTCCCGGCGGTTCCTGCGCCATCGAGCACGACGACACCAACGGCTCCGAACTCGCCGCGCTGCTGGCCGAACAGGGTGACTTCACCGATGTCGTCGAGCATCCGGACCTCGCGGGTAAGCCTCGCTTCGTCGCCGCAACCCGCGGTCGATCCGACTCGACTCGGTAGTCACCGGATGGAACCAACCCCCGCCGATGGTGGAATCGCGTGGCACGCGTGACAGGATGGTGGCCGTGAGTACCGTCTACGACTGCGCGGATCCCGACTCGCGCGCTGCCGGACTGACCGCGGCCACCAGTGCCCTGAAATCCGGACGTCTGGTCGTAATGCCGACCGATACCCTGTACGGACTGGCCGCCGACGCGTTCGATGCCACCGCGGTGAGCGATCTACTCGCCGCGAAGCGGCGTGGTCGCGATATGCCGGTACCGGTGCTGGTCGGCTCCTGGCACACCATCGACGGTCTGGTGTTCTCGGTGCGCCCACAGGCCCGCGAGCTGATCCGGGCATTCTGGCCCGGTGGGCTGAGTCTTGTTGTGCAGCAGGCGCCTTCGCTCGCCTGGGACCTCGGCGACACCCGTGGCACGGTCATGCTGCGGATGCCGCTGCACCCGGTCGCGCTGGAAGTGCTACGCGAGGTCGGCCCGCTTGCGGTCTCGAGTGCCAATGTCTCCGGACAGCCCCCCGCCAAAACCGCCGCCGAGGCGCGCGATCAGCTCGGTGATCTAGTCGGCGTCTATCTCGACGGCGGTCCGGCCGAACACGCGGTCGCGTCCACCATCGTCGACCTCACCGCGGATCAGCCGCGGATCCTGCGTGCGGGCGCGGTACCGGTCGGCGATATCGCCGATGTGCTCGGAATGTTCCCGGAGGCGCTGACCGGCGTCGCGACGCGGTGACCTCGGGACGTAGCGATCGTATGGCGGATCAGATAATCGGATGATCGGTTCGGGTGCGGTAGTTCCTTTGCGCGAGCTGCTGCTCGTGCTTCTCATCTCGGGCACGGTGACCTTCCTGGCCACCGGCGGAATTCGGGTGCTCGCTATCGCCTTCGGCGCGGTGGCCGTGCCGCGCGAGCGCGATGTGCACGTCAAGCCGATTCCGCGCATGGGCGGCGTCGGTATGTATATCGGGGTGGTCGCGGCCGTGCTGTTCGCGCACCAATTGCCCGCGTTGCGAAGAGGTTTCGATTACGCGCCGGATATTCCGGCCGTGCTGGTCGCGGCCACGCTCATCGTGCTCGTCGGTATCGTCGACGACCGCTGGGGCCTGGATGCGCTGACCAAATTCGCGGGTCAGGTCACCGCCGCCGGTGTGATGGCGGTCATGGGCCTGAGCTGGTACGTCATCTACAACCCGTTCAACGACACGACTGTGGTGCTGGACGCACTGCAGGGCGGTCTGGTTACGGTTGGCATCACGGTGACCCTCGTCAACGCGATGAATTTCGTCGACGGACTCGACGGTCTCGCGGCCGGGCTGGGCCTGATCTGCGCGGGCGCGGTCTTCGTCTTCACCGTCGGCCTGCTGTACAACCAGGGCGGTTCGGTCGACACCTATCCGCCCGCGTTGCTCGCCGCCGCGCTCGCGGGCGCCTGTATGGGATTTCTGCCACACAACTTTTCACCCGCTCGGATATTCATGGGCGATTCCGGTTCGATGTTGATCGGGCTCATGCTGGCCGCGGTGTCGACGGGTGCTTCGGGCCGAATCAATTTGGCGGGCTACGGACCTCGCGACATCGTCGGTCTGCTTTCGCCGCTGCTGCTGGTCGGTGCGGTGATGTTCATTCCGGTATTGGATCTGCTATTGGCGATCGTGCGCCGGGTTCGGGCCGGTGTGAGTTTCTCGACACCGGACAAAATGCACTTGCACCACCGGCTGTTGCAGATCGGACATTCGCATCGTCGCGTTGTGCTGGTGATCTATTTATGGGTCGGCGTGCTCGCCTTCGGCGCCGTTGGAACTTCGCTGATCCATGATCGTCGGATTGTGGTGTTGATGATGGCGGGCGGGCTGGTTTTCGCACTGGTGGTGACCGCGATACCGGGCCTGCGCCGCAAGGAGCCTGCGGATTCGTAACGCAAGGGCCAGGTAAAGTGCAGGTCGTGAGCGAGCAAAGCGAGCGAACTGTGAACACAGCGTCCAGCGGAACGATGGAGCCGAGCGCCAGCGAGGCGCAGTCGTGAGTCTCATCAATCCCGTCCCCGGTCCCGATGCCCCGCTGAAGGCGGCGCTGCGCTACGGCGTGATCGGTTTGGCCGTGTTGGTGGTGCTTTCGGTGGCCATCGCCTCCGCCATCGCGGGCCTGGCCGGATTCTGGGGGGCACTGCTCGGCGCGGCCATCGGCGGCGGCTTCATTCTCACCACCGCGGCGGTGGTGCTGTTCGGCGCGAAGCTGCCGCCGAGCACCGCGGGCCTGGTCGTGTTGGTGAGTTGGGTGGGCAAGCTGCTGGTCGCGATGATCGTGATCGCGGTGCTGCATCGGTTCGACTTCTACGACCGGATGGCACTGTTCTTGACCGTTGTCGGGTCCTTGCTGATCGTGCTCGGCGCGGAGACGTATGGTGTTCTGCGACAGAAGGTTCCGTACGTAAACGTACCGACCGGTGAGTCCGATTTGCCTTCTGCGGAGCAATAATCGCCCCCAGCTACACGTTGTCGTAGATAACTTGGTAAAGTCTTGGTAAGCAAGCGACCAAGCGAGGGGGGATCACTGAGATCTCGCCAGGTGGCGCTATGCTTACTGCCGTACCGGGCTCCAAGAGGTTCCGGTTCTGCATGTCGACGAATGTCGCCGACACTACGTACAGACGCCCATGCGGGTTGCCGCACAGCTGCTGACGAATTTTCGAGCCGACCTGAGTCGACCCAATTGATCGTCAATGTCCGATCGAACCGCGGGAATGACCGTACCCGCGGCCCGAACACGGGAGAGAACGCTGAGCGTCACCACTTTGGCGGGCGAGTTCCACGCGCCATCGCTGTCCGACTTCTTCCCTCCAGCATTGCTGTTCGAGGGTACGCCGTTCGAACTCGACCGTTTGGTGCTCATCCGGCTGTTGATGACCGCCGTGCTGGTGCTCGTCATGGTGCTGGCATTTCGCAATCCTCGCATCGTACCGCGCGGTCTGCAGAACATTGCCGAAACCGGTTTGGTCTTCGTCAAGGATCAGATCTGTGATGAGGTGCTCGGCAAAGAATCCGGTCGCAAGCACTTCCCGTTGATCGCGACGATCTTCTTCGCGGTTCTCTTTCTCAACTTCTCCGGCATCATTCCGGGGCTGAACATCTCGTCGAACGCCCGAATCGGCATGCCGCTGGTGCTGGCCCTCATCGCGTACCTCGCGTTCAACTTCGTGGGTATCAAGAAGTACGGGTTCGTCACTTACATGCGCAGCAGCATCGTCGTTCCGAATGTTCCGCCCGCACTGCACGTGTTGCTGATCCCGATCGAGTTCATTTCGACGTTCATCCTGCGTCCGTTCACACTGACCGTCCGACTCATGGCGAATATGTTGGCCGGCCACATCCTGCTGGTGCTGTTCTTCAGCGCCACCTGGTTCTTCCTGTTCGACGCCGTGGCCTGGATGAAGGTGTTCTCACCGTTCTCGCTGCTGGCCGGACTCGGGTTCACGCTGTTCGAAATGCTGGTCATCTTCCTGCAGGCCTACGTTTTCGCCCTGCTGACCGCCGTTTACATCGGACTCGCACAACACGCTGACTCGCACTGACCGAACTACTACCGGATACCTGCTACACCGCGCCGACCGGCGGGTGAGCAACAGAAAGGGAATGGAAGACTCATGAGCCTCGCGTACCTGGCCCAGGAAGCCGCGACCACGACGGAGAAGTTCAAGGGCTTCGGCGCCATCGGCTACGGCCTGGCCGCCATCGGCCCGGGCATCGGCGTGGGCATCGTCGTCGGCAAGGCCATCGAGGGTCTTGCCCGTCAGCCCGAGCTGCAGGGCACCATCCGTACCAACATGTTCCTCGGTATCGCGTTCACCGAGGCCCTGGCGATGCTCGGCCTTGTGGCCGGCTTCATTTTCTGAGATTGCCATGAGCACGTTTTCTATGCTCGCCGCGGAGACGGGGGAGGATGTCAATCCTCTCCTCCCCGAGACCTACGACATTGTCTGGTCGGTAGTCTGCATCGCAATTATCGGCGTCATTTTCTACAAGTACGTCATTCCGCGCCTCATCAAGGTGTTGGATGAACGTACGGACAAGATCGAGGGTGGAATCCAGCGGGCCGAGGCCGCGCAGGAAGAAGCCCAGCTGACGCTGCAGCAGTACCAGCAGCAGTTGGCCGACGCCCGGCTGGAGGCCGCGCGCATCCGTGAGGACGCACGCGCCCAGGGCCAGCAGATCCTCGCGCAGATGCGCGTGGAAGCCCAGGCGGAAAGCGACCGTATCGTCGCCGCCGGTCAGAGCCAGCTGGAAGCTCAGCGCCAGCAGATCCTGACCGAGCTGCGCGCCGAAGTCGGCAGAACTGCCGTCGATTTGGCCGAAAAGATTATCGGACAGTCGGTTTCGGACGAAGCTAAGCAAGCGGCATCGATCGACCAGTTCCTGGCCGAACTCGATCAGTCGAATGTCGGCATCGGGGTCGGAAGGTAGCGACGCGAAAGTGAGAAGCATGTACGCAGCGAGCCGCGAGGCAAGCTCCCGGGCACGGGAGGCGCTTCGGGCCGCTCTGACCGGAAGCGACAGTGTTGCGGCCACGACGGGGTCGGAACTGTTCGCCGTTGTCGCCGTGCTGGATGACCAGCGTTCGCTGCGTGTTGCGCTCGCGGACGTGTCGGTGCCCGGCTCGGTGCGCGCCGAACTCAGCGAGCGGGTCTTCAGCGGCAAGGTCAGCCCCGCCACCCTGGCGGTGCTGACCACCGCGGTGGCCCAGAACTGGTCGCGCACCGCCGATTTGGTCGACACCCTGGTGTTGCTCGGCCAGGAGGCGTTGCTGGAGTCCGCCGCAGACAGCGGACGACTCGGGGCGGTCGAGGACGAATTGTTCCGGCTGGGCCGGATCATCGGCGACAATCCCGAACTGGAGCAGGCACTTTCTGATCGTGCGAAGCCCGCGGCGGCCAAGCGCGAACTGATCGACCGGCTGCTCGCGGGCAAGACCGAGACCATCACCCGGACCCTCGCGGACCAGGTGGTCACCCGGTCGAAGAATATCGGCGGCGCGTTCGGCGAGCTGTCCGATCTCGCGGCCGCGCGGCGCGATCAGATTGTCGCGCATGTGCGTGCCGCGGTCGCGCTGACCGACCAGCAGCGTGACCATCTCGGGGCGTCGTTGCAGCGCATCTACGGCAAGCCCGTCACGGTGCACGTGCAGGTCGATCCGAGTCTGCTGACCGGCGTGGTGGTGCGGGTCGGCGACGACCTGATCGACGGTAGCGCCACCGGCCGCTTGGAACGGCTGCGTCGGGCTCTGGCCTGACGACCCACCTCCCCCGACATTCTGACCAGACAGCGAGAGCAGGAAGACTATGGCGGAGCTGACGATCTCCACCGATGAGATCCGTAGCGCGATCGAGAGCTACACCCAGAGCTACACCCCGGAAACCTCCATCGAAGAAGTCGGTGTCGTCACCGACACCAGCGACGGCATCGCGCATGTCAGCGGCCTGCCCTCGGCGATGGCCAATGAATTGCTCGAGTTCCCGGGTGGTGTGCTCGGCGTCGCGCTGAACCTGGAGGACCGCGAGATCGGTGCGGTCATCCTCGGCGAGTTCGCGGAGATCGAAGAGGGCCAGCAGGTTCGCCGCACCGGCGACGTGCTGTCGGTCCCCGTCGGTGACAAGTTCCTCGGCCGCGTGGTCAACCCGCTCGGCCAGCCGATCGACGGCCTCGGCGAGATCGAGGCCGAAGAGCAGCGCGTGCTGGAGCTGCAGGCCGCGACCGTGCTGCAGCGGCAGCCGGTCGAGGAGCCGCTGGCCACCGGCATCACCGCCATCGACGCCCTGACCGCCATCGGTCGTGGTCAGCGTCAGCTGATCATCGGCGACCGCAAGACCGGTAAGACCGCGGTCTGCATCGACGCGATCCTGGCGCAGAAGGCGAACTGGGAGACCGGCGACCCGTCCAAGCAGGTCCGCTGCATCTACGTCGCGATCGGTCAGAAGGGTTCCACCATCGCGGGCGTGAAGACCGCGCTGGAATCGCATGGTGCGATGGAATACACCACCATCGTCGCGGCCCCCGCCTCGGACTCGGCGGGCTTCAAATGGCTTGCGCCCTACACCGGTTCGGCGATCGGCCAGCACTGGATGTACCAGGGCAAGCACGTCCTGATCGTGTTCGACGACCTGACCAAGCAGGCCGAGGCGTACCGCGCCATCTCGCTGCTGCTGCGTCGCCCGCCGGGCCGCGAGGCCTACCCGGGTGACGTCTTCTACCTGCACTCGCGCCTGCTGGAGCGTTGCGCGAAGCTGTCCGATGAGATGGGTGCCGGCTCGATGACGGGTCTGCCGATCATCGAGACCAAGGCCAACGACATCTCGGCGTTCATCCCGACCAACGTCATCTCCATCACCGACGGCCAGGTCTTCCTCGAGTCCGACCTGTTCAACAAGGGTGTCCGTCCGGCGATCAACGTCGGTACCTCGGTCTCCCGTGTCGGTGGCGCCGCCCAGACCAAGGGCATGAAGAAGGTCGCCGGTTCGCTGCGTCTGGAAATGGCGCAGTACCGCGAGCTGGAGGCGTTCTCCGCCTTCGCCTCCGACCTGGACGCCGCCTCCCTCGCCCAGCTGGAGCGCGGTGCCCGCTGGGTCGAGCTGCTCAAGCAGGACCAGTACTCGCCGGTTCCGGTCGAGGACCAGATCGTCTCGATCTTCCTGGTCGACGCCGGCTACTTCGACTCGGTTCCGGTTGCCGACATCCGTCGCTTCAATGCCGAACTGCTCGAGGATCTGCACCGCAGCGCGGCCGACGCCTTCAAGTCGATCGAGGGCGGCAAGGTCCTCGACAGCGAGAACGGCGATGCCATCAAGGCGGCCACCGACAAGTTCAAGCAGGGCTTCCTCGCTTCCGACGGTTCGCGCGTCGTGAACGAGGCCGCCGCCGGTGAGCTCGATCACGAAGAGGTCGAATCGCTGTCGGTGACCCGCAAGCACGTCGAGAAGTAATCGAGCTGGCTGATGCGCTATTGGATCCGCAGCATGAGCGACAGGCACGGAGGACGCAGCTCGCGTAACCACGTCGTGCCCCGCGAATGCTGCACATCAGATGCCGCGAATGAAGGGAGTGTGAACCGCTGATGGCAAGCTTGCGTGAATTGCGCTCCCGCATTCGTGGTGTGAGTTCGATCAAGAAGATCACCAAGGCGCAGGAGCTGATCGCGACCTCGCGAATCTCCAAGGCCCAGGCCAGGGTTGCTGCCGCGAAGCCGTTCGCCGAGGAGATCACCAAGGTCCTCAGCGAGCTGGCGAGTGCGTCGACGAGTCTGTCGCACCCGCTGCTGACCGAGCGTGCCAACCCGCGCCGCGCCGCCGTCCTGGTGATCACCAGTGACAGCGGCATGTGTGGTGGCTACAACTCCAATGTGCTCAAGCGCGCCGAGGAGCTCATGGTCACCCTGCGTGGCGAGGGCAAGGAGCCGGTGCTGTACGTGATGGGCAATAAAGGCCTCACGTACTACACCTTCCGCAGCCGGCCGGTGGTCAGTGCGTGGACCGGGTTTTCCCAGCAGCCGAAGTACAACGATGCCTCGGCCGCCTGCCGCCACCTGGTGGACGCGTTCATGGCGGGCTCCGAGGTCGAGGTTCCGGCCCCGAACGGGGTGGGCAATATCGAGGGCGTTGACGAGTTGCACATCGTGTACACCCGTTTCGTCTCGATGCTGACCCAGACCCCCGAGGTCCGTCGTCTGGCGCCGATCCAGGTCAGCTATGTCGACGAAGACTTCGACATGGGTGCGGACAGCTTCTCCGACTCGCCGACCGCGGAAGTCACCGCGCAGTACGAGTTCGAGCCCGATGCCGACGTGCTCTTGGCGGCGCTGCTGCCCAAGTACATCAATACGCGCATCTACTCATCGTTGCTCGAGGCAGCGGCATCCGAGTCCGCGGCTCGGCGCACCGCAATGAAGGCAGCCACCGACAATGCCAACGAACTGGCCAATGTGCTTACGCGGCAGGCGAATTCGGTGCGGCAGGCCCAGATCACGCAGGAAATCAGCGAAATCGTCGGCGGCGTGAATGCGCTGGCTTCGAGCTCGGACCGCGACTAAAGGCGCAGGAAGAGAATAATGACCGCAGCAGTCACACAAGAGAGCCGGACCGGCGCGAAAACAGGTCGCGTCGTCCGCGTCATCGGCCCCGTCGTGGACGTCGAGTTCCCGCGGGGTTCCATCCCTGAGCTGTTCAACGCTCTGCACGCCGAGATCACCCTGACCTCGGTGGCCAAGACCCTGACCCTCGAGGTCGCCCAGCACCTCGGTGACAACATCGTGCGCACCATCTCGATGCAGCCCACCGATGGTCTGGTCCGTGGCGCCACCGTCACCGACTCCGGCAAGCCGATCTCGGTGCCGGTCGGCGACATCACCAAGGGCCACGTATTCAACGCCCTCGGCGACTGCCTCGACACCCCGGGTCTCGGCCGCGACGGCGAACAGTGGGGCATCCACCGCAAGCCTCCGTCATTCGACCAGCTCGAGGGTAAGACCGAGATCCTGGAGACGGGTATCAAGGTCATCGACCTGCTGACCCCGTACGTGAAGGGCGGCAAGATCGGTCTGTTCGGTGGTGCCGGTGTCGGCAAGACCGTTCTCATCCAGGAGATGATCACCCGTATCGCGCGTGAGTTCTCCGGTACGTCGGTGTTCGCCGGCGTCGGTGAGCGCACCCGTGAGGGCACCGACCTGCACCTGGAAATGGAAGAGATGGGCGTCCTCCAGGACACCGCCCTTGTCTTCGGCCAGATGGACGAGCCGCCGGGCACCCGTATGCGCGTCGCGCTCTCGGCCCTGACCATGGCCGAGTACTTCCGTGATGTGCAGCACCAGGACGTGCTGCTGTTCATCGACAACATCTTCCGGTTCACCCAGGCCGGTTCCGAGGTGTCCACCCTGCTCGGCCGCATGCCTTCGGCCGTCGGTTACCAGCCGACGCTGGCCGATGAGATGGGTGAGCTGCAGGAGCGCATCACCTCGACCCGTGGTCGGTCCATCACCTCGCTGCAGGCCATCTACGTGCCCGCCGACGACTACACCGACCCGGCCCCGGCGACCACCTTCGCCCACCTCGATGCGACGACCGAGCTCTCCCGCCCGATCTCGCAGAAGGGCATCTACCCGGCCGTCGACCCGCTGACCTCGACCTCCCGCATCCTGGAGGCCTCGATCGTCGGTGCGGAGCACTTCCGGGTCGCCAACGAGGTGAAGCGGATCCTGCAGAAGTACAAGGAACTGCAGGACATCATCGCCATCCTCGGCATGGACGAGCTCTCCGAAGAGGACAAGGTCCTCGTCGGCCGGGCCCGTCGTCTGGAGAAGTTCCTCGGCCAGAACTTCATCGTGGCCGAGAAGTTCACCGGCCAGCCGGGTTCCGTGGTGCCGCTGACCGACACCATCGAGGCGTTCGACCGCGTCTGCAAGGGCGAGTTCGACCACTTCCCGGAGCAGGCGTTCAACTCCTGCGGTGGTCTCGACGACGTCGAGGCGGCCGCGAAGAAGATCGCCGGAAAGTAGTCACCCATGGCGGAGATGTCAGTTGACCTGGTCGCCGTCGAACGTTTGCTCTGGTCCGGCCAGGCGACGTTCGTCAGCGCGCAGACCACTGAGGGGCAGATCGGCATCATGGGGGGTCACGAGCCGCTGCTCGGCCAACTGGTCGAGGGCGGGATCGTGAGCATCGTGCCCACCGAGGGGGAGCGGATCACCGCGGCGGTGCACGGTGGGTTCTTCTCGGTGACCGCGACCTCGGTCCGGGTGCTTGCCGAATCCGCGGAGTTCGCCGATGAGATCGACATCGAGGCGGCCCGTCGGGTGCTGGCCGATGCCGATGCCTCCGAGCAAGCCAAGATCGCGGCCCAGGGCCAGGTGCGCGCGGTCGAAGAGGCGAAGGCGTAGTACCGCACCAGGATTCGGTACGACCCGATAAAACGGCGCTGTCGGCGGCGAAAGTATTCGCCGCCGACAGCGCCGTTTCCGGATTCGAATGTTCAAAGACAAGGCCCCGCCATTTGTCATCTCGGGGCCATGGTTGAATGGCCGAACGCGGTGTGAGCATCAGGCCGGGAGGCGCCTACGTAGCCACGGAGGGCCTGGGCACACTGCCATCGAATACCGCGTCGTCGACATGGCGGCGGAACGAAGGGACGTACGGCATTGCAGACCGGGATGGTTCTCCTGATCATTCTGGTGCTCACGCTCGTTCTCTTGGCGTTGGCCTCCACCTATCGACTGATCATGTTGCGCCGCGGCGGCACCGCCGCGATTCTGCGGGTGCTGCCCGCACGTGGCGGCCAGGGGTGGCGGCACGGCCTGATTCGATATGACGAGGATCGCATCGTCTTTTACAAACTCTCCAGTCTGAAACTGGGTCCGGATTCCACGATTCGCCGCCAGGGCATCGAGATCGGGGATCGGCGCAGCCCGCGTGGCGACGAATACGACATCATGACCGACGAGATCGCGGTGACCGCGATCTCCGATAATGACGGCAATTACGAATTGGCGCTGGACCGCGGCTCACTGGCCGCCTTTCTGTCCTGGGTCGAATCCCGACCGTCGGATCGCACCCGTCGGCTCCCTGGACTCTAGGCTCCTCCGCCTCCCCGAACCTCTAGGCGCCAGACTCGGTCACGGCAACTGTGACGTTGGCGTGCGGCAGTAGGGCTGTGGGGCAAGTTAGCCCGTCCCCGATGAGTTACCCATGTACTTACCAAATCCGTTGTGGCGTGGGTAGCGATAGGGTGGGCAGGTGAGTGTGCACCTGACGCGGATTTATACGCGGACCGGCGACGATGGGACGACCGGTCTCAGCGATTTCTCGCGGGTGGCCAAAACTGATCTGCGGCTGGTCGCTTATGCCGACTGTGACGAGACCAATGCCGCCATCGGCGTGGCCGTCGCACTCGGTGACCCCGCTCCGGAGTTGCTGACGGTACTGCGCCAGGTGCAGAACGATCTGTTCGATGCGGGTGCGGATCTTTCGACCCCGGTGGTCGAGGAGCCGAAGTATCCGCCACTGCGTATCACCCAGTCGTATATCGACCGCCTGGAAGCCTGGTGCGATGAGTTCAATGCCGAACTGCCCGCCCTGAATTCGTTCATTCTGCCCGGAGGCGCGCCGCTGGCCGCCCTGCTGCACACCGCGCGTACGGTGGCGCGGCGAGCGGAGCGTTCGGCATGGGCCGCGGTGCAAACGCATCCGGACGATACGAATGCTCTTCCGGCGAAGTACCTGAACCGCCTGTCCGACCTGCTGTTCATCCTCAGCCGTGTCGCCAACCCGGGCGGTGACGTGTTGTGGAAGCCTGGTGGCGAACAAGGTGGTTCGTGAATTGTCCGATCCACACGACTGATCTGGTGTAGGTGGGGTGACTTCCGAGACAGACCCGTCACAGGGCTGCGACCGGCCGCCCGTCGGTAAAAGTAGGCGGCGCGACACACACAAAAGTTGCTGGACACCGCGAAATGTGTCCCAGCTACCTGGATATAACCCCGGCACTGCTACCAGCGGCCCGCAACGCAACTATCCTTTGCACCAACAGTGCGCCGAATACGCGGAGAGGCGGCATGGAACGGTTTTTGGTTACTGGCGGGAATCGACTCGTCGGTGAGGTCGCGGTCGGGGGTGCGAAGAACAGCGTCCTCAAGTTGATGGCGGCCGCATTGCTGGCCGAAGGCACGACCACCATTACGAACTGCCCGGACATTCTCGATGTGCCGTTGATGGGTGATGTGCTGCGCGGCCTCGGCTGCGACGTCGCGATCGATGGGGCGGTCGTCACCATCAACACACCCGCGGAGCCCAAGTATCACGCGGATTTTCCGGCGGTGACGCAGTTCCGCGCTTCGGTCTGTGTGCTCGGTCCGCTGATGGCGCGGTGTAAGCGCGCCGTTGTCGCACTGCCCGGCGGCGATGCGATCGGTTCGCGGCCCTTGGATATGCATCAGGCGGGTCTGCGGCTGCTCGGCGCCACCAGTGAAATCGAGCACGGTTGTGTGGTCGCGCGGGCGGACGAACTGCAGGGTGCACGGATCAGGCTGGACTTTCCTTCGGTGGGCGCGACCGAGAACATCCTCATGGCGGCCGTGCTGGCCGAGGGGGAGACGGTCATCGATAACGCGGCCCGTGAACCCGACATCGTCGATCTGTGCAACATGCTCGTTCGGATGGGTGCGCGGATCAGTGGCGCGGGCACGTCGGTGCTCACGATTCAGGGGGTCGAGCGCCTCTCGCCGACGACGCATCGGGTGATCGGTGACCGGATCGTGGCTGCGACCTGGGGGATCGCCGCAGTGATGACCATGGGCGATATCCGGGTCTCCGGGGTCAACCCCAAGCATCTGTCTCTTGTACTGGACAAGCTGCGCTCGGCCGGTGCGCGTATTTCGTTCGCACCGGATGGTTTCCGGGTGATCCAGGCCGATCGGCCGCGTGCGGTGAATTTCTCGACGTTGCCTTTCCCGGGATTCCCGACCGATCTGCAGCCGATGGCCATCGGTCTCGCCGCGATTGCGGACGGCACATCGATGATCACCGAGAACATCTTCGAGGCGCGCTTCCGTTTCGTGGAGGAGATGATCCGGTTGGGCGCCGACGCGCGGACCGATGGACATCATGCGGTGGTACGCGGAATTCCGCGGCTGTCGAGTGCACCGGTGTGGTCGTCGGATATTCGGGCCGGCGCCGGATTGGTACTTGCCGGTCTGGTTGCCGATGGCACCACCGAGGTGCACGACGTCTTCCATATCGACCGCGGCTACCCGAACTTCGTCGAGCAGCTGCAGGCATTGGGTGGTGAGGTCGAGCGAGTCGGCGCCGCGGATTGATCATGTGAACGGCAGGCGACGATCTCCTCTCGCCGAAAACCGTTCCTGACCAGGCGATTTGACATCGTGCACACCGACACGTAACTTTATTCGAGTCAGAGCGACACGGACACCGACCCGGGGCCGACACGCTGAGCCGAAAGGCTGAGTGAAGGGCCAGGGAAACGAGGTAGGACGTTGAGCGCCTGGCGATCACACTAGCTCGAACGAGACCCCGATTTTGAATCGGGCTCACGGCTGAGCTAAGCTAGATAAGTTGCTTCACCGATCGACCGGGGTCAAGCCCGCGAGATGGTGTGTGCGTGTGTTCTTTGAGAACTCAATAGTGTGTCGATGAATGTCAGTGCCAAATATTTTTGGTTCCGGCCTCTCATACCCCCGTGTGTTGGGGTCGGGCATTTAGTCAGCAATTATTTTTGCTGGCGTTTGATTTGCTGGGTTTTCGGACTCTAGTTACAGATATTTCTGAT
>NZ_JBFANN010000013.1:0-154377 GCF_040674855.1 Nocardia sp. NPDC049707 | reverse complement strand
GCGGCGAGTAACAATCACCGCGACCGGGAGACTGCATTGGCGCTCGCATTCGACAATCGGCAGCATGACCGATCCTCCGGCCGTCGAAGCGCATGCGACGAAGTCGCGAGTCTCGACGGCTCGGATGCGAGACACCAGGGGGCCGCGAACCCGCCGCGCCGGAGGCGCGGCCAAAGACTCAGTGCACGATTACCGGTTCACCTTCCGACGGCGCCGGAACCGTATTCGGCATCAGGAATCCGGTGATCACCGCACCGGCGACGAAAATCGCGGTGGCCCACCAGAAGCTGGTCGTGTAGCTCTCGATCTGGGCCTGTGCCACGGCTAGCGGCCCTGGCGTATGCGACGACAGGTAGTCCGTCGCGGCCGAGGCGGCGATGGTGCTCAGCAGCGCCGTGCCGATCGAGCCACCGACCTGCTGGCTGGTATTGATCGTCGCCGAGGCGACACCGGCATCCTCATGGTGCACTCCGGCCGTCGCGCCCTGGAAGGCGGTCGACATCGCGCCACCGAGACCGAGCCCCATCAGGATCAGGGCGGGCAGGATATTCGCGACGTAGCTGCTGTCCAACCCGATCTGGGTCAGCCAGGCCATGCCGACCGCGGCGACCAGGAAGCCACCGGCGACCACTACCTTCGGACCGACCTTCGGCAGCAGCAGTGAGGGCACGGTGGTCGAGGAGACGACCATACCCGCCACCATCGGCAGGAACGCCAGACCGGTCTTGATCGGTGAGTACCCCATGCTCAGCTGCATGTAGTAAGTCAGGAACAGGAAGATCGCGAACATTCCGATGCCCATGACGAATACCGTCAGGAACGAACCGCCGCGGGTCCGGTCCAGCAGGATGCGCAGCGGCAACAGCGGATTCGCGACTCGGGCCTCGATCCACACGAACACCGCGAGCAGCGCCGCGCCGCCGATCAGGAACCCAAGGGTGACCGGGTTGCCCCAGCTGGTCGACTCGGCGTGCGAGAAGCCGTAGACGATGCCGAACAGTGCGGCGGTCACCACGACGGTGCCCGGAATATCGAGCTTGGGCCGCTCGGTGACCACATGCTTGGCCAGCAGCAGTACCGCACCGGCCAGCGCGACGGCGGCGAAGCCGAGGTTCACGAACATCACCCAGCGCCACGAGGCCCATTCGGTGAGCATGCCGCCGAGCAGCAGACCGATGGCGCCACCGGCGCCGGCGACCGCACCGAAGATGCCGAAGGCCTTGGCGCGCTCGCTGGGTTCGGTGAAGGTCACCGTGAGCAGCGACAGCGCGGCCGGCGCGAGCAGCGCCCCGAAGACGCCCTGTCCGACGCGGGCCGCGATCAGCATTTCGAAGCTGGTGGCCGCGCCGCCGACCGCGGAGGCGACGGCGAATCCGATCAGGCCGATAATAAAGGTGCTACGTCGGCCGAACAGGTCGCTGAGTCGGCCACCGACCAGCAGCAGGCTACCGAAGGCGAGGGCGTAACCGGTGACGACCCACTGCCGGTCGCCATCGCCGAAGCCGAGGTCCTGTTGCGCGGCGGGCAACGCGATATTCACGACGGTCGCGTCGAGCACAACCATGAGCTGAGCCACGCCGAGTACGGCGAGCACCCACCAGCGCAGGGCATGCGAGCCGCGGGGGCCCGAGTCGGTTTTCGCGGAGGCGGGTGCCCCACGGTCGAACGTGGTAGTCATGTGTCCCCTTCGTCTCGAGGCTGGATCCGGAGGAGCCACCTCCGCTTACTGAATTAAGCTATCACAGTAACGGAGACAACTCCTCCGCTTAATCCCGCGTATTGCTAGGATGTGCATGTGAATCCCGCCACTACCGTGCCTCCACCTCGGCGCCTACGCGCCGACGCTGCCCGCAATCAGCAGCGCATCGTCGAGGCAGCTCGTCAGCTCTTCGCCGATCACGGCCTGGAGATCACCCTCGATGACGTGGCCGAACGCGCCGGGGTCGGTGTCGGCACCGTCTACCGACGCTTCGCCAACAAGAAGGAACTGATCGCCGAAGTCTTCGAACAGAACGTCGGCGATTTCGCCGTGGCAGCCAAGGCCGCGGCCGAACATCCCGACCCCTGGTTGGGGTTGGTGCAGTTCTTCGAGTATGCCTGTACGCACCTGGCTACCAATCGCGGCTTCAGCGAGGTCATGCTCGAACTCGAGGAGGACCCGGACCGCTTCGCCCAGTTGCGCGACCAGATCAAGCCGACCGTCGCCGCGATCATCGATCGCGCACGCAAGGCCGGCGCACTGCAACCCGATATCGCGCCCTCGGACTTCTTCGCGCTGATCCATATGGTCGACGCGCACGCCGAGTTCTCCAAGTCGGTGAATCCGAATACCTGGCAGCGCTATATGGCCATCGCACTCAACGGCGTACGCAGCGATGACACGCCGCGTCGGCCGCTTGCAGTCCCCCCCTTGACCGACGAGGAAGTCGAACAGGCCAAGTCGTTCGTCTGCGCGGGCCGCAGGCGCTAGCGCCGAAAACCGAACATATCTAGCGCTGATCTGAGTCAGCCCTTACAGTTGGACACATGACCAACTCGTGGGGGAACTGGACCGGGGATCAACAGTGCGCGCCCGCCGCCATCGCCGCCCCGCGCAGTACCGAAGAATTGGCCGAGATCATCGGCCGCGCCGCCACCACCGGACAGACCGTGCGCGTCGCCGGTGCGGGCCATTCGTTCACCGATGCCGTACTCACCGACGGCATACTGCTCGACCTCGCGAAACTGAACCGCATCCACACCGTGGACCGGGAGACCGGCCACGTTCGAGTCGAGGCGGGCATCACCCTCAATGCCGCCAGCAATGCGCTGCATTCGCTCGGCCTGGCCTTCCCCAATCTGGGCGATATCGACGTGCAGACCATTGCGGGTGCGACCGCGACGGCCACCCACGGCACTGGCGCGACACTGCAAAACCTCTCCGCCGCACTGCAATCCATCGAACTGGTACTCGCCGACGGCAGCCGGGTCGAGTTGAACGAGGCGTCCGATCCGGACGGCTGGCGCGCGGCGCGGGTGAGCATCGGGGCGCTCGGTGTGGTCAGCGCAGTCACGCTGCAGCTGGTGCCGTCGTTCGTACTGGAGGGAATCGAACGGCCGGTGCCGGTCGAGGACGTCCTCGCGGATCTGGACTCCTACGTCGAGGGCAACCGGCATTTCGAGTTCTACATGTTCGGGCACAGTCCGCTGGCGATGACCAAACGCAATAACCCTGTCGACCTGCCGGAACAGCCGCGCGGTAAGGCCGCCGACTGGTTCGCCGACATCCTGATGTCCAACTACGCCTTCGACGCGCTGTGCCGACTCGGCAAGCGCCGGCCCCGACTGGTGCCGTGGATCCATCGCGGGGCGGCATATGCGGGCAGCTACCGTCGCCAGGTCGACCGCTCGTATCGAGTCTTCGCCTCACCCCGACTGATTCGCTTCACCGAGATGGAATATGCGATTCCGCGCGAACATTCCGTCGCCGCCATCCGCGAGATCAAGGAACTCGCGACGCGATTCGATACGCCGATGCCCATCGAGGTGCGCTGGGTCGCCCCCGATGACGCATTCCTCTCCCCCGCGAACGGCCGCGACACCTGCTACATCGCCGTCCACCAGTACCGCGGCATGGCCTACGAACCGTATTTCCGCGCCTGCGAGGCGGTCTTCGACAAGTACAACGGCCGCCCGCACTGGGGCAAACGGCACTTCCAGACCGCCGAGACGCTGCGGCCACGCTACTCGGACTGGGATCACTTCACCGAGGTGCGCCGCCGCTTCGATCCCAAAGGTCGCTTCGCCAACGCCTATGTCGAGCGGGTGCTCGGTCGTATCTGATCTGCAGCGCGTGCGGCGCTGCGTGTTCCCGGCCCCTCCTGTCTCGCGGCCGACCCTTTCGAACGACCTGCAAGCAGTCGCTGGCGGCGCCGTCGAGACTCGCGACTTCGTCGCATGCGCTTCGACGGCTCGGACGCGAGACGGGCCGCGAACGTAACTCGTAACACTCGCTCCGTCGTGGTTGTGTTGCCTGGTCAGCTGGACAATATCTCGGCGACCAGACGCGGCAGGGCGGTGCCGATGGGTTCGCGGATCACCTCGGTGGCGATGCTGTCGTAGGGCGTCGGCTCGGCATTGACGATGACCAGATCCGCGCCGCTGTCGACCGCGAGCGCGCACATCGATGCGGCCGGTTCCACCTGCAACGAGGAACCGATTGCCAGGAAAATATCGCTGGCCTCGGCGGTCAGTGCAGCCTTGGTCATGGTGCGGCGATCCATCTGTTGGCCGAACATGATGGTCGCGGACTTCAGGATGCCGCCGCAGGCCGGACACGGCGGATCCGCCTCACCCGCCGCCACGCGAGCCAGGGTGGCGGCCATACTCGTCTGGTATTCGCAACCGACACAGACGACCTCGAACATATTGCCGTGGATTTCGATCACCCGACCGGGTGAAGACCCGGCGCGCTGGTGCAGCCGATCGATGTTTTGAGTGATGATCGTGATGGTACGTCCGGCCCGCTCCAGATCGGCCAGCGCGGTATGCGCGGCATTGGGTTCAGCCTGCCACACCGGATTGTCGCGGCGGGCCAGCCAGGAGCGTTTACGTAGCTCCGGATCGGCCAGGTAGGCCTCGTAGGTCGACAACAGTTCGGCGATGGGATCCCTCGTCCACACACCACGGGGACCACGGAAGTCGGGAATGCCGGAATCGGTGGAGATGCCGGCGCCGGTGAGCACGCCGATCCGCCCGTCACGTTCCCGCCAATCGGTCGTCATATCGAATCAGCCTAGGGCTGCAGTACTTCGTCACCGTCGGCACCACTCCGCAGGCGGCGTGACGCAAGCTCGGCCCGACGTGGTCGGAGTTCGACGAACGCAAGCTGAAGGCATGGGCTGGTTCATCGCTCGCACGGTGCCGCTGCTGCCGGAGCGGGTGCGCTACTTTCCGATCGCGTACGAGGCGTGGCGGCTCGAGCGCGATCGCGCGCGGCTGCGCAAAGTTATCGATCTGCGTCCCATGTGAAGTCTACTGCGCCCGTCCACTGCCCGCGGCTGCCGCTTCGGCACCGCGGGCCGCGCCGTATCCAGGCAAAATGCCGATTTCATGACCGACCGGTCTCTTCTTGGTCGATATCCCGCGTGCGGCAACAACTCTCGCATCACGGCCCTCGAGATGCCTTGGCAGGCAAAGTCGCCCCCTCGTCGCGAAACATACTCCACCCGCCCTGGTATACGTATCACGCACCCTACGACTCAGATCAGGTGCAGCCGTTGCCCGACAATCCCGACATTTCGCCCAGACATCTCAACTACGGCACCGCTCCGATTCACCAGCCTGAAAGGTATTCCCGCACATGGCACACAAGCCCAGCGTGCTGTTCGTCTGTGTCCACAATGCGGGCCGGTCGCAAATGGCCGCCGGACTCCTCGATGCGCTCGCCGGTGACCGCATTGATGTGCACTCCGCCGGGAGCACGCCCGCCGCCGCCATCAATCCGGCCGCCGTCGCGGTCATGGCCGAACTCGATATCGATATTTCGGCGCAGGCGCCGAAGCTGCTGACCGTGGACGCGGTCGCCATGTCCGATGTGGTCGTCACCATGGGCTGTGGTGACGCGTGTCCGTTCTTCCCCGGCATCAGCTACCGCGATTGGATGCTGCCCGATGCGACCGGCGAGGACATCGCCATCGTGCGCTCGATCCGCGACCGGATCCGCATCCTGGTGGAGAACCTGATCGCGGAACTGATCCCGGCCACCGCCTGCTGAGTCCGATTTGTTCAAGAAGCCTGCCGAAGTGCGGCATAGGCTGCGGATATGACTCCACAACTCAATGTCATCGGCATTGTCGTCAGCGATATGGCCGCCTCGCTCGCCTTCTACCGACGCCTGGGTCTCGAGTTCCCTGACGCGGACGATAACGGACATCTCGAGGCCGCCCTGCCCGGCGGTATGCGCCTGACGCTGGATACCGAGGCCGTGATCCAGTCGTTCCACCCCGGCTGGCAGCCGCCGAAGGCCGCGGGCCGGCTCGCGCTGGCATTCCAGTGCGCGAACCCCGCCGAGGTCGATGCGGTCTACCGCGAACTCGTCGATGCCGGATACCACAGCGAACTGAAGCCATGGGACGCCTTCTGGGGCCAGCGCTACGCGACGATCCTGGACCCGGACGGTAATAGCGTCGATCTGTACGCCCCGCTGTCCGCTCGAGCCGTCACCGGGAGCGGGTGAGCAACTCGCTCAACGGCATTCCGGCGAGTTCGCGCACATCGCGTGCGAGGTGGGCCTGATCGGCGAATCCGGTGCGGAATGCGGTGTCCGCGAGCGGCACTCCGCTGCGGGCTACCGCGAGCGCCCGCTGCAGCCGCAGGATGCGCGCCAATGTCTTGGGTCCGTAGCCGAAGGCCGCGAGCGAGCGTCGGTGCAGTATCCGCGCACCGAGCCCCGCGGCCTCGGCCGTCGCCGCGACCGACCATCCGGCGTCCAGCGTGGCGACGATCCGCCGCAGCACCGGGTCGGGTGGTTCGGTGTCGTAGGCCCGACGCACTGCGATCGCCTCCAGCGCGGCGGGCTGATCCGCTTGCGCCCCAACCTGTTCCGCGAGCCGCCGAGCGGTCGCGGCGGGCCACAGGTCCGCCAATTCCACCCGTTGATCGCGCAACTCGTGCGCAGGCACCCCGAGCAGTGCTGGCGCACTCCCCGGCGCGAATCGAATCCCGACCCATCGAGTTCCCGCCGAACCATCGGCCGCATACGCACGCGTGTCCGGACCGGCAACCAGCAACCTGCCATTACCCCACAGCAGATCCATACAGCCATCCGGCAACACCGGTAACGCCGCGGCCCCGGTGGCACTGGTATTCGTCCACACCACGGCACCGGGGAGCCGCGACGGCCGCTCCCGATACCCCGGCGCTACCTCTGGCACGAATCCGAGGCTACCTGCGTCGCCTCGCGACTCAGTCGGGGAAGGTCAGCAGCCGGTCGGCCAGCCACCGCGGCGGCTGCCCCGGCAACGATGTGGCCGCAGTCCGGGATCCGTTCCGCGTAATCGCGATAGCTGTCCGGCACACCGTCGGAGAGCTGATCGCAGGCACCGTTGCGGTGCAGGGTGGCACGCGCAGCCAGGCCATACGGTAGTGCCGTGCGAATGCGGTACCTCGTGCAACGAGACGTTGCGATTGAATCGCTTTGCGCCTACAGGGGTCGGCTATCGACCGCCGGTGACGTCCAGTCACCGAGGAATTCTCGCGACGACTGTGTCACCGCGATTCAACGCGGGGTGACGCCACGCGGGACGACCCGGATCATACGATCGTCGCCGGCGGCGATCTTCGACTCTGGATCCATACATCCCACGGTGACCTCGGCGCCGGCGGGCGAGGAAAAGGTCCACAGCGTCATCCACTCTTTCCCGCCGATTGTTTCCTGTTTTTTCGTATTGGTGGAACGGAGATCTTCGTTGCGGCCGGTGCTGTCGGCTACCGTGCAGTGCAGGCTCGCACTCGCGGCCGCCCAGTCGACGGGCACCTTGATATCTATCACCGCATCGGCGGGAATCGGTACTTTCTTGTTCTCCCCCAGTGGAATTCGTACGCCGCCGCCCGGCTCCTCGTTTTCGGCCGGCGTCACATTCACCGAACTCGTTTCCGCTGGTGCGGATGAGCTCGGCACGGCCGTCGTCGACTTGTCATCGGAGCATCCCGCCACGGCAACGGCAAGTGCGGCCGTCACCGTCATCCAGATCAGTTTCACCGGTCAACCTCTCTTCGACAGAGCATGACTACAACTTCCAGATGGAGGCAGAGTACATGGCGGGGAAATCGGCAATTCGTTCACAAATATGAGGACTCGGCGGATATCGAAAAGCCGCCAGTTTCCACGGCGGCCGCCTGGCGGTAGACAAGCAACCCGACAGTCCGCAGCCATCGCTGCGGGCATTTCCGCCGAATTGTCGATCGAGCATGCGAGCCAAGATGATTCGATGCCGCGCGAGCAGATCACCCGTTTGGAAATGGCCCTCGACGCGGCGCAGGTCCACCACACCTCGGCGCCTATCCGAATACCCGCCACGGCTTCACCATGCGCGACACCCCGGTCTTCGAACAGGTGGCCTACGACCGCCATCTCACCGATCCGCCCGGTGTCCTGTACCGGGCGTTCCCCAGCGCGGCAAGATGATCGGTAGTACCGATGACAGGAGTGAGCATGGAGTTGAACTACGGCGATGTGAAGGCTGCCGCCGATCGGATTGCCGGACACGTGCGGCCGGTCGCCATCGCACCCGGGGACCAGGTCGCGTCAACCGGCGAGCTGTGGCTGGCAATGGAATTCATGCAGCACACCGGCTCGTTCAAGGCCCGTGGTGCGCGAAACTTCATCCAGGCACACCAGGACGACGCAACCCTGCCGGATGCGGGCGTGACCATCGCATCCGGCGGAAACGCCGGACTCGCGTGTGCGTGGGCGGCCCGCGAACAGGACGTACCGGCGACGGTATTCCTACCGACCACCGCGCCGCTGGTGAAGGTCGAGCGGTTGCGCGGCTACGGCGCGGAGGTCCGCCTGGTCGGCACCGAATACGCCGACGCACTCGCCGCCTGTCGCGAATTCGCCGATACCAGTGGCGCTTTGCCCTCACATGCCTACGACAACCCCTATATCGCGGCAGGTGCGGGCACCCTGATGATGGAGATACACCAGTTGCTCCCCCAACTGGACACGGTCGTCGTCGCTGTCGGCGGCGGTGGTCTGTTCGCCGGGGTCGCCACGGCCGCGGACCACTACGGCGTCCGAACGATCGCGGTGGAACCGGAACGCTGCCGGGCGCTGCACGATGCGATCCAGGCCGGACGGATCGTGGACGTGCCGGTCGATTCGGTCGCCGCCGATTCCCTCGGCGCCCGCCGCGCCACCGAACTGGCACTGCACGCGGCCCAGAACTACGACGTGATATCGGTGCTCGTCCCCGACACCGACATCATCGCGACACGGATGGCGCTGTGGCAGGATCGCCGCTTGGCCGTGGAACACGCGGCCGCGACAGCTGTCGCGGCGCTGACTACCGGCGTCTATCGTCCCGAACCCGGTGAGCGGGTCTGCGTCGTCCTGTGCGGGGCCAATACCGATCCAGCGGATCTGGCGCGGTAAATCGGGCCGGGCGTACTACGCTCGATATCGACTCGGATGGAGGCACCCATGTCGGTCCAATCCCTGATGGTCCCGATCGGAACTCCCGCGCCGGACTTCACCCTGCCCGACCTCGACGGTCACCGCCACACCCGCGCCGACTACGCGGACGGGCCGGGGCTACTGGTCATCTTCGCCTGCAACCACTGTCCATACGTGCGGCACCTCGAGTCGAAGCTCGGCGAGGTGCTCGACACGCTGACGATCCCGACGGTGGCGATCTGCACCAATGATGCCGACGCCTACTCGGATGACGCGCCGGAGCACCTGCGGGCCCAGGCCGATCGCGCCGGTTGGCGGTTCCCCTACCTGGTCGACGAAGCCCAGCAGGTGGGCCGCGCGTTCCGAGCCGCATGCACGCCGGACTTCTTCCTCTACGACGCACACCTGGAACTCGCCTACCGCGGCGCATTCGACGAATCGACCCCCGGCAACGGTAAACCGGTGACCGGCAGTGAATTACGCGCTGCGGTCGAGGCGGTGCTCACCGGAGCACCCGTGCCCGTGCCGCATCGGCCGAGCATGGGCTGCTCCATCAAATGGCGTGCCTAGGTGCCGATTACCGCATTCATGATGGTGCCGGCGCTGGTGGCGACGACACCGCCGATCATGGCTCCCGCCACCATCTTCGGCGACTGCAGGCCACCACCGGACCACTTCTCCCAGGCGAACCGACCGCCCGCGTAGGTGATGGCGGTAATGCCCGCCAGCAGGATGAACCAGGTGAAATAGCGCACCATCTGCAAGATCTTGTCCGCGAGGGGCGGCGCCTCAGGTGTCGGGTTGCCGAGTTGGGCCAGGACTGCTCCATACGTGTCATGTGCCGCGGCGAGAATCATACTCACAGTCGTACCCCTCTTCTGATATCTGCGACGCTGTAGGCGCGCCTAGCCAGATAATAGCGGCTCAACTCGAGACAGATTGCGCAGCAATCGGATTCAATGATGATCTCGGTCAGCTCGATTCCAGCAGGGGCTTTCGATCACGCCGGAGCATGCGCAGCGCCAACGCCGAGCCCGATACCGTGAGCACGGCGGCGATCGGATAGATCGAACGCAGTCCCGGTCCGTCATCGATGGCCCAGCCGCCGATGCGGCCAGCGAATGCGGCGGCGAGCTGGAATCCGGAGGCATTGACCGCGACGGCCAGTGTGGGTGCCGCGCCCGCTGCGGTCACAACCCGGATCTGCATACCGGGAATGATCGCGAAGGCCAGCACACCGAGCACGAAAATCAGTGCCACCGTGATCCATTGAATCTCCGCGACCACCCACAGCAGCGCCAGCACACCCGCCAGGGCGACGAGCAGACCCGTCAGCGACCGCATCAGCGCCTTATCGGCCAGCCGTCCACCGAGAAAATTGCCGAGAACCGCGCCCGCGCCGTACACCAGTAGCAGCGCGGGCACCGCACCCGATGCGAAACCGCTTACCTCGGTGAGCAACGGCGTGAAGTACGTAAACACCGTCACCACACCGACATTGCCGAGTGCGGTGAGCCCGATCGCCAATTGCACTCGGCGATCGGCGAATACGCGCAGCTCACCGCGCACCGATCGGCTCGCCGGCGCGGGCAGCATCGGCAGGAAAAGCAGTACGAGCAGCAGCGCGACAGCCACGCACACCGCGACCGTCACGAATGTTGCACGCCAGCCGAAGGATTGGCCGATGGCCGTACCGATCGGGGTGCCGCCGATTATGCCCAGATTCATGCCGAGCGCCACCCGCGCCACCGCGGCCGCCTCCCGGCCGGGTTCGGCCATCGAGACGACCGTCGCGATAGCAACGGCGAAAAACGTTGCTACCACGAGCCCTGCGGCAAATCTGGCCAGCAGCACGGTCGAATAGTTCGGCGCGAGAGCCGAACCCAGATTCGCGACGAGCGCCACCGCCATCAAGCCGACCACGAGCGGTTTGCGCGGCAGTCGTGCCGTCACCACGGTCACCACCGGCCCGCCGACGATCATCCCGAGCGCATACGCGCTCACCAACAGACCCGCCGCGGGCACCGACACCGCGAGACCGTCCGCCACCGCGGGCAGGATGCCCGCGATCACGAATTCCCCGGTGGTCAGGCTGAAGACCACCAGCATGAGCGCAAATACAGCAGGACGCATACATCCACTCCAGATAGTTCCAGTTCAAATGATTTGAATTAGAACTATCACAGTTCGAAGCATGACACTAGACTCGGCGATATGAAGGATCAGCCGGACTCGTCACCGAATCTCGCCGTGGATTCCGAGATCGATCGCGACGTCTGCAAGCTGGTGCATCAGTTCACGCATCGTCTCGACGTGCACGTTCGCCGGGTCGCCGAGGCATTGGATATGACGCCGTCACAGGTCATCGCGCTGCGCGAACTGTCGGATCCGATTACCGCGCGGGAATTGGCCACCAGGATGTCGTGCGAGCCGTCGAATGCGACCTTCGTGCTGGACCGCCTCGAACAGCAGGATCTGGTTCGGCGGCAACCACATCCGACCGACCGGCGCGCCAAGCAGATCGTGCTGACGGCGGCCGGGGAGCGGCGCCGCGCCGAGGCGCTCGATCTGCTCGGCGCACAGTCGCCACTCACCTCGCTCACCGCCGCCCAGCAGCAGACGCTGCGGGATCTGCTGCACACCATGGTGACGGAGGTTGTTTAACCATACGGTCGGACGTATTCTTTGGCTATGACTGTGGCAACGCGGGGTGGTGGCCGGGTGGCGGGCGGCCCCGAGGACAAGCGCCTGCTGCGCGGTGCGCGCAGTCGTCAGCTCGTGCTGCGCCAGGCGGTCGACACCGCCTCCCTCGATGGTCTAGAGGGTTTGAGCTTCGGCAAGTTGGCGACCGATACCGGGCTCAGCAAGGCGGGTGTGCAGACCCTGTTCAAAACCAAGGAGACGCTGCAACTCGCGGCGCTCGATTTGGCCCGCGAGATATTCATCGATGCCGTCATCCGGCCCGCCCGCGCGCAACCCCGTGGCGTGCGACGACTTCGCGCGCTGATCGAACTCTGGATCGTCTACGCGCAGACACCGTTGTTCGCGGGCGGCTGCTATCGGGTCGCGAATATGGCGGAGTTCGACAGCCGTCCTGGTCCGGTACGCGATGCCTTGGTCCGCGATCAGCGGGATTGGATGGCGACCATCGCGTGCGAACTCAGGCATGCCGTCGATGCGGGCGAAATCGCCGATCTGGATATCGATCTCGCCGC
This sequence comes from Nocardia sp. NPDC049707, assembly GCF_040674855.1. Classification (NCBI taxonomy): domain Bacteria; kingdom Bacillati; phylum Actinomycetota; class Actinomycetes; order Mycobacteriales; family Nocardiaceae; genus Nocardia; species Nocardia sp. NPDC049707. Next base: position 142,005 of record NZ_JBFANN010000013.1, on the reverse strand, counting down.
CTTCCAGATCGAGGCCGTCCTCTGCGCTGCCAATACCGCACTACGCCTCGGCGAAGCCGATGCCGTGCCCAAGGTCCGTCGAGTCGTCGAGAGTTTCCTCATCCCCGTGACATAGCGATCAGGGGCAGTCGACGGTCTGTTGCAGCTCGATCCTGATTCGGTCGTCGCTGAGGACGAGCGTGCCGTTGCTGGTGGTCCACGCGGGGGCGAGGAGCAGGAATTCTTTGAGCCAGGTGTCCTGGTCGGTGAATTCCGGCGGGTAGGACAGGACGGTAGCGAACGGCGATCGGGTCTTCAGGACGCCGCTGTCGGGATCCACTTCGAACATCACGGTATTGGCGCCCGCATGGGCGGACAGGCGCCGGGTTTCGTCGACGAACCACAGGGTGATTCGGGTGCCGCGGACCAGAAATCGTGGTAGCCCATCTTCGGTGACGGATGAGGAGACGTAGCGGTGGCCCCAGAGATCGGAGTCTTGCATCGGTGGATCGGCCCTTACTTGCAGCGTTCGACAGCCCATCTATCCTGATTCCCGCGCCGAGCGGGCAAAACAACCCGGTCCACTGAACGAACCGATCAGCGAAGATTCTTCTCGATTTCGCGGGCGGCATGTGCGACCAGACCGGGCAGATTCGGCGGAAGCTGTTGTGACAGTGAGATACAGCCGATAGCGGCCGCATCGCAATTACCCGGTTGACGGATTGCCGCTGCGGCACAACAGATCCCCGCAATCAGCTTGTGATGATCAACAGAAACCATTCCGGCATCCACGATTCCGGAGTACACACGCTGCCATTCGGTGGCCGAATAGGTCGGTGGCGGCACGGTGTTGTCGGCCCGTCCCGCGAACAGTACCTGCGCCAGCGCGGTGCGATAGACCAGCTCCGGATCCGCGATGGCACCGAGGAAGAATTCGGCCCCCTTGAGCCCGGAGACCAGCCGAACCGCACCCGCATCCAGAATGCACACCGCGACAGTCGAATTCGTCACTGCGGCCAATACCCGGGACGGGCGTTGCACGGCCCGGCTCAGGGTCGGCGCGGCCTGCCAGTGCCGCCCCAGCTCCGCCATCCGCTCCCCGACGAAATATCGCTGCTCCACCCGTTGCACGGCACCGAGCGCCACCAACTGCTCGGCCAACCGATATGCGGTGGCCTTGGCCAAGCCGGTGGTGCGGGCCAGTTGCGAGAGTCCACAGCCCTCTGGTGCCGCCGAAATGGCCTCCAGGATCTGGAAACCGGCGTCGAGCACACCGCGGCCCGGTCCAGCCGATGGGCTAGCGGCCATCGCGCCCGTCCTCCTCCTTGCCGCGGCTCGCATCGGCACACGGCACGGAAAGATGGTACGCCGGTTGTCGTTCGCAACAAGGCGTTCCAGGACGCGGGGCAACTCACGTTTAGCACGACCTCGCCTGGGCTACACTCCCTTTCGCTCTTCTCCGGTGCGGCCGTCACCCGCTCGAGCAGGAAAGTCCGCGCCGGACCAGGTTTCGGGATCGGGATGCCGACGATCCGCGGTACATCCGGACCACCGAATTCGTAGAACGCAATCGCCCGGATCGCATCAGCCTACGGGCGCGCCGGCGGATTTTCTCAGGAGAGTCTCATCGAACTCCACCCTCTGGTCTCAGCACCGTTCCGTTGAATGATCAGTGGCTGCCCCGCCCGGTCCCAGTCTCACCGGGCGGTAGGCAGCGCCAACTTCGCCAAGAATCCGAGACGGAATCGGCGGCTCGGGCTGCCGACTATTTCCGCCGCGCGGTTCGGGTTGCTCCGATGGACGCCGCCACCACACAGATGACGCCCGCCCATTGCGCCGCATGCATGATCTGGCCGAGGACAATCAGTCCGGCGAGTGCGGCGGCCGCCGGTTCCAGGCTCATCAGCACGCCGAAGACGCGCGGTGGAATGCGCCGCAGCGCTTCGAGTTCCACGGAATACGGCAGTACCGACGACAGCATCGCGACCGCGAAACCAGCGGCGAGGACCGACGGCTGGAACAGTGCGGCGCCCGCCTCGGCAATGCCGACCGGGACCATGAGCACACCACCGAAGGCCATCGCGATGGCCAGTCCCCCGCCGCCGCTGGTCCGGTCACCGAGTGCGGCGCTGAGCAGAATGTAGCTGGCCCACAGGGCTCCCGCGGCCAGGGCGAACAGCACGCCAGACCAGCCGACATCGCCGCCCGCCTTGGTCAGCAGCAGCACGCCGCCACCGGCGAGCACGGCCCACACCGGATCGGTCCAGCGCCGCGAGCCCGCCAGCGCGATAGTGAGCGGCCCCAAGAATTCGAGGGTGACCGCCATACCCAGTGGAATCCGGTCGATAGCCTGATAGATGCACAGATTCATGGCGGCGAGCACGGTGCCGTAGCCGAGCACGACCGGTAGTGCGCGCCGCTCGATCCGCAGCGCGGACCGCCAGACGACCAACAGCACTACCCCGGCGAAGAACAGTCGCAGCGTGACCACACCCGCGACACCGGTGGCGGTGAAGAGCTGTTTGGCCAGCGCCGCGCCGACCTGCACGCTGACGATTCCGATCAGTACCAATGCCGTCGGCGGCACCCCGCCGAGCCCGCGCGCGTGCACCGCGCGCACAGCCGTCAGCGGCCACGGTGACTTCGGATTCCGTTCGATATCGATCGCGACCACGCGGCGCCCTCCATCCAAAAACCCAGCATTCCAGAAAGAGTCAGGCCGCCGGGCGAGGACCTGTCAGATCGACGAAATCGATATCCTTCGACGCGGAATCGGCTTCGCGCGCTTGCGACTTCGCCCGTTTGCCGGCGACCAGATACACAACGACCAGCAACACGCTCAGCCAGACGTAGGTGTTGCCCCACAGGTGTTGCCAAGGCGTCCAAGCCAATTCGCGTCGATTATCGCCGGGCAGCCAGTTCTGCGGCCCATAGACGAATGCCGCCGTGGTGAGGATGATTGCCACATACCAGCCGATCGCCCGCCCGCGCGGCAGTGTGGTCGCGTAGCAGACCATCGCGAATACCGCCGGCGCGATCATCACCCAGTGATGCGACCAGGAGATCGGCGATACCAGCAGCGTGAAAACAGCGTTGATCGACAGCGCGAGCGCGGGCACCTCGGCAGCCTGGCGCATGGCCGGGACCACCAGCGCAAGCAACGCCGCACTCAGCAGCAGCCACAGCACGGTGAACAGCGGCTTCTCCACGTCGAATCGGGCGAGCACAGCCTGGATCGACTGGTTGGTATGGAAGGACGAGCCACTGAGTCCGGAGACATTGCCGAGTCCCCCGAACCAGTAGGTAACCGATTCCTTGGGCAGGACCGCGAAGCTCAGCGCGGTCGCCACCGCACCGGTGATCGCGGCCGTGACCGCGGCGCGATAATCCCGGCGCACCAGGAAGTAGAGCACGAACGCGGCCGGGGTCAGCTTGATCGCGGCGGCCACGCCGATCAGCATGCCGCGCCGCCACTTCGGCTTCGCGGTCAGCGTGTCCGCGGCGACCAGCACCATGAGCAGCAGATTCACCTGCCCGAAGTCCAGCGTGGAGCGGACCGGCTCCAGCAGCATGGCCAGCGGGGTCGCGCAAGAGGTGGCCAGCAGCGCGAGCCGCAATGCGCTGTGCTCGGGCCAGCGCCGCCGCGCGACCAGATACAGCGTCACGGCCAGCGCGAGCGTCGAGGAGATGAAGAAGGTGAAAGCCGCGGCGTCCCATGGCAGCAGCGCGAATGGGCTGAGCACCAGGGCGGCGAACGGCGGATAGATGAACGGAAGGCCGATACCGATGGTGGTCTGCGGCAGCTGACCGTACATATCCGCGCCGTCGCGCAGCGCCTCGATACCGAGCCGGTACACCTGCAGGTCGATGAACCCACCGGTGATTCGATGGAAGGGCCACAGCGGCGCCGTCAGACACCAGGTGGCGAAGGCGACGAGCAGCACCGGCACCAGCCACACCGCGAGCCCGAATCGTCGGTTCGCGGGCTTCGACCTATCTGGGGTGGTGACACTACTCATCCGCGGCGACTATACCGACCCGCACGAACGCCGCCGAATCGGCGTTCGTGCGCATGAGAAACGAACAACGCTCAGGACGCCTCGAACAAGTTCAGCACATCGTTCTTGCCGAACATGGCAGCCGCGGCCCGCGCGGACGGGGTTCCGGCATCCGGGTCCGCACCCACGGCGAGCAGGGCCCGCAGGATCTCGGTCTCGCCCTTGAAGACGGCACCGGCCAGCGGTGTCTGGCCCTTGTCGTTGGCCCGATTCGGGTCCGCATCGCGGGCGAGCAGCACCTGGACGACGTCTTGATGACCGTGGTAGGCGGCCAGCATGAGCAGTGTGTCGCCATTGTCGTTGGTGAGGTTCACCGGGACACCGGCATCGAGGTACGCCGTGAGCTGCTCGACATCGCCGTGCCGAGCAAGATCGAAGATCTTGGTGGCGAGTTCGATCAGGTCCGGGTCCGTCTCGTCATTGCCCATCTGCCAGTACTACCACTCGCGGCGCGCCGGAGTCGGCAGTTGTCACTGAATGAAATTCGGCCTGTCGCGTCGGTAACAGTTTCATAACTTGCAGATCGGGTAGCCCGTGACCATGACAGTGACGCACAAGCGATTTCACCGGCCCGCCGGTGTCGATCGCGGAACCGCGCTGCTGGCTTCGTTAACCTGCGTGATCTTCGTAGCCGGCATCGCCACCATCACCCGTTCCTTCCCGACCACCGCGGCCGCCGCCGGATGCATCGCGGCCGGACTGGTCGTCTCCCTCGGCATCCTTCCGCACAGTCGTTAGCCGATCCACCGGCACGTCGTCTCCGCCGCCCGATACGGCAGGCTTAGTGCGCGTGCCGCTGCTCGGCCCCTTCGAGGTCCGCGATGAACTTGGACCAACCGCTCCGGATCGCCGGTATCAAGGTCCGTGCCCGGCTCGCCATGGAACACGGCCGGGTGGTGCTCGCCGCCGCGATCTAGGACGAACGCCCGCCGGATAGTAGTGCGAATGTGTTGCAGACCTTGGCGTCTCGGGTCCGGTACGCAGTCGGCTCGGCGCGGGTCGAGGCACTCGCGTCCGGTTATCGGCTGGTCATCGATCCCATCGATGTGGATGTCGTCCGGTTCGAACGCCCGGCCGCAGCCGGGCGGGAATCGGATGATCCGACCGCATTGCGCGAGGCCGAGGCCTTGGTGCAGAGTCCGCTGTCCGAACTGTCGGAGTTGCGGTTCCCGACCGATGCGGCAGTGCGGTTGGACGAGTTGCGGCTCGACGCGGCCGAGTACCGGCTCGGGCTGGAGGTCGCAAACAACCGACGACCAAACCCACCGCCCTACTAGCCTGAGCCACCCTGCCCATCCATGAACGAAGCACTGCGCCCGCGTGCATCGAGCCGTCCATCGCCCCAGCTCGCGCCGCCATAGGCATCGACTTCGACGGCGTACCCGCCGTCAGAATCGAGGCCGCAATCGAACGAGCCAACTCCCGCAAACCAACGGACTTCGGAACTATCGGCGCGGCCTGCACGGATGTGATGCGCGTCTCAGGTAGCGTGCGACGACCCACGCCGGGCCACGCGGGGCTCGGTCGGCACAGCGAAAGGCGGGCATGATGGGCGGACTCTCGCGCGGCGCGGCCGGTGTTGCGCTGGCGGCGGCGTGTCTGACAGTACCGATAACCTTGGCACCCCAAGCGAATGCGACGATCACCCCGACCCTGTCGGTGACGATGAGCGGCTTGTCACTCGGTGCGAACAGTGTTGCGGCGGTCGGCTGTGCGCGGACTGCGCAGGCGACGGTGCAGCGGCCTGACGGCACCCCGGTGCAGAGCGGTGTCGTCGAATTCACGAGCCGCCTGCCCGGCCTCGGCGGAAACATCGTCGGAACCGTGCCGGTCGTCAACGGCACCGCGAGCATCCTCTGGATTCCGGATGTCGCGGGCCAGCACATCGTCAGTGCCGTCTACTACGACGGTCTGCCCGACTACCAACCGGCAGCCGGATACACCAACGTCACCGCACTGGACCTCCGCGGGATCTGCGTCTAGTCCGAACAGGCCCGTGCCGCAGCGGCCTGAGCACTCATGTTCGACCTTTGAGTGCTGGACGCGGCTGGAGCGCGGTCGCTCACCGGCCATTATGTTCTGGCAGGTTCGCGTTCAGCCGTATTGGGCCTCAGAGAAGAAGCAGGTCAGACGGCATCTTTCGCCAACCGCCCGGCCTGCTTCTCGGAATTGATCTCGCCACTGGTGACAAGCCCGTCGCACTCGGCCAATGGTGCCGACAGCCGTCTGTCAGTCGCCCCCAGACCGGCGAGGCGCGTACGGGACAGTGAGCCATATCGGATCCGGCTTGCATGTGCATGACACAGTCGTCGCCGGTCTCGGATTCGAGACGCCGCACCTTCGGTGGCGCAGTCGCACACGGGCGGCTCCTCGTTGCGAGCTACGGGACCCCAGCACGGGACTCAGATGACACCAAGTGCGAGCATCGCGTCCGCGACCTGGATGAATCCGGCGATATTCGCGCCGACGACATAGTTGCCAGGGGAACCGTATTCGTCGGCTGTCGCCAGCGACCGGTCGTGGACGCCGCGCATGATCTCGGCGAGACGTGCCTCGGTGTGCTCGAACGACCACGAATTTCGCGACGCATTCTGCTGCATCTCCAACGCACTGGTCGCGACGCCGCCCGCGTTCGCGGCCTTACCAGGGGCGAACACGACCCCCGCTTCGGTGAACACCCGCACTGCCTCCGGGGTGCATGGCATGTTCGCACCTTCGGCGACTATCGTGCACCCGTTCTTCGCCAGCACGACCGCATCACGGCCGTTGAGTTCGTTCTGGGTGGCGCAGGGCAGTGCGATATCGCACGGCACCTCCCACACCGCACTGTCCTCGATGAAACGGGCCGAGGGGCCACGTTCATCGGCGTAGCAGGAGATCCGATCCCGGCGCCGCTCCTTGATCTCTTTGAGCAGCTCCAGGTCGATGCCTGCCGTATCGACGATATAGCCGCTGGAGTCGGAACAGGCGATCACCGTGCCACCGAGCTTTTCGACCTTCTCGATCGCATAAATGGCGACATTGCCGGAACCGGAGATGACGACCTTTTTGCCATCGAAGCTGTCGGCATTGGCCCGCAGGATCTCGTCGACGAAGAAGACCACACCGTAACCGGTGGCTTCGGTGCGGACTTGCGAACCGCCCCAGGCAATTCCCTTACCGGTGAGCACGCCGGATTCGAAGCGGTTCGTGATGCGCTTGTACTGGCCGAACAGGTAGCCGATCTCCCGACCGCCGACACCGATATCTCCCGCCGGGACATCGGTGTGTTCGCCGATATGCCGGTAGAGCTCGGTCATGAACGCCTGGCAGAAACGCATCACCTCACCGTCCGACCGGCCCTTCGGGTCGAAATCGGACCCACCTTTTCCGCCACCGATCGGCATACCGGTCAGTGAATTCTTGAAGGTTTGTTCGAAACCCAGGAATTTGACGATGCCGAGATTCACGCTCGGATGGAAACGCAGCCCGCCTTTGTACGGCCCGAGCGCGGAGTTGAACTCCACCCGGAATCCCCGGTTGATCTGTACCTGGCCCGCATCGTCGACCCAGGCCACCCGGAAGATGATCTGCCGCTCCGGCTCGCACAGGCGTCGCATCACCGCGGCATCGGTATAGTCGGGATGTTTGGCCACCACCGGCCCGAGGCTGTCCAGTACTTCGTGCACTGCCTGGTGGAACTCGGTCTCCCCGGCATTACGGTGTAAGACCTCGTCATAGATCTCATGTAGTTTTTCGTGCAGGATGGGCATGAAACGTTCCCTCCATCAATCCAGGGCCGGTCCCGCCCGTGTGGTGCTATCCAGAAGAACCTATCGGTATTTCCGATGCGGTTTGCCAGCATGTGCAGTTGCTTGCATCACATTTGACCGGATTTCGCACTGTATGCCCGATTATCGCACGCGTGATGGGCCCTTTCGGTGGCCGGCGAAATGCGCTTCCGATACGAAGGACCGTGCCTGGCCCGGCACGTCACCAACCTTTCGCGGCCGGCACCATGGCCCCTGACGCTGGCCCAACGCCCATCTTGCAATCAGGGCGCCCGAGAAGGATGCGCCGGCCCGGCCTCGGCAGAAACATCGTCGGGGCCCGTGCCGGGCGTCAACGGCACCACGACGAAACGAGAACGGCTCATGCTCTCCATGAGCATGAGCCGTCCGCGAGTGAAGTGGAGCTGCCGGGAATCGAACCCGGGTCCTCCGCCGCTTCTTCAGGGCTTCTCCGTGTGCAGTTCGCTAGGTCTCTGCTCGGATCTCCGGGTCTCGCGAACAAGCTCGGATGACGATCCCAGTCGCTGTTGGATGTCCCGTCCGGCTCCGCGACCGAGTCGGACGGTAATTCCCTCTAGCTGATGCCAGTACCCGGGTCGAGGGACGAACCCGGACTGACAGAGACGCCTGCTACTTAGGCAGCGAGGGCGTACTCGCGCTGATTGGAATCGGCGCTTAATTGGTTGCAACGACGCTTACGGTGGTCTCTTGCCTGCACCGACACGCTTCCCCTGAATCTGCGTACGCAGTCGAAACCGTTCAGCCCCGTACGTCCCGACACCTTGTCGGGCTAGTCATGTTAACACTCGGCGACGCTTGGGTGCATTCCATTATCCCTGTACCTGATTTCAGGCCTCTGACCTGTGCGGAAACAGTATCGGGCGGACCGCGCCGCAATGTCACTGCCGCACATCCAGCCCCATCAGTCGCTCCTGAATACTGCGCTGAGGACCCCCGGCGAACCGATCAGGCCGCCGCGATCAACCCGACCGAGGCGGGCGCCGATGCCATCCCGACCTGCTGCTGTCGACCGACCCGTTCACCCGCCAGCAGGGCGGTCGCGGCCGGGTACAGCGCGCCGATCACGCTGACCAGCGAGAGCATCGAACCGTGGAAGGCGTACAGCAGTGCGGCATTCGCGATGATGTCCAGCACCGCGAGATAGGCCGCCAACTGCAGTGGTTCACCGCGCAGCCGCTCGCCACACCGGCCGCCAGTCCCCACAGCATCGATGCCGTGCCCGGAGTGCCACCGACCAGTGGTAGCAGCATGAGTACGAACAGCGTCGACATCGGATAGGAGACGACAACGACGCGCAGGGCGGTTACCCGCCGCGACGCAACACCACCGAAAAATCACTCACGCCGTAGCCGACCGCGGCCACCAACGCCGGGAGCACAGCGGTCAGCGCATGCCTTTGATCCGCCGCCCCAGTTCCCGGGTGACCTCGCGCTCGGCAGTGCGCTTGGCCATATCCTGTCGCTTGTCGTAGTCCTGCTTACCCTTGGCGAGCGCCAACTCGACCTTGACCTTGCCGTCGGAGAAGTACATCGACAGCGGCACCAAGGTCTGGTTGCCCTCGCGCGATTTGCCGACCAGCCGCTCGATCTCGCGCTTGTGCAGCAACAGCTTGCGCACCCGGCGCGGCGAATGGTTGGTCCAGGTGCCGTGGCTGAACTCGGGAATGTGCAGACCCCGCAGCCACACCTCACTGTTGTCGACGGTCGCGAAGGCGTCCACCAGCGAGGCCTTACCCTCGCGCAGACTCTTGACCTCGGTACCGACCAGCGCGATCCCGGCCTCGTAGATGTCCAGGATCGTGTAGTTGTGCCGTGCCCGGCGGTTGGTCGCGATGACCTTGCGCCCCTTCTCCTTCATATCGCCTCAATCGTCGTGTACGCCCTGGTAAGAGCATATTTCTAGGTAGCCGATCCGTCCCGGTCCCGTCACGGTCCCGTCACGCATCAAGAGTCCCAACCAGCCCGCCGCAGCCCTACAAGCGGGTTGGCCCCTTTTCCTTCATGCCCTTCATCCTCCACTGTTCGCCCTGCTAGGCAGCCTGGCCGGGCGCCCGTTTTTCCTCGCTGACCCATTCCGGTCCCGGCAAGGCCACAAACCTACGCGCCGCATGGCCTTACCGAGCGCGGCCCGCACCGGGCCGTCACCCCGCGGCCACAGAGTGTGTAGACCCTCAGAGTTACGGCACCGCTCGAATGCCCTACAAGCTTCCTGATCTTCTCAGGGTCTACACCAGTAGCGAGCAATAGGGAAACGAAAAAGTGTCTACCGTCGTGCCAGGTGAACCCTTTGTCCTGCCCATAGCGGATGGGACTGATGCCGCCGAGGGAGTGTCGGTTTTACCGGCTCTAGCGCACTTCCGGTGGTGGACTGGTCTGGTTGACGGCATGATGCCTCGGTGGTCGAGGCGAATGATGTTGTTGGACTGTCTTTTTCGGGTTTGTTGCCGTTGGTGATGGAGGGTGTGGCGGTTGAGGGCGAGCGGGTCGTGGTGCGGGCCAGGATGGAGTCGTGTCCGGCTGTCTGCTCGCGGTGCGGTGTCGAGTCGGTGCGAGTTCACAGCTACCACGACCGGACCGTCGCGGATCTGCCGCTGAACGGTCGTCTGGTGATCGTGCGTGTGCGTGTCCGGCGACCGTTGTGCTCGACACCGCAGTGCTGCAGGACATTTCGTGAGCAGGTCTTCGGCGTGCTCGAACGCTACCAGCGTCGCACCGCCCTACCGCGACCACCTGCACCGGCGCCGCGAAGCCGAACCCGGTGTTCCGGTGCCGCATTTGTTCCACGAGATCAAAGCGCTCGGCTACACCGGCGGACTCAATCTGCTGCACAAATACCTCAACCAAGGCCGCGCCGAAAGCGACCGGCTCATGCCCTCACCCCGGCGACTCTCCTCCTGGATCTCGAGCAGGCCCACCGATCTGCCCCGCAGGCGGCGCGCCCACCTGGACGAACTCCTGGCCGCCTGCCCGCAGATGACCGACCTAGCCAGACTCGTCGGCGAATTTGCTGCGATCATGACCGAACGGCCCGGCAGCGACCTCGACGCATGGACCAAGCAGGTCCGCGAAGCAGGACTCGCGGAGCTCGACCCCTTCCTACGAGGCCCCGACCAGGACAACGATGCCGCCGCACGCATAAGACTGCCCCCGGAGATTGGAACTGATTTTCTCAGTCCAACTTCCGGGGAGCAGTTCAGCCGGAATCGGCCGGGTGCCACCCTTTTTCGTCCGCCTGTTATGCAGGCAGATTCTTATTGCCCAACTTGCTCGCGAACTCCTGCACGGCGGCGCAGGGCTCGAGCGTCGGCGACTGGCCGTTATGCTTGCGCGTCGTGAACAAGACGGATCCTGTTGAGGTCTGGACGCCCATCAGGCAACCGATGTGATTGCTGTCCTGGACCGAGTTGAAGACGACCACTTGACGGCCGTAGTATTCGGTTCGCCTGAGATCCCGGTAAGCACCGGGCTTGAGCAACTGGTCGACTGTCTCGTTGAGGGATTCGATGAGCAGCTCGTACTTCCCATCGGAGGCCAGCCACTGGCATCCCCGTACGTCGGGGTGTTGGAGGTCTTTCCGCTCCCTCGTGACCGAGTCCAACCCCGCGGCGGCGAGGTCGGCAGAGGGAATTTCGCAGGGATCCCAGGGACCGTCCGAGACCGGCGCGGCCGTCTTGGTGGTAGTGGTGGGTGTGTCGCCATCGGAGACGGTGCGCGTGGTCTCCGGGGCGGATCCACCGTCGGCTTTTGCCGTGGTGGGCGCGCTCGCCGCGGCGCTCGTCGAACCGGCCGAACCTGTCGTCCCCTTTGTGGGTGTGACGTCCTCGTTGCACGCGCTGAGCAACAGCGCCGCGCCGCAGATCACGGCGGTGATCAAGTGCCTGGATGCGCTGATCTTCATTTGTCGGATTCCTTTACCTGTCAGGATTTTTCACAACAGATGGACGAACCTTGCGGCTCGGGTGCTCGACGAAGTCGGGTCAGAACCCATGTCCGGTCAGAACCCATGTCCGGTCAGCAGTTGGAACGGCATACTGAGGAACATCATGGCCACATACAGCGGGTAGCGGATCGGGTCGCCGCTGAGCTAGCCCTCCGACAGCCAGTTCATCAAGTCGGCGGAACCCACGACGCGTCTCCCTCGGTTGTGGACATTTCTGTCCGGTAGCGAACGTTTCCGCCGGACATGTCGATCGCGTGGGTCCGGTTGTTACGGATGAATTTTCGTCGGCAACCCGACAGCACTTGATCACTGTAATCGGATGCGGCCGTTGACATGTTCCCGCCGCTGGTGAGTCGACCTCAGTGCGGGCCCGCACTCTGTGTTAGCGAATGCGGGCTCGGAGTCGGCGCTCGTGGCCGATGGCGGGTTGTTGACCTCGTGACAAGGTGATCCGATGGTCAAAAATGCCGGTAGACCTGGGCGAAGCAACTCCACTTACCCTGAATCGTGGATTTACGCCCCGTCTCCTTCATAACGGTCAACTTTAAGTGGCTCGGCAAACGGTTTATTCCGCGCCTGTTCCACTAGCCGCCCGGCCGGACCGCGAGATACAGCACGAGCACCGCGATGAAGGCCGCGACCAGCAAGACGGTGGTCATGCGCGGCAGACCGCGCGGACGTGGCGGCGAACGATGGCCGAGCCAGACCGATTCCGCCACAGGGTCGTGCGGGCTGCGCCGATACGGCGGCGGTTCATCGGGATCGCTCGCCGGGAAGTCGCCGAGGTCGAGCCCGTCGTCGGCGGGGTCATCACCGGATGCCATAGCGTGCACGGTAGCCGCCGAACGGGTTCGACGCCGGGCAATTCCATTGCGATTCAGGCAAATCGGTGCGCGAACGCCGTGTCGGTACCTCCGGTCGCGAGATCGACCACCGGCCGCTGCTCGGATGCTCGGGTGCTCGGGTGCTCGGGTGCTCGGGTGCTCGAACCGAGTAGTACCGGCTCGGCATCCACCAGCGCGGCGAATTCGCGTGGTAGTCGACCGCACTGTTGCCCCGTAGCGACCAGCCGCCGTCGCCGCCGAGGACCGAGCCGTTGTCGTGATTGCCGAGCACCATCAGCCAGGGGAAATCCAAGCCAGGAACTCACACCGCCCGATGGGCTGTCCTTCAGGCGTTGCTCACTTCTCCGGCCAGGACTGCGAGTACTCCTGCGCCGTATTTGGCCAATTTGTTCTCACCGATACCGCCGACCGTCCCGAGTTCGGACGGGCTCGTGGGCTTGCGTGCGGCGATCTCCCGCAGCGTCGCGTCGTGGAAGACGACGTAGGCGGGTACGCCCTGCTCCTTGGCCGTCGCTGCCCGCCATTCCCGCAGCCTCTCGAAGACGGGTACGTCCGAGGAAGCCAGATCGGCAGCCGGGGACTTGCCCTTGGCCGCCTTGGGTGTCCTGGCCGGTTTGACCGCGCGCTCCGGTTCGCGGCGCAACAGCACTTCCCGACCGTCGAACAACACCTCGTTGCTGGCCTCGGTGAGGATGAGCACGCCGTAGTCGCCGTGCACAGCGAGAAGTCCTTGTGCGAGCAATTGCCTTATGACACCGCGCCATTCGATATCGCGCAGATCGGTGCCGATGCCGAAGACCTTCAGCTCGTGGTGATCATGTTGCAGCACTTTGGGATTCGATTTGCCGAGCAGGATATCGACGATATGGCCCGCGCCGAAGCTCTGTCCGCGTTCACGTTTCAGTCGCAGCACCGTGGAGAGCACCTTCTGCGCGGGCACCGTGCCATCCCAGGATTCCGGCGCGGTCAGGCAGGTGTCGCAGTTGCCGCACGGCTTTCCCGACTGTCCGAAGTAGGCCAGTAGCTGAGTTCGCCTGCAGGATACCGTTTCACACAGCGCGAGCATCGCGTCCAGATGCAGTTGCAGTTGCCTGCGGTGGGTGGCGTCACCGTCGGAGGAGTCGATCATTTTGCGTTGCTGGACGACATCGGCGAGCCCATAGACCATCCACGCGGTCGACGGCAGCCCATCGCGGCCCGCTCGCCCGGTCTCCTGGTAGTAGCCCTCCACCGATTTGGGTAGATCGAGGTGGGCGACGAAGCGCACGTCGGGCTTATCGATTCCCATGCCGAAGGCGATGGTCGCGACCACGACGAGGCCGTCCTCTCGCAGGAACCGCGCCTGGTTGGCGGCACGGGTCCGCGAATCCAGACCCGCGTGATAGGGAACCGCCTCGACACCGTTCTCGGCGAGGAAGGCCGCGGTCTTCTCCACGGAATTGCGCGACAGACAGTAAACGATGCCCGCATCCCCGGCATGCTCGGTCTTGATGAACTCCAGCAGCTGCCGATCCGGCCGATTCTTGGGCTCGATCCGGTACTGGATATTCGGCCGGTCGAAACTGGCGACGAAACGCCGGGACGAGCCGAGGTCGAGGCGCTCGATGATCTCGTCGCGGGTCTTCGCGGTCGCGGTCGCGGTGAGCGCGATGCGCGGCACCTCCGGCCAGCGCTCGTGCAGCATCGACAGGGCCAGATAGTCGGGGCGGAAGTCGTGGCCCCACTGGGATACGCAATGTGCCTCGTCGATGGCGAACAACGCCACCTTGCCACGATTCAGCAGGGCGGCGGTCGACTCCAGGCGCAGCCGCTCGGGCGCGAGATACAGCAGATCCAACTCCCCCGCGACGAACTGCGCCTCGACCATCCGCCGCTCATCGGGGAATTGCGTCGAGTTGAGGAATCCGGCGCGCACGCCGAGCGCGCTGAGCGCGTCCACCTGATCCTGCATCAATGCGATCAGCGGTGACACCACCACGCCGACGCCCGGTCGTACCAGTGCGGGCACCTGATAGCACAGCGACTTACCGCCGCCGGTCGGCATGAGCACCAGCGCGTCCCCGCCGCCGACCACATGCTCGACGATCTCCCGCTGATCACCGCGGAAGCCGTCATAGCCGAACACCCGGCGTAGAACCTCTTGAGCCGCATCGGACTCGGCGACCGGGGCGCCGTCGGTCAGTACAGCCGCGGAAACATCGGGGGATACCACGCGGCCCATCCTACGAGCGCGGTCGGACAACGGAACCCCTACATCGGCGCGGTCCCCCAGGCGACCCACCAACTTGCCCACATGTGGACAAAGAATTTCCGCAAGGTCGTCGCACCCCACGGACGGCCTCGCACAAGCCATACCGTGCTTATCGTGTGCGAGGCCGTCATACGGTCTGCGTCGGGTCAGTCGCGGACGTAGTAGCGCAGAGTGCCGTAGGCGGTGATTGCGGCGAAGACGATGCCGAGGGGCGCGATGGTCAGGGCGACCAGAGCGATGTCCTCGCCGGTGAGGCGGGGAAAGACGTTGCTGTTGAATAGTGCGCCGAGGCCGCGATTCACTACCAGCGGTTGTGCGAGGAACAACCCGAGAACAGCCAGGATCGACCCGGCCAGGGCCGCGACCACGGCTTCCAGGAGGAACGGCAACTGCGTGTACCAGCGCGTCGCACCGACCATCCGCATGATGCCGACCTCCTCGCGTCGGCTGAACGCCGCGATCTGCACCATATTCGCGATCAACAGCACAGCGGCCAATGCCTGCAATGCCGCCAAGCCGAACGCCGCGTTCCGCAGTCCGTCGAACACCCCGACCAGGCGGTCCACAGTGTCCTTGTCGTTGAGTACGCTCTGGATCCCGTCCTTACCGTTGAACGACTCGTAGATCCGTGGGTACTGATCGGCATCGGTCATCTTCACGCGCAACGACGCGGGCAGCCGGGTGTCCTTGATCATGTCCAGCATTTCCGGCTGATCCTTGAAGGTCACCTCGGTGGCTTCCTTCATCGCCTCGTCACTGTTGACGAACTGGACCGAGACCACACCGTCGGTCTTCTTCAGATCCGACATCAGCTGCTGACATGGATTCAACGAACAGTCCCGATCGCTCGCCGAAACCAGGTCGGTGAGGTAGAGCCGGATCTCGACCCGATCCATGAAGTAGTTCTGGGTCTTATCCGCGATGCGCAGCGCGAGCAGACCGCCGCCGAGCATCGTCAGCGATACCGCGGTGGTCAGGATCATCGCGATGGTCATGGTGACATTGCGACGCAGGCCGGTGACGACCTCGTTGAGCAGGAATCCAGCGCGCATTACCGACCCACCCCGTAGACGCCGATCGCCTCGTCGCGGATCAGTCGGCCCTGGTCCAACTCGACCACTCGCTTACGCATCGCGTCGACGATGTGATTGTCGTGTGTGGCCATCACCACGGTGGTACCGATGCGGTTGATCCGCTCCAGCAGCAGCATGATGTCGCCGCTGGTTTCGGGATCGAGGTTGCCCGTCGGTTCGTCGGCGAGCAGGACCAGCGGCCGGTTCACAAACGCCCGCGCGATCGCGACACGCTGCTGCTCACCACCGGACAATTCCTGCGGCAGCCGATCGGCCTTACCACCGAGCCCGACCATATCCAGCACCTCGGGCACCGTCCGGTCGATGAACTGGCGCCGCTTGCCGATCACCTCCAGGGCGAACGCCACATTTTCGGCGACGGTCTTCTGCTGCAGCAGCCGGAAGTCTTGGAAGACGCAACCCATGCGCTGACGCAACTTCGGCACCTTCCGCCCGGGGAGCCGGTCGACCTGGAAGTCGGCGACTCGGATCTCGCCCGCGGTCGGGGCCTCCTCTTTGAGCAGCAGTCGCATGAAGGTCGACTTGCCCGAACCGGACGGGCCGATGATGAAGACGAATTCGCCCTTGCCCACATCGACGGTGATGTTGTCCAGCGCGGGTCGCGTCGAGGTCTGATACGACTTGGTCACGTTCCGCATAGCGATCACGGCTAGCCAGTGTAACCAGCAACCGTTTGCGGCCAGTAGCTATAGCATGGTCGACCCGACCGTATAAGCGACTGGCAAGCAATCGCTATTCGCCGGGCGTAGCCGTATTCACCACTGCGGAAACGATGTTGAATTTCTCGGGCGATGCCGAAGTCGGTTGATCGGGCCTGACGAACAGATACAGCACGAAGGTGGCGATCCATGATGCCATCAGGATCGCCGTGGATCTACGCGGTCTCACTGATTCCCTCCCGGCGCAATGCCGCGGCGACTCGCACCCGCAACTCGCGACCGACCTCGAACTGCTTGCCCGGCAATGTACGGGCAACCATTCGAATATTCATCTGGTCCACTGTCAGATCTTCGACGCCCATCACTGTGGGCTTGTCGAGCAGCAGCGGCTTCAATCTGCGGTCGTCGTACGCCTTTGTACCGACCTCGTGCAGGATCTCGTTGATCCTCATGATATCGACGCTGGCCGCGACCGGAACATCGATCGCGGCGCGCGCCCAATCCTTCGACAGATTCGTCACTTTGACGATCTGTCCATTGGGCACGGTGATCACCTCACCATCGGCATTGCGCAATGTGGTGATCCGCAGCGTGACGTCCTCGACTGTCCCCTCGGCCTGCTCCGCGGATCCGGTGACCGCGATGCGAACCACATCACCAAATCCGTACTGCCGCTCGGTAATCAGGAAAAATCCGGCAAGGATGTCCTGCACGATCCGCTGTGCGCCGAAGCCGAGTGCAGCACCGAGCACAGCTGCGGGCGCGACCAGACCGGTGACCTCGAAACCCATCCTCCGCAGCACTTCCATGCCGACGAGGACGTATACGACGGTCAGCAGCACCCAGGTGACCACCTGTGCAAGGGCGTGCCGATGTTTTGCCGCCTCGGAGCGCACCAGTGCGTCGCTGCTGCGGAACCCGGCGTCGATCCTGCGGGTGATCCGATCTCGGACAAAGGTGGCGAAGCGGCTGAACAGCACCGCGCCCACGATCAGCAGGACGATCTCTAATCCGGAGGACCGCAGCCAGGTGGTGATGTCGGAGGACGTGGAGAAAGCCTGGGGTACATCCAACTAGCTCGCCTGCTCTCGCATTCGCCAACGAATTCCGGATTCGATGAAACCATCGATATCGCCGTCGAGCACGGCAGTCGGATTGTTGACTTCATAGTTGGTGCGCAGATCCTTGACCATCTGGTACGGATGCAACACGTAGGAGCGCATCTGATTGCCCCAGGACGCACCCTCATTGGTCTTGAGCGCATCCATCTCGGCGCGCTCCTCCTGCCGCTTGCGCTCGAGCAGCTTTGCCTGCAACACCCGCATCGCCGAAATCTTGTTCTGCAGCTGGGATTTCTCGTTCTGACAGGTGACCACGATGCCGGTCGGGATATGTGTGAGGCGCACCGCCGAGTCGGTGGTGTTGACGCTCTGGCCGCCGGGTCCCGACGAACGGTACACGTCGACGCGGACCTCGCCCTCGGGAATTTCGATGTGGTCGGTGGTCTCGACCACGGGTAGCACCTCGACCTCGGCGAAGGAGGTCTGGCGGCGGCCCTGATTGTCGAACGGACTGATCCGGACCAGGCGGTGTGTGCCCATCTCCACCGACAGGGTGCCGTAGGCATACGGCGATTTCACCGCGAACGTCGCGCTCTTGATGCCCGCCTCTTCGGCGTAGGAGGTGTCGTAGACCTCGACGGCGTACTTGTGCCGGTCCGCCCAGCGGACATACATGCGCATCAGCATCTCAGCCCAGTCGGCGGCATCCACACCACCGGCGCCGGAGCGGATATTGACCAGCGCCTCACGCTTGTCGTACTCGCCGGAGAGCAGGGTGCGAACCTCCATGGCCTCCACATCACTGTGCAACGTGGCCCGCTCGGCATCGGCATCGGCGAACGCAGCCGCCCTGGCCTCGCCCTCCTCTTCCTCGGCTAGTTCGTACAGCACGGACAGATCGTCGAGACGCTGGCGCAGGTCCTCGACCCGGCGCAACTCGCTCTGGGCATGCGACAGCTCACTGGTGACCTGCTGCGCGTGCTCCTGGTTGTTCCACAGATCGGGATCGGCGGCCTGGTGCTCGAGCTCATCGATCCGTCGACGCAGCTCCTCGACATCGAGGACCGACTCGACGGTCTTGAGCGTGGCGTCGAGTTCGGCGAGGTCAGCGGAAAGGTCAGGATGCACGATGCTCAAGCCTACTGGGCGCGACGAAGACGGTGAAATACGCGGTGGTACCTCAGCCGGAGACAGCTCGCAACCCGCCCGGGCGGCGACCGGCCAAGGCGTCGAGGGCGGTGGCGGTGGCATCGTCGGCGGGGAGGTAGACGATGAGCTGCTGGTCGTCGTCGGCGGAGAGTTCGAGGGTTTCGTGGGTGAGGCGCAGGTGACCTGCCTCGGGGTGGAAGATGCGGGTGGTTCCGGTAGCGGCGGCGAGGCTGGGGACGGATTCGACGCGGCGGGTGAATTCTGCGCCGGCGGCGACGGTGAGTTCGTCGGCCAGGGCGGCGATGTGCGGATCGCTGCGGAACGGGCCTTGTTTCAAATGCGGCGACCAGTTCGTCGGCGATGTGGTCCCAGTCCGGAGAGGCGGTGCGGGCACGCGGGAACTCGCCGCCGCACAGGCCATGCTCGACCAACTCCACTGGTGGGCAAGCGCCCTCGCCGCCGCCCGCTCCGTCCCCACGGCCGCATAACTCATGACTACCTCGCACAAGTATGACCATTGCGAGGTGGGCACTGCTATGCCGCAGCGGGGATGCGTCCGGCGGGACCGGGGGTGGGCGATAGGGTTCGGGGGTGGCTGATTACTCCTCCGATCTTGAACTTGCGCTGCGGTTGGCCGACGAGGCCGATGGGATTACCCGGGGGCGGTTCGGGGCGTTGGATCTGCGGGTCGATGCGAAGCCGGATCTGACGCCGGTCTCGGATGCGGATCTGGCGGTGGAGAAGGCGATACGCCAGGTGCTGGCGCGGGAGCGCCCAGGGGATTCGGTGCTCGGTGAGGAGTTCGGCGGTGACGTCGAGTTCACCGGACGGCAGTGGGTGATCGATCCGATCGATGGCACCAAGAACTTCGTGCGGCGGGTGCCGATTTGGGCGACATTGATCTCGCTGCTCGAGGACGGCGTTCCGGTGGTCGGCGTGGTGAGTGCGCCCGCATTGGCGCGGCGGTGGTGGGCGGCGTCCGGTTCCGGCGCCTGGGCCAGCGTTGATTCCGATGCGGCGAAACCGATTTCGGTCTCCGCGGTCGGTGAACTCGGCTCGGCCAGCCTGGCCTTCTCCAGCCTGTCAGGGTGGCGCGAGCGCGGTCTGCGCGAGAAGTTCCTCGACCTCACCGACGCGGTATGGCGAGTCCGCGGCTACGGCGACTTCTTCACCTACTGTCTGCTCGCCGAGGGCGCGGTCGATATCGCCACCGAACCCGAAGTCTCCCTGTGGGACCTGGCCGCCCTCGACATCCTCGTCCGCGAAGCCGGCGGCCGCTTCACCTCCCTCGCCGGCACTCCCGGCCCCCACGGCGGCGACGCCATCGCCACCAACTCCCTACTCCACGACGCTGTACTCACCCATCTGAACTGAGCCTCGAGAATCACTATCGGTGCATTCTCAGTGACTTCTCCATCAACACCACGTGAGCGGTGCCGTGGAACCGTGGAGGGAGTCGGGTTTCGCGGACTTCGGTGAAGCCGTGGGTGGTGTAGTACTTGCGCAGGACCGGGTTGTCGGCGGCGGCGTCGAGGCGTTGTAGTGCGATGCCGTTGGCGCGGGTGTGGTCGGCGCAGAAGCGCAGGATGCGGACGCCGAGGTCGTTACCGCGGAATTCGGGGGCGACCATGAGGCCGTGGATGTAGCCCGCCGGAGTTTGGTCCGCACCCCAGAATTCCGGGTCGCGCCAGACGAGGCGGACGGCGGCGGTCAAGATCTCCGGGCTCTTGCGCCAGACGAACCATTCGCCGCGGCCGGCCTCCTCGGCCATCGTCACGGCGGGATATTCGCCGGGCAGCCACTGGCCGATGCCGTTATCGATCATCCACTGTGCGAGGCGATCGCGGAGGTGGGCGATATCGGTAGCGTCGGCGGGAGTAGCTGCGACCATCGGTGCGGGCGCTAGCGAGTCACGTTCGGGCACCGTCCCTTTCTATCGCCTCGATTCGGCCGGTGTCAGGTCGATGTCTGCGGGCGGATGCATGCGACAGAGCGTCCCGTCCATGCTCGTGCCGAACAGCGCCCACCCGGCACCGTCTCGAGCGATCCGCACGGAGGTGGCACCGTCCGGTGGGTTGTGCAGCAGACCGGGCTTGATCAGGCCGGTAATGATCGGGCAGCCCGCACCGGCGGTCGGGTTTATCGAGATCGTCGAGCGGAACCCTAGCCATGCGGCGCAACATGACAGCCGCGCCGGAATGTCGCCCGGGACGGACCGGCCGCCCCGGGCGACTCGACTCACGGAACGAACAATGTGGCGATCATATTGACGACCCCGGAGACGAGCTGATCGACAACGCGAAGAACCATGACATCTCCTTTCTAGTACTGGGGGATTCAATCCTTACTAGTACTGCGGGCCTTACTGGGATTTCGCCTCGCCGGATAGATCCGGCCAAGCGCTGTGAACGGCACCTATGTAGATAGGCATCAATCGGTCTTCGTTGCCGACGGGCACGTGGATGGCTTCAATTCGGATGGTTCAGCTCAGATGTTTCGCCGCTGGCCATATTTCGGACAGGGATGCTCGCGGTTCGCGGCAGATGAACAGCGGTCGGCCCTGCTCGTCGTTGTCGATGCCGAGGCCGTTGTCGATGTGACCGGCGGGTTCGACTTCGGCGAAGTACGGGGTCAGGTGATCACGATCGAGGCCGACGGTGATCACCGCGGTGGCTGTGTCGCTGGGCGGACCCCACCACCAGTAGGAGTTGTGGCCGCTGTGCGGAGTCGGCAGTCCGTATTCGCCGCCGAAGCGTTCGATCGCCCCCGCCTCGCCGTAGTTGTCGGTAAAGATAGCGATATCGGGCCCGAGCGTGGCGCGCACCTCAGCGACCCGGCGCACGAGTTGCGGCCAACCGATGGTTTCGCCGGCGTCGTAGTTGATCGCGAGAACGGGTGAATCCGGCAATGCCGCCACCGGTAGCACCGGCAGGAACAGCACCGCCGAGACGATCGCATTCACCGCGATTACCGAACCCACGGCCGCCCATCGAATTCGCCGACTCCCCAACCAGGCGGCGACCGGTACCGCACCGGCGGCCAACAGGATCGGATACATCCCGCCCATGTAGTACGCCTTACCGCCGCTGACCAGGAACATCACGAACAGCACCGCATACGCGACCGGAAACGCACGCCATCGTGGATCACGCCACAGCTGCCAGAGCCCGAATGCCCATAGCGGTACCAGCAATGGGCCCATCAGGCCGAACTGCGATAGCACGAACAGCACCGGTGTATCCGAGGTTCCGGAGGATCCGCCCGCGATGGCCCGGCTCATTTCCCATTGCGGCCAGCCATTACGCCATTGCCACAACAGATATGGCAGCCAGATCACCACTGCCAGCCCGACCGCCACGGGGAAATATCTGCTGGCGAATATCTTTCGCGGGCCGACCAGAACCAGCGCCAGCGCCAGCGCCGCCACCGGAAAGATCAGCAGCAATTTGTTCTGTAACCCGATCCCGACGACCAGCCCCACCCCGAGCCACCACCGCGGCCCCGGCCACCTACTCACCCCCTCGGGCTCGGCCAACGCCATGCGTCCACCCACACCCTCGCGCCCATCTGGCGCCGAGCGACCACCCGACACCACACCAGCACCCGCGGCCGCCTGCCCATTCACCTCCGGTCGCCGGGCTCGCTCAGCACCCCAACCCCTGAACCCTCGCAGCAACACCAGCACCAGTAGACAAACCAACACCCACGCCGCCGCATCGAACGACGCGGTGCTCAGCAGATGACCTATTCCCAGCACCATCGCCGCACTCGCGACGGCGGCCGACGCCAACACCTGTGCCCCGCACCCACCGCCGAATTCGCGTGCCATCAGCCCGGCGGCAACAACCACGAATGTCGCTGCCGCGATCGACGGAAGCCGCAGCAGCAGTAACGAATCGGCATCGATTGCCGACATCGCGTGGGCCAGTAGCGGAGTCAATACCGGCTGATCCGGGTAGCCCCAGTCCAGATGCCTGCCCGCCGCGAGAAAGTACAGCTCGTCCCGGTGATAGCCGTAGCGCCTGGCGAATGCGGTGAGTAGTGCGGCGAACAGCGCAGCGACGACGGATAGCGGTCGTCCCGCGACTTTGGGCACTCGTCCAGCCTGACACAGTTCGGCAACGTATGCTGCACCTCGACGCACTTCTTACTCTAAAGTAAGATAGTCTTACTCAAGAGTAAGATAGCTGGGATAAGACCGCACGTACCCACCCGAGAAAACCAGGTGATGATGAGCACTCGAGACAGCGCGACGAAGCGACGTCCAGACACGTCCGCGGTCGGCCTGAACCACCCCAAACGGGACTGGATGGGCGCGGCAATGCGGGTGGTGACGACCATTACCGGGTCGGAGCTCGCCGAGAAGTACAACCTGCGCAAGCCGATCGAGCGAGTCACCTACGAAAGCACCAAGTCCGGTTTCCGCACCCTCGGTGCCGCCACTCGCGCATTCGGCAAGGTCGCCGGCGGTGGTGCGCCGAAACGCCTGGCCGACAACGAGTCCAAGAACAAGGACTACTTCGACCTGACCCCGAGCGATGAGCAGCAGATGATCGTCGAGACGGTGAAGGAATTCGCCGCCGAGATCCTGCGCCCGGCCGCCTACGAGGCCGATAACGCCGCCAAGGCCCCGCGCGACCTGCTCGAGCGCGCCGCCGAACTCGGTATCACCGTGATCAATGTGCCCGAGGAGCTGGAAGGCGCGGCCGCCGAGCGCGGCGCGGTCACCAATTCGCTGGTCGCGGAGGCGCTCGCACACGGTGATATGGGCCTGGCGCTGCCGATTCTGGCGCCGAGTGGTGTCGCGATCGCCCTGTCCCAATGGGGTACCGACGCGCAGCAGCAGACCTACCTGCCCGCCTTCACCGGCGAGAATGTGCCGCAGGCATCGGTCGTGATCAGCGAGCCGCGCGCCCTGTTCGACCCATTCGCGCTGCAAACCAAGGCGACCCGCGTCCCCAGCGGGTACCGCCTCAACGGTGTGAAGAGCCTGGTCCCGGCCGCGGGTGATGCCGAACTATTCATCGTGGCCGCCGAACTCGACGGCCGCCCCGCCCTGTTCATCGTGCCGTCCGACAGCCAGGGGCTGGTCGTGGAGGCCGATCCGAGCATGGGTCTGCGCGCCGCCGGCCTCGGTCGCCTGCTGCTCAACGATGTCGCGGTCGGCACGGACGCCATCCTCGGCGACAGCGATGCCATGACCCGCGCCGAAGAGTACGCCGACGCGGTGCGCCTGGCCCGCCTCGGTTGGGCCTCGCTGGCCATCGGTACCGGACAGGCCGTGCTCGATTACGTGATTCCGTATGCGAACGAGCGTGAGGCATTCGGCGAGCCGATCTCGCACCGCCAGGCGGTCGCGTTCATGGTCGCGAATATGGCAATCGAGCTGGACGGCCTGCGCCTGGTGACCCTGCGGGGTGCCGCACGCGCGGAGCAGGGACTTTCCTACGCCCGCGAGGCGGCATTGGCTCGCAAACTCGCCACCGACAAGGGCATGCAGATCGGCCTCGACGGCGTGCAGTTGCTCGGCGGCCACGGCTTCACCAAGGAACACCCGGTCGAGCGCTGGTACCGCGATCTGCGGGCCATCGGCGTCGCCGAAGGTGTCGTGCTCGTCTGACCCGGCTGGTTCCTTAACTTCCAGGAGACATCACCATGATCAATCTCGAACTCCCCAAGAAGCTGCGGGCCAGCGCCAACCAGGCCCATCAGGTCGCCCAGGAAATCTTCCGGCCGATCTCGCGTAAATACGACCTCGGCGAACACGAGTACCCGGTCGAACTGGACGCCATGGCCGCCATGGTCGAGGGCCTCGCCGACTCCGGCACCCAGAAGATCGGCGGCGCGGCCGGCGGTCGTTCCGATGCGGACGTTCACGCCACCGAACTGCTCGGAAACTCCAACGGCGGCAATATGTCCGCGCTGCTGAACGCGCTGGAGACCTCCTGGGGCGACGTCGGCCTGATGCTATCGATCCCCTACCAGGGGCTGGGCAATGCGGCCATCGCGGCCGTCGCCACCGATGAGCAGCTGAAGCGCTTCGGCAAGGTGTGGGCCTCGATGGCCATCACCGAACCGTCCTTCGGCTCCGACTCGGCCGCCGTCACCACCACCGCCGTACTAGACGGCGATGAGTGGGTGCTCAACGGCGAGAAGATCTTCGTGACCGCGGGTCAGCGCTCCACCCACATCGTGGTGTGGGCCTCGGTCGACCGCAGCCTGGGCCGCGCGGCGATCAAGTCGTTCGTCGTGCCGCGGGACGCTCCCGGACTTTCGGTCGCCCGGCTCGAGCACAAGCTCGGCATCAAGGCCTCCGATACCGCCGTACTGCTGTTGCAGGACTGCCGGATTCCGAAGGACAACATCCTCGGCAGCCCGGAAGTCAATGTGGAGAAGGGTTTTGCCGGGGTCATGCAGACCTTCGACAACACCCGGCCCCTGGTGGCCGCGATGGCGGTCGGTGTCGCGCGGGCGGCGCTGGAGGAGTTGCGGGCCATCCTGAAGGATGCGGGCATCGAGCCGTCCTACGACATCCCGCCCAACAACCAGCCCGCGGCCGCCGCCGAATTCCTGCGGATGGAGGCCGATTACGAGGCCGCGTACCTGCTGTCGCTGCGCGCCGCGTGGATGGCCGACAATAAGAAGCCGAACTCCTTGGAAGCCTCGATGTCCAAGGCCAAGGCGGGCCGCACCGGCACCGACATCACGCTCAAGGCCGTCGAACTCGCTGGCACCATCGGCTACTCCCAGCGCACCCTGCTCGAAAAGTGGGGCCGCGACTCGAAGATCCTCGACATCTTCGAAGGCACCCAGCAAATCCAGCAGCTCATCGTTGCCCGCCGCATCCTCGGCAAGACCAGCGCCGAACTGAAATAGCAAGTCGCACAATGGAAACCCGGTGTCGGCCCATTTGAGGGCCGACACCGGGTTTCTTGTCGACTTTGTCGCTGCACATCAAGCTCTGCCCGTCTCAGGCCATCACCAGGCCGTCATCGGCAAGAGATCACGCGGCCGACGCATCATCGACGGCCTGGTCAGTATGTCCTGGCGCTGCCGGATGTGAGTGCGCCTCTGAGCAGCGCCAACAGGTAGTTGATCAGGGCCGCAGGATTGGTGTGCTCGTACATGGTCGAATCTCTCGTTCTCACAACAATATCGAGACCGACTCTGGCAACGCACCACCCGCCGGACAACCCCAATCTTGTGGTGCCCCCACCTTCCGGGGTTCGACAGCACGAAGCCCATCTCGGCCGCGCGCCGGCGGTCACCGAAATTCATGGCGCTTCGCGACACCCGCCGAAACCGGTGCAGTGACGCACGGTATCTTGCCTGCTGAGAATCAGCGGACGAATTCCATCGAGCTGTACCAAGAACCCCAACAGGAGACTGGTTATGCACAGGCTGGGTTTGATACGTCGCTTCACCGCCGCGGTCGCGGCCACCACCGCATTCGTTGTCGTCTTCGCGGGTCATGCCGCGGCCGAGCCGACGACGATCGACTGGAGTACGGCCGCACAGCAATTGCGCAAGGCCGCCAACGGCAATCCCGCCGCCGAACAGGCCGTGGACCGGCTGCTGGCGTCCGGGCAGGTCGCCACCCGGGTGGCATTGCCCGCACAGCCGTTCCAGATCCCCGCGCAATCCGATATCGGGCGCGGAGACGGGCCCGGCGTCTACGGGTCCGGAATCGCGCTCGGCTACGACGGGTTCCGATTCGGATTCTTCGGCGGACCGGGCACGATCGCACCGAATCAGGCCGGGGCCAAGCTCGAGGTCCTGTGGATCAATCTGTCCAACGGCCGCAGCGGCACCGAGGTGATCTCCGAGCACAACGATGCCGCGGCCGACACCACCATCCGCACCCGCCCGATCAACACCGGTGCCGGTGTCATCGTCGGCGCGGTCTACGGCACCCTGCTGCACCGCTGGCCCGTCCCGGTCAGCGACGCCAACCCGGACGGCTACCAGTACCGACTCGCAACCATCTCGGTCCCGTCCGTCGGATCGGTCTACAACTGACCATCCGGCACGCGAGCCCGGCACGGATTCCCGTGCCGGGCTTTGCGTAAACGATGCTGGATCATTGCCGGTAATTACGTAATTCCGTAGATTGGGCTCATGAGTCTGGAAGAACGGCTAACGGAGCTCGAACACCGAGTCACAGCAATGGAACTCGGCCAGCTCGGCAACGGTCAGGCGAACGGAGCCGCTCCGCCGGATGGGTGGGCGCTGCGGCAACTGCGAGCGGAATTCACGGCCGCGGACGAGCGCAATGGCGGGGTGATGTTCGCCGGTTCCGGTCGACTACCGAGTGTCGAACAGTTCGACTGGCAGGTCCGGTTCAGCACCGATGACATCGTCGCCTACGACTGGGACGATGCCGCCGAATGCCTTGCCGCCCTCGGCAGTCCGGTGCGCCTGCGCATTCTGCGCGAGATCATCCGCGGCAGCCGAACCGCTGCCGAACTCACCGACCTCGACGAGGTGGGCACCTCCGGCCAGATCTACCACCACCTGCGCCAACTGGCGGCAACCGGCTGGCTGCACACCGTGGGCCGCGGCCGCTTCGAAGTACCCCCGAATCGGGTCGTCCCATTGCTGGTCGCGCTGGCAACCGCGCGCCGGTAAGTGTGATGTGGGTCATAGCGCTGATACCGTTAGTGCGACAGAGATAGTGGTTCGAGATCGCTAGGTCGAGTGCCGATGCGAGTTCCCGGTAGAGGTGATCGACGATGAAGTTGGCGCATGCGCTCGAGATTGTGAAGGCATTCGGGGTGCTACGGGCGCGCGGGGTCACTGATCCCAAGAAACCGCTGGAAACGTTGCGGACGGCGAAGGAATCGCAGGTCTACGGGCCGCAGGCGACCTTGATCCGGCATTCGGCCCGAGTCGCGCCCGATGCCCCGGGGGTGGTGGACGAGCGCGGCGAACTGACCTACCGGCAACTCGACGAGCAGTCGACCGCGATCGCGCGCGGGTTGCGGCAGGCGAAGCTGACCGAGGGTTCCGTGGTCGGTGTGCTGGCCCGCGACCATCGGGGCCTCATCCTGGCCATGGCCGCGGCGGGCAAGCTCGGCGTGCGGGTCGCGCTGATGAATACCGGCTTCGCCAAACCGCAGTTCGCCGAGGTCTGCGAGCGCGAGAAGGTCAAGGCCGTCCTGCACGACAGCGAGTTCCTCGGCCTGCTCGACGCGCTGCCGCCGAGTCTGCCGCGCTACCTCACCTGGGTCGACGAGGGCACCGAATTGCCCGACGGCGCACAGACTCTCGACGATCTCATCGCCGCCAACTCCCCCGTCGACCTGCCCGCACCGTCCAAGCCGGGCGGGTTCGTCATCCTCACCAGCGGCACCACCGGCCTGCCGAAGGGCGCACCGCGCAGCAAGGTGACCCCGTTGGCCACCGCGCAGATGGTGGACCGAATTCCGTTCCCGGTCCGGGGAACTCAGGTCATCGTGTCGCCGATCTTCCACAGCACCGGTCTGGGCACCTACCTGGTCGCCTCGGCGATGAGCAATAAGGTGGTGGTGCGCCGCCGCTTCGACGCGGAGGCCACGCTGCAGATGCTGGCCGATCACAAGGCCGAAATGCTGGTCGCGGTGCCGACCATGCTGCACCGGATGACCGAATTGGCACCGGAGATCCGCGCCAAATATGACACCACGTCGCTGAAATGCATTCTGGTGGCGGGTTCGGCGCTGTCGCCGGAATTGTGCGCCAAGGCCACACAGGTCTTCGGCCCGGTGCTGTACAACCTCTACGGCTCTACCGAATGCGCCGTCGCCACCGTCGCAAATCCGGACGATCTGGCCATCGCACCCGGCACAGTCGGCCGAGCGCCGATCACCTGCGAGGTCCGGCTCTACGACGAGAACGACAAGCAGGTCAGCGCGATCAACACCACCGCGCGCATTTTCATCCGCAGTGGTGCGCCGTTCGAGGGCTACACCGACGGCAGACATAAGCAGATCATCGACGGCTACATGTCCAGCGGCGATGTCGGCCACTTCGACGAGCACGGCCTGCTGATGGTGGACGGCCGCGATGACGACATGATCGTGTCCGGCGGCGAGAACGTGTTCCCGCAGGAGGTCGAGAACCTGCTGCTGCAGCGGCCGGATGTGTTCGACGCGGCCGTCGTCGGCGTCGACGACGTGGAATTCGGCAAGCGTCTGCGCGCCTTCGTGGTCCCCGAGGCCGGTCACTGTCCCGGCAGCGCGGAGATCAAGGCCTACGTCAAGGAGAACCTGGCCCGCTACAAGGTGCCGCGCGAGGTCGTCTTCCTCGACGATCTCCCCCGCAACCCCACCGGGAAACTGCTGCGCCGAGTGCTCGTCGAGTACGAAGTCACGCAGAGATCCGGGCAGCCATGGGACCACTGAGATACATGAAACAGCGAGTTACAGACGCTTGCTACTGTTTGCTGCAGCACTGGATCTCGAAGTTGCGGTCCACACCACCCCCGGTCCCGGTGGGTGGATCGCGGAAAGGGGTTGTCGAATGTCTCTATCCCTGCCTGCGCTGAACGGCTCAATCCGGAAAGCGGGCGATTTCGCCCAAGGCGTGAATGTCATGGTCAAGCGGCACTTGTTCAATCCGCTCCGACCCGATCACGCGGCGCGGTCCGCATTCAATGTGCTCAAGTTCGGCCCGTTCGCCGGTGTCGTCATGCACGCGGCGCAAACCAGACCGGATGCGGCAGCCATCGTCGACGAGCGCGGTGAGGTCAGCTTCGGCCAGCTCAATGAGCAGTCCAGCGCCCTGGCCCGTGGGCTCCAAGCGCAGGGCTTGCAGCCCGGTGATGTGGTCGCGCTGCTGGCGCGCGACCATCGCGGCATGGTGCTGAGCCTGCTCGCGACCGGCAAACTCGGCGTGCGCACGGTGCTGATGAATACCGGCTTCGCGAAACCGCAGTTCGCCGATGTGGCCGCCCGCGAGAACATCAAGGCCGTACTGCACGATAGCGAATTCCTCGACCTGATGAGCGTGATCCCGGCCGAGATCCCCCGGGTGCTCACCTGGGTGGATGAGAAGGACGATGTCGATCCGTCGGTCGCGACCATCGAATCGCTGATCGAGGGCCGCTCGGCCGCACCGGTGCCCGCACCCACCAAGCCCGGTGGCATGGTCATCCTGACCAGTGGCACCACCGGCACGCCGAAGGGTGCGCCACGCGACCGGGTCAGCCCGTTCGCCTCGGCCCAGTTCCTGGACCGGGTACCGCTGCCCAGTAACGGGACCATGATCATGGCCGCGCCGATCTTCCACGCCACCGGACTTTCCCAGTTCACCCTGGGCCTTGCCCTCGGCAACCGGGTGATCTTCCAGCAGCGCCGGTTCGATCCGGAGAAGACACTCGCGAATATTCAGCGCTACCAGGCGGATTCGCTGGTCGTGGTGCCGACCATGTTGCAGCGTATCCTCGATCTCGGCGACGAGGTACTGGCCAAGTACGACCCGAGCAGCCTCGAGGTGATCTTCGCGGCGGGTTCGGCCATCACACCCGACGTTGTCACCCGCACTCTCGACTACTTCGGCGACAGCCTCTACAACCTGTACGGCTCGACCGAATGCGCGGTCATGACCGTCGCGACCCCGGAGGAACTGCGCAAGGCCCCGACCACCGCGGGCAAGGCGCCGGTCGGCATCCGGATCGTGCTGCTGGACAAGAACCACAAGCCGATCACCGAGCCGAATATCACCGGCACCATCTTCGTGGACAACGGTTTCGCCTTCACCGGCTACACCGACGGCCGCACCAAGGAGATCGTGGACGGCATGATGTCCAGCGGTGACGTCGGGCATTTCGACGCCGAGGGCCTGCTCTACATCGACGGCCGCGACGACGACATGATCGTCTCCGGCGGCGAGAACGTCTTCCCGCTCGAGGTGGAGAACCTGATCGCGGGCCGCGACGATATCTTCGAGGCCGCGGTTGTCGGTGTCGATGATCGCGAATTCGGAAAGCGGCTGCGCGCCTTCGTCGTTCCCGGACCGGACTCCAAGCGCGATGCACAGGAGATCAAGGATTACGTCAAGGCGAATCTGGCGCGGTACAAGGTACCCCGCGAGGTGATCTTCCTCGATGAGCTACCGCGCAATGCGACCGGGAAGTTGCTGCGCAAGCCGTTGATCGAGATGGAAAGCGAGGCGGACTGATTTCCGGCCGGGCAGTTCTTCCATTCGGAAACCCGATGCGTCCCCAGGAATTCCGGCCGACCGCTCGGGGTGAGAACGGCGGGTAATCCGTCAGCTATCATCAGCGCGTGAGTATCGAGTTCGGCCCGGCCGCTGCGGGGCAACGCAGCGCCGTCGCGCGGGTGCGCGGCGCATGTGCCGGCTCGATATCCGGTGCCATATCCGTTGCGGCACATGGGTGGGCCTCCGGGGGAATACCGCCGGACAGTTCCTCGCTCGCGCTCCTAGCCGCCGCTTCCGCCATTGTCGGCGCACTGGTCGCCGGGCTCGCACCGCTGCGCGACACCTCGATCGGGCTGATCTCGGTGCTCGTCGCAGGACAGCTGCTCGGACACCTCACCATGGGCTGGAGTTCAGGGCAGATGCATCACGGCGATGCCCAGCTCACGCCCGGTATGGCTACCGCACACGTCGTCGCGGCCGGGCTCGCGGCGGTGGTTATCCGGGGTGCGGAGGCCGCGTACCGGATCGGTTGTGCGGTGCTGTCGCGGGTGCTGCCGATGCGGTATCACCCGCCTGCGATACCCGGTCCGGTGCCACTGCGCCTGACCCACCGCGATCGTGTAGTTCTGCGGATATTCGCCACGGAATCGCGGCGCACGCGTGGTCCGCCGCTGGTGTTCGGTCACTGATATTCATTACCCGGCGCATGGGCTGTGCTCGTGCGTCGTCGTTGCCGTGCAACATCTTTGCGCGCAGCTCTGCTCGCCCGGCGAACGCCGGGATCCGCTGTTCGGCGTAGTCGCGATGACGGGCGTCCAGCGGATTTCGACGAGCACTCGCGGATGCGGACGGCCGACGATCTTCCGGGTTCTCCCGAACTCCAGAAACGAACAACCATGAGTATTACGGACACCAGTCCGCCGGATGCCGAATCATCGGCTCCGACAAAAGAAACGGGGATACAGTCGCGCAACGGCGGCTATCCCCTCGTGCTGCGGTTGCACTTCTATGCAGGCATCTTCGTCGCACCGTTCATCCTGATCGCCGCGGTCACGGGAGCGCTCTACGCCATTTCCCCGACCTTGGAATCGATTACCTCGCACGACCTGTTGACAGTCGAGGCGAATGGCGAAATGCGGCCGCTGTCCGAACAGGTCACCGCGGCCGTCGCCGTCCAGCCGGATCTGCAGCCGGTCGCGATAGCACCGGCCCCCGGAGCCGATGACACCACCCGCGTGCTGTTCGACGACCCGTCCCTCGGCGAGTCCGAACGGCGTGCGGTCTTCGTGAATCCGTATACCGCGCAGCCGGTCGGCAGTGATGTGGTCTACGGCAGTTCGGGTGCGCTCCCGATGCGCACGTGGATCGATCGACTGCACCGGGATCTGCACCTGGGCGAACCGGGTCGCATCTACAGCGAGCTCGCCGCGTCGTGGCTGTGGGTCGTGGCGCTGGCCGGTCTTATGCTGTGGATCCGTCGGGTGCGCGGGCGGCGCAACCGCAACTCCGCAGCCTGGCTGCTGGCACCGGATGGTTCCCGGCAGGGACGCGGTCGTTCGATGAATTGGCATGGGGCCGTTGGCGTTTGGATCATGCCGGTGATCCTGATGATGGCGGCGACCGGGATGACCTGGTCGACCTATGCGGGCGAGAACATCACCGAACTGCGCGAACAGCTCAGCTGGACCACACCCGCGGTGAGCACCGCACTGCCCGGGGCGACCACGCCGGAACACTCCGGGGGCGAACACCACGGTGGCAGCGACCACGCGCCCGCACCGGTCGACATCCCGACCCGGATCGCACAGCTCGACGGGGTTTATGCGGCAGCCCGCGCCAATGGCATTACCCAGGGCGCCGAAATCGCCATTCCGGCCAAGCCCGGTGTCGCATTCGCAGTGAAGGAACGGCGCATGTCCGGCACCTACACCGTCGACGCGGTCGCCGTCGACGGCGCGACCGGCACGGTCACCGACAAGCTCGCCTACACCGACTGGCCGATCATGGCCAAGCTCAGCAACTGGGGCATCCAATTCCACATGGGCCTGATGTTCGGGCTGCTCAATCAGTTGCTGCTGCTCGTGGTGATGATCGGGCTGATCGTCGTGCTCGTGCTCGGCTACCTGATGTGGTGGCAGCGGCGGCCGACCCGTGGCGCTTCGCGGTTCGCCGTCGGACGCGCACCACGTCGCGGTGCATTGCGCCAGACCTCACTGTGGCTGGCGGTGCCCATGGTGGCAGCCGCGCTGGTTGTCGGCTGGTTCGTGCCGCTGGTCGGGCTGAGCCTGCTTGCGTTTCTCGTCGTCGACGTCATCGTCGGCCTGGTGACGCGCAAGCGCGCCACGGCGTAGTTGCCAATTGAAACCGCCGGGGCGTGAGGGGCTCCGGCGCTTACCGATTCGACCCAACGAACGTCAACAGGCTCTGGTTTCGGTGCAGCTCAGGCTGTTCCGGCACCAGGGCCTTCGGTGTCGACGGAGGCGGTCCTCCGCGATCAGGCGGATCAACGGTCGGCTCTGCGGAGCGGCACCAGGCGATCCGCGGTAGTCATCACGTGAGGGTATATAGCACCAAGGCAATCACGATGCTACCGAGCGCTCCGGCAACAACCTCTACGACAAGGTAGCGGTTCGAGTAGCCCTGCATCCACTGCGCCCAGACTGGGGCACAGACCCGCAATGCCGCAAAGAATACGGCTAGCAACATCGCTCCGATCAGTCCATTCAATGGAAGCAGAGGATGTAACCAGACATATCCGATTGTCATGACATACGCCTCGATTTGGGTACCCAAGAAATGAAGCTTGAAAGAGCGAGGACGCGATCGCCCACCTCCCTCACCAATGCTCGCCTCGCCCTCTGCGTGAATCCGTGCCACCCACGGATTTCCGTACACAACCATCATTGCCAAGGTATGTATAAATCCTGCGATCAAGCCCCACACAAGCACCTTTAGTGCAATCATTTTCCTCGCTTCGCCGCCAACGTGACCAATGTCCCTCTACTGGTGTCGTTGGCCCAGCGGCGAACGACACACGACTGGTTCTGCCGCGCAACAAGGACATCCGGCATGGCAAGGGGACAGTACACCGGGACGCTCGAGCGCTCACGAAATACATTCCCAGGACTGGCAGTCGATGCGGCTAGTTCCAGGGGTGGGGCAACGTCGACATTGTCCAGCGAGCGCCCGGTACCGAGTGGTGCCTTGATGGTTATCGGAACGACCGCAGAAACGGCCGGTCCGCGGCGTCCTCGCACCAAGCGGCATGCTGACCGCACAACAGACCACGGCACAGACTCGACTCCACCACTTGGAGCGCGCCGGGCGATAGGGCAGCTCGAGTCACGCGGGTTGATAATGGCGACGCCGTGCCCGCCCGCGCTGGTCGATCAGACCGCGCGGGCGGGCACATTGTCGCCGAGTTCGCTTCGGCCAGAATGGAATTACTTCGCCAGGGGCAACGTACCCGCTCGGTCGACATGCGCTTCTGCCTGGCTACTGCCGGTCCGGAAGGATTTCCTCATGCCGACTGCTACAGCCGGACCACGTGAGCTCCGTATTGGAGATTGGCGCCGATCGCTGCAATCACGACCGGATCTCCACTGCCGAGAGTTACCTTCTGATTGCGAATGTCCTCGGCGAGTAGGATGAACACGCTCGCGCCCGATGTATTTCCGTAGCGCTCGACATTTATCGCCGTCCGGTCTTCTGGGAGGCCGCCGATATCCATCAGTTTCTCGATGAGTCGGAGATTTGATTGATGCGGATAGAACCGTTCGATATCGCCGACATCCATGCGGGCATCGGCGAGAACATGGTCGATCATCTTTTTCATGGTCGGCGCATAGGCATCCGCAACCCGTCTTCCGATCACGTAATGTGCATGATCCGACGGGTCGATGCCCGGCATTCCAGGCGGACGCAGGTTTCCACCAGCCGGCCGAACTACGATTTCGTGGTACTCGTTGATCGTCGCGGACGACTCTATTCGAGACTCACTGTCGTCATCGACAGCCTGGAGAATCACGGCGCCGGCACCGTCGCCGAAGAGCAGCGCTGTCAGGAATGCCTCGTTCTCCTTACCCGCATAGGCGACGCTCCCGGTGTACAGATCGCGACTCAGCAGCGGCGACACCAACTGAACCATCACAACGGCAACTTTCTTGCGCACACCGCTGAGAA
The DNA here is from genome assembly GCF_040674855.1 of Nocardia sp. NPDC049707. Classification (NCBI taxonomy): domain Bacteria; kingdom Bacillati; phylum Actinomycetota; class Actinomycetes; order Mycobacteriales; family Nocardiaceae; genus Nocardia; species Nocardia sp. NPDC049707. The sequence goes on along the minus strand of NZ_JBFANN010000013.1, from coordinate 106,856 downwards.
TCATTTCCTTGGCCCACTGCAGACAGAAGACCGAGCCTCCACAGCCGACGTCGACCTGAAGCACAGCGGCGTCCGGACGCATTCCGACCCGGTGATGGAGTAACTGCGCGTCACCGCCGAAGCCGAGCCTATCCGGGGTACTACAGCCGACCACAAGACCATCGAGGTCTCTCGCGTCGAGACCGGCAACCAGCAGCGACTCCCGGAGCGCCTCCTCCGCCAGCAGCCCAGCGGGACCCGGCGCATCACCGTATCCAGGGGGAAACACCGGGCGCCCGGCAGCATCATCGAAGTCGAAGCTGAAACGCCGCTCTCGAATTCCGGTCTTCTTCTCGAACTCTTCCGGTGTCCACGGCATCTTCCGAGGTCCGGGAAACATGCCGAGCAATCGCTCGTTGGTCATAATCAGCGGAGGGACCGAAGCCCCGGCTCCGGTGATCGCAACTTTCATCGCTGCATTACCTGCCATTCGAAACGAATGTCCGCGACCATGTCATGGTCGCGGCACATCGACCACCTGTGCCATCTTGTCGCTCGGGGTTGCTACAGCAGGCAGACCACCCGATGACGCGTCAAATATATGTCCACACACAAGGCTTCGAGGGCCGAGAAATATCCCCACCGCTGGGAAGATTTCACTCGCCGGACAACCCTGTTGCATCCCCCTTGAACCCCAGTCGAGGCGCCACCAATACCTGCTCGGCTAATAGGTGGACCAGGGACGATTGGAGCGTTGCTGTACGTTCGCTGCGGTTCGGGATCTTGTCCGATAGCGGGCGGATTCGGTGGCGGCTTGTGAATCTGTCGGTGGTGTGCGGCATCATCTGTGCACGCAGCCATCCACGAATACCGCTCGGAGTGCCACCATGTCGTCCCCACGAACAAAGCTACAACCATTGTCGGACACTGAGATTCAGCAGATCGCCACGGAGATCGCTGGCGGTCGCCCGCCGATGGTGTGGTTCACCGCGGCCGCGGTGGGCGTGCCGGAGGGACGGTCCGGCAAGGTGGTCGAGATCGGTGATCGATCCGAGAGTGACTTCCTGCGGGTCAAGCCGACCGGATCGAAGGATGTACTGTCCTTTTCTCCGACCGAAGTGACGTTGACCAAGCCGTCGCGGGATAAGGCGGCAACCACAAGCTCTGCCCAGCCGAAGTCGACAACCAGGAAGGAAGCCATTGTGACCCAGCCGTCGACCTTGACGAGCCCCGCGCCGCCGGCCCCCCAGCCGGCCCCGAGCCCCACCCCGACCGCGGCGGCCCCGAAACCCGTTGCCCCGGCGACGGAGCCGGCCAAGCCCGCGGCGCCCGCCGGTGCCGCGAAGCCCGCGGCAAAGGCGCCGGCCGCCGCGCGGAGCAAGGCGAAGGCACCTGAGGTCACGGTGACGCTCACCGGTACCGCCGATGGCGAATGGTCGGTGGAGGTGGTCAGCGGCAAGAAGAAATCCGTGCGAGGTCTGCCGGTGACCAGTTCCGCGGTGGCGCAGGCGGCCAAGGTGCTGCATCCGGAGGTGGCCGAGGTGGTGGCCGGAATCCTGGAGGCGGCCCGAGTGGTCCAGGAATCGAAGGTGCAGCAGTTGCAGGCGGAGTTAGAAGAAGCGCGGCGCCTGCTCGACGAACTCTCGGACTAGACCGCGGTGCTGGCGGATTTGCCGCTGGCGTTATGGGACCGGCCGCTCGGGCGCCAGATCCGGCGTCCCGAGTCGGCGGTGCTGTTCCGTGGCTCCGCACCGTGGCGCAGTTCGTCATGGAAGGCGTAGCCGAGCGAGTACTCCTTCGCGTGGTACATCGCCGAATCCGCATCCCGGATGAGGTCGTAGATGGTGTCGTCGGAGCCGCGCGCGCTGCCGCAGGCCAGGCCGACGCTTGCGGTAATCGGAATTTCGCCCGCGCTCAACTCGAACGGCCGAACGAAGGCGCCGAGTAGTCGCTCCGCGAGCGTGGCTGCCTCCTCCCGGTCGAGCGATGCGAGCACCACGAATTCGTCGCCGCCGTAGCGGGCCACCACATCATCGCGCCGGATGAGGTGCCGGATCCGGGATGCCGCATTGGCGATCAGCTCGTCACCGACCGCGTGGCCGTAGCTGTCATTGACCATCTTGAAGCCATCGAGATCGATGAACAGCAGACACAGCGGCCGCTCGATCCAGTGCTCACGATTGCGATTCAACGCGTGCAGCAGCGCGGACCGATTCAGCAAGCCGGTGAGCATGTCGTGGTCCGCCTGGTATTGCGCGCGCCGTTCACTGCGCGCACTGCGCACGATGGCGCGTTCGCTGCGCACCAGCACGCCGATGAGCAGCAGCGCACACAGTGACGAGACCACCACCCGATCCAGAGTGTCCAGACTGGAGCCGACAACCGGAATCAACGAAGCCACGATCAACGCGACCGCGATGAAGCTGGCCCGCTGCCGCGAATGGTGCGGGTGGATGCGCCGTGGCGCACCGAGACTCGCCATGGTCGGATGCAGCGCCGCGACGCCGACGATCGGATAGGCCACCAGCAGTGGCACCAACAGCAGCTCGTGCGCGACAGGTGCACGGCCGACGGTATCGAGGCTGTAACCGAGATCGCCGATCAGCACGGCGATCAACCCGACGTGCAGCAGGCGCAGCGAGGTCTCCGAACGAGTCGCGGTGGCCATCGAATGCGCGACCAAGGTCAGCAGCAGGGCGTCGAGCACCGGATAGGTCGCGGCCACCAGGGTATTCGCGGCGGTGTCGTGCGACTGCAGGATCGGCGAGATCAGAAAGGTCCACGAGGCCAGCAGTGCCCCGAGTCCGATGAGCGTCGAGTCGAGCAAAAGATCGTAGTTGGGCCTGGCCTGGCGCGGCCACAACCACAGCGCCGCGGCCACGCCCGTGCCGAAATAGCCCGCGAGAGTGAACAGGTCATCGATCGGGTGCAGCGCGTGGCTGTCGATCTCGCGAGTGGCCGTACCCACGGCGAACAGGACGGCCGAGGCCGAGAGCAGGTACCAGGGCAGCGGCCGCTCGGGACAATATCGCCGCAGGCCGATGCAGATCATGGTGAGCGTGCCGAGCACCACGGCAGCCATGGTCAGCAGCGACAACGGCCGGATATCAAGGCAGAGCAGTACCCTGATACCGATCGCGGTGACTACGAGAAGTACTGTGCACCAACGCATTTCGAGGCGATACCGAATGGTCGTCGGCTGCTCTTCCCGGACGGTCATCAGCCCCCCTTGGTCGCTCCATCCCCAGTGAACCGCGCCGCGTAGTAGGTCTGCGAATCCTCCACCGCGACTTCGACGTTCGCCTCCTGCTCATCGAGCACCGCTCGAATGCTGTCGGCGAAGGACAACCGAGTGTTGTTGTACGAGCAGATGTCCCAACCGACCGCAGCGCGTTCGGCCACCAATACCTGGACAACTGATTTGATCATGGCATGGAATGCGGCCCCCTGTCGCGCACTTGGCGCAACTAGCGTGAAACCCGCGTAGTAGATCGCGTCGCGCGCCGCATATTCGGGGTAGCGGGCGGCGAAATACTCCGGACTGATCCACGGGACGGTCTCGAGATGTTTGGTCAGCGTCGTCACGCCGATGGGGTCGCCGGTCGCGGTGCGCGCGACGTGTTTGGCGACCCTCGGGTCGATCATCTCCGCGCGGAATTCGGATCGGTGCAGGACCTGCCTGGCAATGGCCTTGGTGCGCAAGGGGCCGAAGGCCTCCTCGTACAGGAGATGGAACATGTCGATCCGGTCGTCCGGAATGGTCGATTCGATGGTGACCGTGAGTTCGGGCGGCCCACCGGTCACCCGACCACCGCTGCCCATCGAAGCACTGCGCAATGCTGTCATTGTCGTCCCCACGGTGTCGTGTGGTATGCCGCGAGCACCAGCGCGCAGGTCGGCGTGCCATCGGAGCGGGCCTCGGTGGTGCACAGGTGAATCGGGCCGAATCGCTCCGGCCGGTTGCGGGTCATATCGGTCAGGCTGGCGCGGATCAGTGCCGCGACCTGCGCGGCCGTCTCGGCTTCGTGCTCGACGAAAAGTCCGGCGCCGGAACCGTCGTCGCGCAGCACCCAGCCGATGCCAGCGCCCGCGCGCTCGCCCACCGCGTCCGCATGCTGCGCGGCGTAGACGCAATAGAGCCGATCGCCCCAGGGGATCGGCTTGCGGACGCGACCGGTCCGGGTCAGGACGGCGCGCGGCGGGATGACCGAGGACAGGCGGATCAAGTTGGCATCACCTACTCCCAGGTCACGCAGTGCCGCATCGAAAGCCGACATAGCCGTCGGGCCGACCCCCGTCGCCGCGCCGATCTCGATCGTCAGTGGAGCTCCGGAGTCACGCTGATCGCCGCGATCCGGCCTGCCCATGGGCGGGAGTAGTCGATCGATCCACTGCAGCCCGAGCAGGCCGCCGCGTTGGGTTGTCAGAATCATAATGCCCTCCCGAAGCCGTCGGCCGGATTTTTTAGGCCGGTATTGCGTCAAATTCGACTGTGCGTCAAGACGATCGATCACGCATCCGCGTCGGCCGAAAGACATGGTCCGGCGGCGTGTCTCGTAGGGTGTGGTGCCCGGTGTTGCTGGGATGACATGTGTGCACTGGCATTGCGACGAAGTGAGGAATTCGTGCCGAAGTGGGTGGCGCCGGGGCGGGTCAACATCATCGGTGAACACACCGATTACAACGACGGTTTCGTGCTGCCCATCGCACTGCCGCTAGTGGTCGAGTGTCGGGCGGAGCCGCGAATCGACGGCCGGGTCCAGGTGGTCTCGCGGCAGCGGCCAGGTGAGACGGTGCTGGTCGCGGTGAGCGAGCTTGCCGCCGAACGGGATCGGGTTCCCGGATGGTCGCGGTATCCGCTGGGCGTTGTGTCCGAATTCGCCCGGCACGGATATGTGCGTGACGGCGTCGACCTGGAGTTGGACGGAGCGGTGCCGATCGGCGCCGGACTGTCCTCCTCGGCGGCGCTGTCGTGTGCGGTGGCCGTCGCGCTGCGAGATCTGTTCGCGCCCACCGTCACCGATCGAGAGTTGATCGACCTGGCCCGCGCGGCCGAGAACGACTATGCCGGGGTGCCGACCGGACTGCTCGATCAGTCCGCATCGATTCTGTGCACCGCGGGGCATGCGTTGTTCCTCGATGTGCGTCGACTAGTCGCGCATGACGGTGTCGCGCACGAACAGATTCCGTTCGATCTCGATCGGTTCGGGCTGGAGTTGTTGGTGATCGATACCGGACAGCCGCACGCGCTGATCGATGGTGGTTACGCTCGGCGACGCGCGCAATGCGAGGCGGCCGCAGCGGCACTCGGGGTGCCCGCGCTGCGCGATGTCGAATCGGTGGCGGCCGTGGACCGGATCGGCGATGCGGTGCTACGGCGGCGGGCACGGCATGTGGTGACCGAGAATACGCGCGTGCTAGCGGTTGCCGAAAAGTTGCGGAGTGGTGCGGATCCGCGCGACATCGGACCGATTCTGACCGCGGCGCACGAATCGCTGCGCGATGATTTCGAGGTTTCGACACCAGCACTGGATGCCGCGGTATCCGCCGCGCTCGAGGCCGGGGCGTATGGCGCGCGCATGGTCGGCGGAGGGTTCGGCGGCAGCGTGATCGCGCTGGTCGATCGGGACGCCACCGCATCGGTCGCGGACGCGGTGCGAAATCGGTTCACGCGATCAGGTTTCGGGGTACCGCGCACATTCGTTGTCGTACCCGGCGCGGGTGCGCACCGCATCGTTTGAGCAACTGCCCACTAATACTGCGACTGCACTCGCGTGGTTCGTTCCTGGTAGACCTCTCGCGTGGTGTTGGATCATGGTGTGGCCGAGCTGGATTCGTTGATTGTATCCAGGATGAACAGTAAGCAGCCGCCGATGATCACCGTGGTCCGCGCGGTAATCGCACCGGTCAACAGCGTGATGGCCGCGACTCCGACGACGATCGTTTTGATCACGAGGAGGACGTTCTCCACGGCGGGCGCAGGCTCCTCGTCGGGCATGCCGCCGAACAGTATGCCGAACAGCACTCCCAGGCCGTACAACGCGACCAGTCCGGCGGCAATCAAACCGCCGAGTACCGCAAGAATCCTCGCCCATACCTCTGCCGATCCCATGAGGTGAGTTGAGCAGGGCGATATGGAGATTCGGTGCAGAGTTCGGTCAGATACGACGCAGAAAGTTCGAGCGCATAGTGCAGCTGGAGTACTAATTGTGCGCGATTGTGCCGCGCGGGTACGGCACAGTCACGCACAGTAGAACGCGCACCCCCGCCGCTAAGTACGGTCGGGGGCTTGCAGGGCGGGAAACCAGATATCGGTGAGGACTTCGGCGGCTTGGTCGGCAGAGACATCGATGGTGCCCTGCATGGCCCAGCGGGTGAAGAAGCGTTCCAGTTGGGCGACAAGGAGTTCCACGCGTAGCCGAGCCTCGTCGCGGCGGTTTTCGGGCCAGCGGGCGATGTAGGCGGTCATGACATTGGGCAGCGCGAGGATGCCGAGGCGGACGACTTCGCGGAATTCCGGCTCTATTGCCGTGGCCTCATCCCAGGCGGGTAGCAGGTCCTTGTATTCGTGGAACCAGGCGATGGCGCGGGTCACCCAGCCCACGAATTCCGCGCGGGAACCGGTGTCGAGCACCCGATCCAGATCCTCGTAGAAGTGCATTGCGGTCGGCAAGGTGCTCTGTTCAGCGATGGCGCGCAGGATCTCCAACTTGCCGCTGAAGTGCAGGTAGAAGGTGGCGCGACTGCAGCCGACGGCAGTGGCGATGTCATCGACCCGGACCGCCGCATAGCCCCGTTCGATGAAGAGCGCCTTGGCGCAGTCCATCAGTCTGGCGCGCGTCTGCAGCTTCTGTTCGTCGCGCAGGCTCAGTCCGGGCGTGTTCGACTTGGTCGACATGATAGACATCATGTCATTTCACTAGACAGCACGTCTAGTCGGTGTTAAATTGTTGCCTACGTCACTCCACGTGCCGCAGGCGGCGCGGGATGGTTCGCCGCACCGGATCTGGTGCCGCCCACGTGACGGCAATCCTTCGGACGAGGACTACAGAAATTGACTCATAGCAACCTTCCCCGGGTATGCGTCATCGGCGCGGGCCCCTCCGGAATCACCGCCGCAAAACGCCTGCAGGACTTCGATATTCCCTTCGAGGTTTTCGAGGCGAGTGATGAGGTAGGCGGCAACTGGTATTTCAAGAATCCCAACGGTATGTCGGCCTGCTATCAGTCGCTGCATATCGACACCAGCAAGTTCCGGCTCGCCTTCGAGGATTATCCGGTGCCCGAGGAATGGCCGGACTTCCCGCACCATTCGCAGCTGTTCCAGTACTTCAAGGACTATGTCGACCATTTCGGCCTCCGCGACAAGATCCGATTCAACACCAAGGTCACCGCGGCCGAGCGCCAGGCCGACGGCAGTTGGCTGATCACGGCGAGCGACGGCCGCACCCGGGCCTACGACGCGCTGCTCGTCTGCAACGGCCACCACTGGGATCCGAACATTCCGGACTATCCGGGGGAATTCGACGGTGTGCTGATGCACGCCCACGCCTACAACGATCCGTTCGACCCGGTGGATATGCGCGGCAAGAAGGTCGTGGTGGTCGGCATGGGCAACTCCGGCATGGATATCGCCTCGGAACTCTCACAGCGCTACGTCGCCGAGAAGCTCATCGTTTCCGCGCGGCGCGGGGTCTGGGTGCTGCCGAAGTATGTGCACGGCAGCGTAGGCGACAGACGGAGTATACCGCCGTGGATGCCGCAGAAGGTCGGCCTGAAGCTCAGGCAACGCTTCGTGCGCAAGTTCCGCGGCGAAATGGAGTTCTACGGGCTGCCGAAGCCGGATCACAAACCGTTCGAGGCACATCCGTCGGCGAGTGAGGAGTTCCTGTATCGCGCGGGCTGCGGCGATATCTCCTTCAAACCGGCCATTACCGCGCTGGAGGGCTCGCGGGTGCGCTTCGCCGACGGCAGCACCGAGGAGGTGGACGTCATCGTCTGTGCCACCGGCTATCACATCAGCTTCCCGTTCTTCTCGGATCCGAAGCTGGTGCCGGACGCCCAGAATCGCATTCCGCTGTTCAAACAGATGATGAAGCCTGGTGTGGACAATCTGTTCTACCTCGGTCTGGCCCAATCGCTGCCGACGCTGGTGAATTTCGCCGAACAGCAGAGCAAATTGGTTGCGGCATATCTGACGGGCAAGTACCTGCCGCCGTCGGCAGCGGATATGAATGCCGAGATCGAAGCGGTCGAACAGCGCCGCACCGAACAGTTTTACAACTCGCCCCGGCACACGATCCAGGTCGATTTCGAGCCCTATGTGCGCGATATGACCCGGGAAATGGCAAGGGGTGCAAAGCGAGCCGCCGCCGCTGGCAATGCGCTACCGGTGCCCGCCAGGACACTCGAGAATGCGTGAGGGGCATCGATGACGATATCAGGATTCTGTGCGGATGAATTCGCCTGTGTGCGAACGGAATTGGCCGACCAGATCGCCGCGGGTGCGGAACTCGGCGCAGCGATCTGCGTGACCGTCGACGGCAAACCGGTCGTCGATATCTGGGGCGGGCATCGCGATCCAGAGCGGACCGTGCCGTGGACCGAGAACACCCTGGTCAATGTGTTCTCCGTCAGCAAGACCATGACCGCGCTGTCAGCGCTACTGCTGGTAGACCGCGGTGAATTGGATGTGCAGCAGAAGGTCGCGCACTACTGGCCGGAATTCGCCGCGAATGGCAAGGGCGATATCGAGATTCGCCATCTGCTCGGGCACACCTCCGGTGTCTCCGGTTGGGAGCGGCCGATCGAGCTGGCCGATATCTACGACACCGAGGCGGCGAGCGCACGGCTGGCGACCCAGCCGCCGTGGTGGGAGCCGGGCACCGCATCGGGCTATCACGCGCTGAATTACGGACATCTGATCGGCGAGGTGATCCGTCGAATTACCGGCCGCACCCTGGGCCAGTTCTTCGCCGAGGAACTCGCCGGACCGCTGAATGCCGATTTCCATATCGGCACCGCACCCGAAAATCACCACCGCATCGCACCACTCGTCCCGCCGCCGCTGCTGCAATTCGATATGACCGCGCTCGATCAGGACAGCATCCTGGTCAAGACGTTCACCAGTCCCCTGCTCGATCTTCCGGAGGCCAATAGTGCCGCGTGGCGCGAGGCCGAAATCGGTGCGGTGAACGGGCACGGCAATGCGCATTCGGTGGCGGCGGTACAGTCGCTGGTCGCCTGCGGGGGCGAGTTGAACGGTCGAAGGTTGTTGTCTGAGAAAACAATCGATCTGATCTTCGAACAGCAGTCCGACGGCCCAGATCTGGCGCTGCTCGCGCCGTTGCGCTTCGGCCTCGGCTACGGCCTGCCGCAATCGCAGACCGCGCCGGAGGTTCCGGACGGGAAGGTCTGCTGGTGGGCCGGACTCGGCGGTGCCACCGTGGTCAACGACCTCGATCATCGAGTCACCTTCGCCTACACCATGAACAAAATGGCTCCGGGACTCATCGGCTCCGATCGTGCGAATGCCTATCTGCGCGCAGTGTTTTCGGTGGTGCGCGCATGATGCGGGCATTGCAGCTCACCGAACCCGGTGTACTCGAGCTGCGAGAGGTCGCGGTGCCCGCGATCGGGCCGACGGATCTGCTGCTGCGCGTCGGTGCCGCGGGCATCTGCCATTCCGATCTGCATGTGCTGCATATTCCGTTCAAGATGCGCGAGGATCCGCTGACGCTCGGGCACGAGGTCGCGGGCACCATCGAGGCCGTCGGCAGTGCGGTCGACGGTCGGGTGGTCGGTGAGCGCGGCATTGTCTACCTATGTTGGTCTTGCGGTGTCTGCCGCGAATGTGTCAGCGGCAATGAGAATGTCTGCCTCGCCGCCGGACGCACCGCCATGCCGCCGTGTCCGGGCCTCGGTCCGGACGGTGGTATGGCGGAGTACATTCGCATCCCCGCAAGCTCCTTCGTACCCATCGGGGAGCTGGATTTTCTGCAGGCCGCGCCGCTGGCCGATGCGGCGCTGTCCAGCTATCACGCCATCAATGGCGCGCGTGCACAGTTGTACCCCGGTTCCGTCGCGGTGGTGATCGGCGTCGGCGGACTCGGCCATGTCGGGGTGCAGATCCTCACCGCGACCAGCACGACGCGGGTAATCGCCGTCGACGTGAGCCCGGACAAACTCGCCCTGGCCGCGCGCTGCGGTGCGGCCGAGGGCCTGCTCTCCGGTGCCGATACCGCGCGCGAAATCCTGGACCGCACCGATGGCCGTGGCGCCGATGCGGTCTTCGACTTCGTCGGTGTGGATGCGACGGCCAGACTCGCGGTGGAGTCCGTAGCCCCCAATGGCGCGTACCGCATGATCGGACTCGGCGGCGGCGCACCGGAAATCACGGCTGGACCGGCGGGCGGTCCCGGCTGGCCGTGGGGAGCTTCGATCCGAAAGTCGTATGGCGGCACCAAATCCGATCTGATCAACTCCGTTGCCCTGGCCCGGTCCGGCCGCCTCACGGTCGAAATCGAACGCTTCGATTTGGCGGACGGCCGCGCAGCCCTCGACCGACTGGAGCGCGGGCTCATTACCGGCCGCGCCGTCCTGGTGCCCTGAACCCCATGTGAGGAAGTGCCTCTATGACAAAGCCTTTCGATCCACAGGCATTGGCCGCACAGGCCGTTGGGCGGCTGACCGGTCCCGACGGACCGTTCGAGATGACGGTCGAAGATGTACTCGGCGTGCCGATTCCGGTGGTCAAGGACCGGGTGCGCTCATTGCGCGAGGTGCTCGCGGCCTCGTCCGCCCTGGGTGATCGCGACTACCTGGTCACCGAGGACCGGCGCATGTCCTACGACGAGCATGTGGCGGCCGTTGGCGCGCTGGCTCGCGCGCTGCGGGACCGATACGGCGTCGAAAAGGGCGATCGGATCGGCATTCTCGCGGCCAACACCCCCGAATGGGTGGTGGCGTTCTGGGCGGCGCAGACGCTCGGCGCGATCGCGGTCGGTTACAACGCCTGGTGGATGCCGCGCGAAATCGCGTACGGCCTGGAGCACACCAGCCCCGCGGTCCTGATCGTCGACGCGAAACGCGCGAGTCAGGTAGCGGCGCTCGATATCCGGGTTCCCGTGCTCACCATGGAGCACGATGTGCCCGCGCTGATCGCCGAATTCAGCGACGGCGAGCTACCGCATGCTCCGGTGGACGAGGACGATCCCGCGGTCATCCTCTACACGAGCGGCACCAGCGGCCGCCCCAAAGGTGCGGTGCATTCGCATCGAAACCTGGTGGCGGTCATCGATTATCACCGTTTCAACGACGCACTCGCCGCCGCCTTCCAGGGCGGCGCCGACGATGGCAGTCCGAAGGGCCGCCGCTTCCTGCTCACCTCCCCGCTGTTCCACATCGCCAGCCTGCACAATCTGGTGCTGCCGCGCATGGCGACCGGCGATACCACCGTCATCTACCAGGGCGCATTCGATGCCGATCGGATACTGCGGCTGATCGAGCGGGAGCGGATCACCAACTGGGGCGCGATGCCGACCATGGCGAGTCGCCTGCTCGAAAAGGATTTGACCACCTACGATCTGACCTCGCTTACGGCCTTCTCGCTCAACTCTGCACCGTCATCGGCCGCACTGCAACAGCAACTGCGCGAACAACTTCCGGTCGCCGAGGCCGCGTTGGTGACCAGCTACGGCATGACCGAATGCGGTACCGCGGCGACCATTGCGGCACCGGCCGAACTCGCCGCCTTCCCGGATACCGTCGGCCGCCCGGTCATCGGGGTCGAACTACAGATCCGCGACGAGCTCGGCGAACCCGTCGGCGAGGGCATCGAGGGTGAGATCTGGGTACGCAGCCCCTATGTCATGCTCGGCTACTGGGCGGACCAGGCAGCCACGGCCGCCGCCATCACGTCCGACCGCTGGTTGCGCACCGGCGATATCGGTGTCCTCGCGCAGGGCCGACTCCGATTGTCCGGCAGACGTTCGGATCTCATTCTGCGCGGTGGCGAGAATGTCTACCCGACCGAGGTCGAGCAGTGTCTGGACGAACATCCCGCGGTGCGCGAATCCGCCGTTGTCGGACTGCCCGACGCCGATCTCGGCCAGGTGGTCGCCGCCCTTGTTGTTGTCGACAGTCCGTCCGCCACAACCGAACAGGAGCTGGCAGAGTTCGCGAAGCAGCGCATCGCGTACTACAAGGTGCCCGCACGGTGGCGGATCACCACGACACCTCTGACCCGGAATGCGACCGGCAAAGTCGTGCGCGCCGGGATCACCGAAGCCCTAGCCGATTCCGCATCGGAGTGAAGTTATGTACGACACGATTGTAAAAGGCGGACGGTGGTTCGACGGCACCGGTTCGCCGTCGGCCATCCGCCATCTCGGTATCCGGGACGGCGGGATAGCTGTAGTCTCGGCCGAACCCCTCGACGAATCCGACTGCCCGCACGTCATCGATGCCGCCGGGAAGTGGGTGATACCCGGCATGATCGATATCCACACCCATTACGACGTCGAGGTGCTGCAAAGTCCGGCACTGGCCGAATCCGTTCGGCACGGCATCACCACCGTGCTGCTCGGATCGTGCTCATTGTCGACGGTGCATGTCGACGCCTCGGACGCCGGTGATCTGTTCGGCCGAGTGGAGGCCATTCCGCGCAAACATGTGCTCACGGCGATGACCGAAACCAAGTCCTGGACTTCGGCACACGAATATGTCGAGGCACTGGAGGCACTCCCGCTCGGACCGAACCTGGCCGCCTTCATCGGGCATTCCGATATTCGGGCCGCCGAGATGGGCTTGGATCGTGCCACCCGCAAGGAGATTCGCCCGACCGATGCCGAATTGGCTGCCATGGCGGCCAAACTCGATGAGGCATTGGACGCGGGCTTCGTCGGCATGTCCTCCCAGCAGCTGTTATTCGACAAGCTCGACGGTGAGGTCTGCCGGTCACGCACCCTGCCATCGACCTACGCGACCACCAGGGAACGCCGCAGGCTCAATGCGATCCTGCGCCGCCGCGGCCGCGCATTGCAGGGCGGTCCGGACGTAGCCCGGCCGCAGAGTCTGGTCGCGATGGCGGCGAGCAGCCTCGGTATCTTCCGCAAGCCGCTCAAGGTCAGCCTGCTGTCCGCAGCCGATATCAAGGCCATTCCCGCTGTCGCCCAGATCTTTCCGTTGATCGCGCGGGTACTCAATCGGCTGGGCGGTGACTTCCGCTGGCAGCATCTGCCGGTGCCGTTCGAGGTCTACTCCGACGGTATCGATCTGCCGGTCTTCGAGGAATTCGGTTCGGGCGCGGCGGCATTGCACCTGTCCAACCAGTTGGAGCAGCGCCGCGAGCTACTGCGCGACGAAGGCTACCGACGCCGATTCCGCAAGGATTACGACAAGAAGTTCGGGCCGCGGGTATGGCATCGAGATTTCTTCGACGCCGAAATCGTGGAGTGTCCGGACGCTTCGGTGATCGGTAAGACCTTCGGTCAGGTCGGGCTGGATCGCGGTGGCCTGCATCCGGTGGATGCATTCCTGGACCTCGTCGTCGAATATGGTGGCAAAGTGCGTTGGCGCACAACCATTTCCAATCATCGGCCGCGGGTGTTGGACAAGCTCGCCGCCGATCCCGGTGTGCAGCTCGGCTTCTCGGATGCGGGCGCGCATCTGCGCAATATGGCCTTCTACAACTTCGGGCTGCGGTTCCTGCGCCGGGTGCACGACGCCGAACGCGCGGGCCGTCCGTTCCTGTCGCTCGAACGCGCGGTGCATCGCATCACCGGTGAACTCGGCGACTGGTATGGCATCGACGCGGGCCACTTGCGTCCCGGCGACCGCGCGGATGTGGTCGTCATCGATCCAGCACATCTGGACGAGTCCGTCGAGGAGTATGCCGAGGCCCCGGTCGCCGTATTCGACAATCTCGCACGCATGGTCAACCGCAATGACGCCACGGTGGTCGCGGTACTCGTCGCCGGTGAGTACGTCTTCGGCGCGGGTGTGGCGGCTCCGGTCCTCGGCACCCGCCGCACGGGTCGCTTCCTCCGGGCGGGTACCTGACCTGGCCGTACCGTCCGCCCGCTGATCTGGAACACCACGCGCGGCGGACGCAAGTCCGGACTGGCCTGGGTCGATGCCGTGCTCCCGCTGGCACCGGTGGCCGCTGGTTGGCACTGCCGGATGCGGTCATCGCCCGGATCGTCGCCGACCAGCTCGGCGAGAGCGGGCGGGCGGCGCACACAGCACCACTTACCGCGGCTCATGGCGCACTGGGGTGACAAGGGCCGGTTGCCGGCGCCGCACGGCCTGGGGCAGGACTTCCCGACCTATGCCGACCTCGATGTTTTCACACCCGGCCCCGGTTTCCCACCGATCTGCACCAGCTGGGCGAGCAGAACCGCATCCTGTCCGCCCGCGCCGGCGCCCGACTCGACGAGACACTGCATCCGCACACTCGAATTCAGCTCACGGAATGCGATCACCTGCCTATGGTGGAGGATCCAGAGACCGTAACGAACATCGTCACCACCTTTCTGTCCAGTCCGGAGGTACGGCCGTTCGGCGCGACAGAACACCCGGTCAAGCCCTGATTCCGGGTGTTGATCTTGTTGTTTGACAGCACCGAACGCGGTTACCTGAACCTCAGCCATCGAGGAAAGGGACGTCATGTTGCTACGCCGATTTGCCCGACCACTGCTGGCGACCGCGTTCGTCGCCGATGGGGTCGACGCGCTGATCCACCCCGAGCCGCGCACCCAGGCGGCATCGGCCCTGGTTCAGCAGAGTAAGCAAGCGCTGCCCGACAATATCGTCGCCACATTGCCAGCGGAGCCGGGGACGTTGGTGCGGATCAATGCGCTCACCCAGATCTCGGCCGGTGTGCTGCTTGCCCTCGGTAAGCTTCCGCGCCTGGCCTCGCTCACCTTGGCCGCGACGGTGATTCCCGCGACGGTGACCGAACAGGATTTCTGGGCGGAGAAGGATCCGGAACGCAAGGCGGCCAAACGCACTGCCTTCCTCAAGGATATGAGCCTGCTCGGCGGTCTGATGATCGCCAGCGCGGATACCGAGGGCAGACCGTCGCTCGGCTGGCGTGGTCGACGGGCCGCGAGCAATGCGACGGCGGCGGTTTCGGCCGCTTTGCCGTTCACCGCAACGGATTCGGCGACCAGCGAGGCACTGCGACGCCATGCATACGATGCCGCGGTGCGGGCCCGCGAACTCGGCGATGTCGCGGCGGCGCGACTCGCGGTCGCCCAGGAGCGGGGCTCCGATATCGCGGAGACGGTCAAGGAACACGGGCCGGAATGGGCCGAGCTGGCCAGGGAGCGTGGCGCGAAGTGGGCCGAGAAGGCCGCGGAACTCGCCGAGCTCGCCAGAGAGCGCGGACCGGAAATCGCCGCGACGGCACGGGAACGCGGCGCGCACCTCGCCGAAATTGCCCAGCACCGGAGCGCCGAACTCGCCGAGCTCGCCAAAGAACGCGGACCAGAAATCGCCGCGACGGCACGGGAACGCGGCGCGCACCTCGCCGAAATTGCCCAGCACCGCGGCGCCGAAGCACAGAAACGGAACGCGCGCTGGGCCGAGAAGGCGCAGCGGCGTGCCGAGAAGGCCCGGCAGGTCGACAAGACCCTGCGTCGTCTCGATAAAGCTCAGGAGCGGGTAGCGCTGGCGCAGGAACGCATCGCACAGGCACGTGCCCGGGTAGCGGCGCGGCGCGGCTGAATCGCAGCGGACCCTACACCGGGGCAACACATCCCGGTGTAGGGTCCGCCAGCGCCGCGGCCAGGGAGCCGACGCGGCGGAAGTGCGCGGCAAGTCCGGTGAGCTCGATGGCCCGATCGACACAGCGCACCGTGGTGATCAAAACCATTCGACGGTTGGCCTTTTCGGCCGCCGCCTGGGCCTCGATCAGGGTCGTCAGTCCGGCGGCGGCGAAGAAGGTGACCGGCGATAAATCGACGATCGTGATCGAACCCCGAGAACCGAAGGCCCGCAACAACTTGTCCCGTAGTCGCGGAGCGGTCCACAGATCGACCTCGCCCGCCACGACCACCAGCGTGACATCACCACGCGGGTGGCTCACCGTGCATTGGATGACCCGAGCTCCGGGCACGGTCGAAATATCAACGCGCTCACCGTGTTCCATTGTGTCACGGTCAGCGGGTCTACCTACCGGATAAGCGAAATGGGTCGACATGCGCTGGCTCCTGCGGTCCGGTCGGACCTGTCTCATCAGTGAAGCAGGGTCGGTCGAGTCTGTACAGGGATCATGCGCGCTACACGGTAACGGATGCGAAATATTTCCGGGAACCAGGGCGTGGCACCATCCGACTAAGTGGCCAAGCAGAATGCCGACGCTCGAAAGGCCGCTCCCGCCCATGAAACGTGTCGCTGTGCTGGCCTTGGCCGTCGGCACCCTCACCATCACCGGATGTTCGACCACGGTCACCGAACTCGCATCCACGACACCCGCGGCCGCGACCGAGGGGGTCACGAAATATCCCGTCACCGTGGCGAACTGCGGTACGAGCTACACCTTCACCGAGGCACCGAGGCGGGTCGTGGTGATGAACGGCGGCTCCATCGGCGAGGTTTCGTCGCTGGTCGCCCTCGGTGTCGCGGACCGCGTCGTCGCCAATGCCCAGTCCTACGGCGCCTCCGAGGTGCCCGGCCGCGCCGACGCCATCGCGGCCCTGCCGACCGGCGGTATCACCCCGAACAACCTGCAGGACATTTCCCGCGAGGCCATGCTCGCGCAACATCCCGATCTCGTCATCTCCACCGGAGGCGGCGGCTTCTCCGCCGATCAGGGTTTCGCCACCCGTGCCGAGTTGTCCAGTGCGGGTGCCAATACCTATGTGCCCCGTGCTAATTGCGGTGTGACCGGCGCGGTCACCGGCACGCCGACCATCGCGGACAGTAACGCCATGCTGCGCGATTTCGGCACGATCTTCGATGTTCCCGGCCGCGCCGAAAAGCTCATCGAAGACACCGAGCGCAAGATTGCCGAGACATCCGCGCGGGTTGCCGGTCAGCCCGAGAAGAATGTGCTGCTTATCTTCCCCGGTATGAATATGGGCGATGCGGGTGACTTCTCGGCCATTGCGGCGGGCGGCATCTGGAACGACCTGATCGACAAGGCCGGTGCGGTGAATCCGTTCAACCGGACGGACGGAACGACTTTCGTGACGATCAGCAAGGAACAACTCGCCGTCACCCCGATCGACGGGCTCATCGTCGTCGACTACCGCAACCCCGATATCGATGGCGCGGCCAAGCGGATCCTCGAGCAGTTCCCGCAGTGGAACGCGAGCAAGAACACCAACTACACAGTGCTCTCGGATTCGATCTACCTCGGCCCGAGCAACGACATCGCTGTCGACAAGATCGCCAGACTCGTCCATCCCGAACAGCTCCGATGACGCGCGCGCTTCGACGACAGCGGTTGTTCGCAACGATACCGCTGCCCATCGCGATTGCCGTCTCGCTGGCAATTCTGTTCGTGGTCATGCTGGTATCCATCGGCGCTGGATCGGTTACGGTCTCCGTTGCCGATACCTGCCGAGTCGTCTTCGCCCACTTATCGGGTCGGACACCGGATGTCGGGTTCACCGTCGACCAGATCGTCTGGAACTATCGTCTCCCCCGGGTCATTCTCGCCGCGCTGTGCGGCTGCGGATTGGCCATCTCGGGCGTGATTCTGCAAGCGCTGGTGAACAATCCGCTCGCCGATCCCTATGTGCTCGGCCTGTCCTCCGGCGCCGCGCTCGGTGCAGTGACCGTCATCGTCACCGCGGGTGCGGCACTCGGCGGTATCGGTGTCTCGGCCGCCGCGTTCCTCGGCGCAATCGGCACTGCCGCAGTGGTTTTCACACTCGGTCAGCGGCGCGGCACTCTGACTCCGACCCGCCTGGTGCTGGCCGGTGTCGCCGTCGGATATCTCTTACTGGCGGCGACGAACTACCTCCAGTTGCGTGCCACCCCGAACGAGCTTCGCGCGGTTATGTTCTGGACCATGGGCAGTGTCTCCGGCGCGAGCTGGTCCCGGCTCGGACCGGTTACGCTGGTGGTTCTCGTGGTCGTCGCCGTCGTGCTGGCCTACGGCCGTCGCCTGAATGTGCTCGGCACCGGCGACGAACAGGCGACCGCGCTCGGCGTCGACGTCCGCAGCACCCGAATCGTCCTGCTGGTACTGGCCTCCCTGTTGACCGGTGTGCTGATCGCGGTGGCGGGCGGAATCGGGTTCGTGGGCTTGATGATTCCGCATCTGGTGCGCCTGGCCTTCGGCATGGACCACCGTCGGGTACTACCCCTGGCCGCACTACTGGGCGCGTCCTACCTGGTTCTCGTCGACCTGTTGTCGCGAACCATCGACGCCCCCACCGAACTGCCGCTCGGAATCTTCACCGCCGCCTTCGGCGCGCCGTTCTTCCTGTGGTTGCTCCGCCGTGACGGAGGTCCGGCATGACCTGGCATTTCACCCCGACGTCGGGTACCACGCCCGCGCAGACACACGATGCGGGAACCGCGGAGTTGTCGGTTGTCGGGGTCACGATCGCATTCGGGGGCGCACGGGTACTGGACGCGGCGACGCTGCATGCCCCGCCAGGATCCTTCGTCGGCGTGGTGGGGCCGAATGGCAGCGGTAAGACGACGCTGTTACGCGCCATCTATCGCTCGTTGCGACCGGATCAAGGCATGGTCCTGATCGACGACACCGATATCGGCACGTTGTCGGTGCGTGCCGCGGCGCGCACCACGGCCGCGGTGCTCCAGAATGGTTCGGGTGCACCGGAATTGACGGTAGCGGAGTTGGTCGGCCTTGGCCGCAATCCGCACCACGGGCTGTTCAGCCGGGATACCGCCGCCGATCATGCGGCGGTCGCGGATGCCCTGGCGCGTACCGGTGTCACCGAGTACGCCGAACGCGCGGTCGGCTCGCTATCGGGTGGTGAGCGTCAGCGGGTGCTGCTGGCCAGGGCACTCGCACAGCAACCACGCTTGCTCGTGCTCGATGAACTGACCAACCATCTCGACGTGCGCGCCCGATTCGAACTGCTCGACCTGGTCCGCTCGACCGGCATCACCACTCTGGCTGTACTGCACGAATTGGAGCTGGCGGTGCGCTGCTGTGATCAGCTGGTGGTTCTCGAACACGGCAAGGTCGTCGCGGCGGGTGCGGTGCTCGAGGTCATGACCCCCGAGCTGCTGCGTGATGTCTTCGGTGTCAATGCCACTGCGGAGCGACACGACGACGGAATTGTCCGATTGCATTACGCGGCAAAGCCTTTGGCCGCCCGATGATGAGCCCGTTCCCCGGTGGGGATTCGTACTCGGGCAATGCGGGGGCAGCCGTTCGCGCGGCTCGCCGAGCAGCCCGCGGAATTATCCGGTCAGATCATCGGCACGCGACAGCTCGGTGAGATGGGCCGACAACCGCCAGACATCCTTCTGGGCGGCCCGAATAACGGCCTCCAGAGCTCGTCGATCCCCACGCGCCGCCGCTGAGGCCAGCTAAGTCGTCTCGGTCATCCTCGGCGGACATCGGCATGAGCTCGACAGTAACCCGTGCGCAACCCCGCGGGAACTTAGTGGTGCAGGCAGCCGACAATCTGGATGTGGAGTGCAAGGTATGCCGGACCGCGCTATCGGCCCGGATCGATGGCGAACGCGAAACCGTGCCGGCGGCGCGCGTCGACGAACACCTGGAACAGTGCGCGCAGTGCTGTTCCTGGTACGTGGCTGCCGTGGAAACCACGCGTCTGCTACGCACCGCCTCGTCGTACGCACCCGACCTCACCGACGCCATCTTCGCCGCCGCCGATCTGGAACGCCCGCGCGAATCGATGTGGCACACATCACTTTCCTGGCTCGGCCGCGCCGAGTGGACCAGGCTGCTACTCGGCCTGCTCGGGGTCGCGCAATGCGCGCTGGCGATCGGTCAGTTCGCCGGATTCGACTTCGGCATGACCCAGCACCACGGCGCCGAGATGACCCGGCATCTGATGAACGAGTCGACCGCGTGGAGCCTGGCGATCGGCATGGGATTCGGCTATTGCGCGCTGCGGCCGCGCGCCACCTCTGGTGTGCTGCCGGTGCTCGGTGTGCTGGTGACGACGCTCACGGCCTTTGTCATCGGTGATCTGTATTCGGGGGTCGTGCCGATCTCCCGGGTGCTCTCGCACGGCATTCTGGTCGCCGCGCTGGTGCTGGTCGTGGTGGTGCATCGCACCCGCCGACCGGAAACCTCGCCACCGACCCGAACGAGCAATCCGGCGCCCACCGAACTCGTCCTGCCGCCCGGCGCCCGATTCGGCCGCCGCACCGGCCAACTCCGCCTGACCCGAAATCCGGCCGCCTGAGACCGAACGGAATCGAATGAACACAGCATTGCGTAGCGATCCGATGCGGGCGGGCGCTCGTGCGGAACCCGCGACAACCCGGATTTCGCTCGCGGTATCCGGAATGACCTGTGCCGCTTGCGCGAACCGAGTAGAACGCAAGCTCAATAAGATCGACGGCGTACTCGCCTCGGTGAACTATGCGACCGGCATCGCCACCGTCGAGGCGGCCGAGGACATTTCGGCCGATCAGCTCTGCGCCGAAGTGGTCGCGGCCGGGTACGGCGCGGAGCCGATCACCGATCGCACCGGACCCGTATCCGCCGCCCCCGAGGAGGCGGCGGTCCGGGATCTGTTCCGGCGCTTGGTCGTCGCGCTACTGCTGTTCTTTCCGCTCGCCGATCTGTCGGTGATGTTCGCGATGGTCCCGGCCACCCGATTCACCGGCTGGCAGGTGATCCTGACCGTGCTGGCACTGCCGGTGGTGGTGTGGTCGGCCGCGCCAATGCATCGAAAGGCCTTGGCGGGTGCGAAGAATTTCACCGCGAGCATGGACACGCTGGTATCCGTCGGTGTGACCACCGCGACATTATGGTCGCTGGACACCATATTCCTGCACGCGGACCGGACCGAAACCCCGGGCGGCGTATGGGACGCGTTCTGGTCCGGTGATTCGATCTATCTCGAAGCCGCCGCGGGTGTCACTACCTTCGTACTCGCCGGACGGTATTTCGAGGCGAAGGCCAAGCGTGCAGCGGGCAGTGCGCTGCGTGCGCTGGCCGCGCTGGGAGCCCGCGGGGTCACGGTGCTCACCCGCGACAATCGCGAAATGCGGGTCCCCATCGGCGAGCTCGTCGAGGGGCAGCGGTTCGTGGTACGTCCCGGCGAGACCATCGCCACCGACGGCCTCGTGGTTTCCGGGGCTTCGAGTGTGGATGCCAGCGCCATGACCGGCGAATCCGTTCCGGTCGAGGTGACCGAGGGGATGGCGGTCATCGGCGGCACCACCGCACTCACCGGCCGGCTGATCGTGGAAGCGGCCGCGGTGGGCGCGGATACAAAGCTCTCCGGCATGATCCGGTTGGTCGAGCAGGCGCAGACCGGGAAGGCGCGCATGCAGCGCGTGGCCGACCGGGTCTCCTCGGTCTTCGTGCCGTTCGTCTTCGCCGTGTCGACAGGCACTTTCGCGACCTGGTGGCTCCTCGGTTTCGGCGTGGACCGCGCCGCATCGGCCGCCCTCGCGGTGCTCGTGGTCGCCTGCCCGTGCGCGCTGGGCCTGGCGATTCCGACGGCGTTGATGGTGACCTCCGGGCGCGGTGCGCAGCTGGGGATCTTCATCAAGGGGCATCAGGCGCTCGAAGCCACCCGCGATGTGGACACGGTGGTGCTGGACAAGACCGGGACCGTCACCAATGGCGTGATGAGCGTTGTCGGGGTGACCGTTCCGGATCCGCTGACCGAGGCCGAGGTGTTGCGACTGGCGGGTGCGGTGGAGGCGGCCTCCGAACATGCCGTGGCCGCGGCCATCACCCGGCATGCCAGGACCGTCCTCGACGATCTGCCGGAGGTCGAATCCTTCACGGCACTACCGGGTTTGGGTGCGCGCGGTGTGGTGGCGGGTCGCGAGGTGTTGGTGGGACGGCTGCGCCTGCTGCACGATCGCGGTATCGGTGTTCCGCAAACGCTGAGTCGTGCTGTGCGCCAGGGGGAACGCGTGGGACACACCGCAGTGCTTGTGGTATTGGATGGTGCGGCCTGCGCGGTGATCACGGTCGCCGATACCGTGAAGGACACCGCTGCCGATGCCATTGCCCGGCTGCACGCGCTCGGCCTGCGCGTCATGATGTTCACCGGCGACAATGCCTATGCCGCACAGTCGGTCGCGGATGAGATCGGGATCGATACGGTTGTGGCCGAACTGCTTCCGGAGGGCAAGGTCGAGTTGATCGCCCGCATGCAGGAGCAGGGCCGCCGCATTGTCATGGTCGGCGACGGCATCAATGACGGCGCCGCGCTGGCCACCGCCGACCTCGGGATGGCGATCGGGGCGGGTACCGATGTCGCGATCGCGGCCGCCGATGTCATCCTGGTCCGCGATGATCTCGCGGCCGTCGCCGATGCCATCGAACTCGCGCACGCCACCCTGCGCACCATCAAGGGGAATCTGTTGTGGGCCTTCGGTTATAACGTGGTCGCCATTCCGGTGGCCGTACTCGGCCTGCTGAATCCGTTGATCGCCGGTGCCGCCATGGCGTTCTCCTCGTTCTTCGTGGTCTCGAACAGCCTGCGGCTGCGGCGGGTTCGGTTCGGGCGCTGATTCAGCGACGCGACTGCGCCAATTTCTCCAGCATGGCGTTGTAGGCGGCGAGTTCGGAGTCACCGTATTCGTCGTCCCTGCGGTCGGTGCGCACCGCGGTGCGCCGATCCTGGGCCACCCACTGGGTCACCAGCGCACCGACCACCAGCAGGACCGGGATTTCGCCAGAGATCCAGGCAATACCGCCGCCGACCCGCTGATCCGCCATCAGGTCCAGATGCCAGGGCAACTGGAGTTGTTCATAGAAACGTTCGCCGATAATCGAATTCATCGACAGCGCCGCGACGCCGAAGAAGGCGTGAAAAGGCATGATGGCGAACAACATACCGAGCCGACCGAGATGCGGCAGGCGGCGCGGACCCGGGTCGATGCCGATAATGGCCCAGTAGAACAGGTAGCCGATGATCAGGAAGTGCACGTTCATCAAGACGTGCCCCCAGTGATAGCGGATCAGGTTCTGGAACAGCGGCGTGAAGTACAGGCCGTAGAGCGAGACCACGAAGGCCGTGATCGCGGTGCCGGGATGGGCCAGCAGGGCGGTGGGGCGGGAATGCAGGATCCCCAGCACCCATTCGCGCACACCGGGAACCGCGTCCTTGGGT
The DNA here is from genome assembly GCF_040674855.1 of Nocardia sp. NPDC049707. Taxonomy (NCBI): domain Bacteria; kingdom Bacillati; phylum Actinomycetota; class Actinomycetes; order Mycobacteriales; family Nocardiaceae; genus Nocardia; species Nocardia sp. NPDC049707. Next base: position 83,610 of record NZ_JBFANN010000013.1, on the reverse strand, counting down.
GCGGCCGGGACGGCCCGCACCAGCAGGGTCACCGGCGCGCCGAGTACCAGCAGCACCGGTACGAACATATTGAGCGCCATATGCGTGATCATGTGCATGCTGAACATGGCATAGCCGTAGGCGCCGATGCCCGATGACGTCGAGATCAGCAGGGCCACGCAGCCACTCGTCCATGACAGCGCGCGCCATGGCGACCAGGTGTCGCCGCGCCGCTGCAGCCGCAGCACCCCGGCGGCATACAGTGCGATACCGGCGAGAGCGGCCGTGCCGAGGACGATATCGAAGCGCCACATGGTGATCAGCCGCCAGAAGTGGGCCTTCTCCGGCAAATCGAAACCGAGGAAAATCTCTTGCGCGGTGAACGAGCGATCGGCGAAGGCCGGGGCCGGCTGGACAGCCATCGACACCAGTGCGGCGGTCACCACGACCGACAGCGCGCCGGTTCCGGAGATCAGCCACCCCGTGCTCGAATCTTGCTCGGCGGCAATCCTTCTCAGCATGATCCCCATAGCGGCGGCCGCCACGACGACCACCAGAGCGAGCCGACCGTAGCCGGTGCGCAACAGCGCCGACCACGGCAACAGGATGGCCCCGAGCACCAATCCGCTGAGCGTGGCCGCGGCCAGACACAACAGCCCGATGCGCGCGTATCGCCGAATCGCGGTCGTGACCTGGGAACCGTTGCGCCGCACCTGCGCCGCCATACACCACGCCAGCCCCGGCAGCACCGAGACCGCGAGTTGGAAAATGATCATCGCGCCGGTGCCGAAGTCGTGATTCGGCCCCTCCCCCGCATTGCCGACCATGGCGGGCGGCAGCACCGCGAGCAGCGCCAGCACTGTCGGCACAACAAGTCCGGTCCATGCCAAGGTCAGGCGTGTCACCAGCGCGACGACACCGGCCAGCACCGCGACCACGATCCACGCCTTCGGCTGCTCGCTGGCATCGATCAGCGCGCCGATCGCACCCCGCTCCAGCGCGACACTCATCGAGAGCCCGCCCCTATTCGCCGCACTCACCGGAATCAGGACCAGCGCCGCGACGAGCCACACGAGACTCACCCGCTCCGCCACCCGGACACCGGCATATCCGTCTATATCGACGCGACCGCGCGCGGTGACGACAGTGCAGCACAGTGCGTAGATCAACGCGCCAAGGGTCATCGCGCCCGCCAGCGCGGCGACCACGCGCAGCGCGACATACAGCAGGACATCGACGAACCCGGGATAGGCGATACCTGCCGACCGGTAGGGCATCGCACCGGCCGCGAGCACCGAGATGAGCACGAGCGCGCCGGCCGCAAGCACGGCGAGCAGCCACACCAGGTGGTCGGACGAGCGCTTGACCTGCACGTTTTACACCAATCCTCGAATCGGAAGCGCTGCGGCGGGCAATGAATGTGCCAGCCCTCGCACACAGGTCGGCCGCGGCCCGATGCCAGTTCCCGGGCCACTGCTGGTGCGACGCACCTCACATGGCGGTGATAGTCGGACAACGACGGGGTACATGGCGCCGAAACTATCGGAACGCGCACCGCAACCGGCCCAGTGGAAGCGCACCCCCATCGCGAAGAACCAGTGGACGACGCCACGGCGCGCGTGACCGGGCACATCCCACCGTGGACGCAGTCAAACTCCTACCGTGGACGCGGACACAACAGCGGCAATGGCGCAAAGCGCCCATGTCGCAGATCGAACAGGCGCATAATCCGGACAAGGCTGCTCTCGGCGATCGGAAGGGTGGCGACAGCCGTGGCTGTGACTCAACTCGAAGCGGTTCGGCCCTATCCGCAGCGGACGGGTCCAAAAGGCTCCTATATCTGGAAGATGATCACGACCACCGACCCCAAGGTGCTCGGGGTCATGTACGTAACCACCGCGATGGCGTTCTTCTTCATCGGTGGTCTGATGGCTCTGCTGATGCGCGCGGAGCTGGCGCGACCCGGTCTGCAGTTCCTGTCGACCGAACAGTTCAATCAGCTGTTCACCATGCACGGCACGATCATGCTGCTGTTCTATGCGACGCCGATTGTGTTCGGCTTCGCCAATGCGGTGTTACCGCTGCAGATCGGGGCGCCGGATGTCGCGTTCCCCCGGCTCAACGCGTTGAGCTATTGGATGTATCTGTTCGGCGCATCGATCGCGACGGCCGGATTCGTCACGCCCGGCGGCCCGGCCGATTACGGATGGACGGCGTACTCGCCGCTGACCAGTATCCAGCACTCACCCGGCGCGGGTGCTGATCTGTGGATCATGGGGTTGGTGCTCAGCGGTGTCAGCACCATCCTCGGCGCCGTCAATATGTCCACGACGGTGGTTTGCCTGCGTGCCCCTGGCATGACGATGTTCCGGATGCCGATCTTCACCTGGAATATCTTCGTTACCAGTGTGCTTGTGCTGCTTGTCTTTCCGATTCTGGCGGCGGGACTGATGGGGCTGGAGGTCGACCGGCACCTGGGCGGGCATATCTACAATCCGGCCACCGGCGGAACATTGCTGTGGCAACACTTGTTCTGGTTCTTCGGACATCCCGAGGTGTACGTCGTCGCGTTGCCGTTCTTCGGCATCGTTTCGGAGATCTTCCCGGTCTTCTCGCGTAAGCCGATCTTCGGTTACACCACGCTGGTCTATGCGACCCTCGGCATCGCCGCGCTGTCGATGGCGGTGTGGGCGCACCACATGTTCGCCACCGGCGCTGTGCTGCTGCCGTTCTTCTCGTTCATGACCTTCCTGATCGCGGTGCCGACAGGTGTGAAGTTCTTCAACTGGATCGGCACCATGTGGCGCGGTCAGCTGACCTTCGAATCACCGATGCTGTTCTCCGTCGGCTTCCTCGTCACCTTCCTCTTCGGTGGTCTGTCCGGTGTCATCCTGGCCAGCCCGCCGCTGGATTTCCATGTCACCGACACCTATTTCGTGGTCGCGCACTTCCACTACGTGCTCTTCGGCACCATCGTGTTCGCGACGTTCGCGGGTATCTATTTCTGGTTCCCGAAGATCACCGGCCGCATGCTGGACGAGCGCCTGGCCAAGTGGCACTTCTGGACCACGCTCATCGGCTTCCACACCACCTTCCTGGTGCAGCACTGGCTGGGTGCGGAGGGTATGCCGCGCCGCTACGCCGACTACCTGCCCAGCGACGGATTCACCACGCTGAATACCATTTCCACCATCGGCGCCTTCCTCCTGGGTGCGTCGATGCTGCCGTTCATCTGGAACGTCTTCAAGAGCTACCGCTATGGTGAGGTCGTCACCGTGGACGATCCGTGGGGTTACGGAAGCTCGCTGGAGTGGGCCACCACCTGCCCGCCGCCGCGGCACAACTTCTACGAGCTGCCGCGTATCCGGTCCGAGCGACCGGCGTTCGAGCTGCACTATCCGCATATGGTCGACCGCATGCGCGCCGAATTGCACGTCGGTTGGGGCGCGGGAGCCAAACGTGCCGCGGCGGTCGCGGAACAGCAGGCGCAGGCGCCCGCGTCGGAGTCCTGACGCTGATCTACCGCACCCCGGCAGATACTGTGTCCGGCTGGTCACCTGCCGAACATCGCAGCTGAACCGCGGCGGCGCCGAATAGTGCGAACGTCAGCCAGATGTATCCGTTGTGCACGAGTGTCGCGATGTGACTTCCCGAGGGATAGTCGAAGATGCTGCTCATCGTCGGGTCGAAGAAGGCGATCACACCACCCGCGGCGATCACGACCGCCACCAGCAGTCCGATCGATACGACCACACCGCGCCTGCGCAAGGCCAGGTCGACCAGATAGACCAGCAGCGGTGCGAGCCAGACCCAGTGGTGCACCCAGCTGTACGGGGACACCGCGGTGGTGGTGAGTCCGACCAGGACCACCGCAGGCAGTTCGGCTCCGGTCAGCGACAGCCGACGTGCCAGATAGAGGCAGGCCGCAGCGATCGCGAAAGCGCCTGCCAGCCACAGCAATTGGTGCACGCCCTCGACACCGATGGTCCGTGCGAGCAGGCCGCGCAGTGATTCGTTGCGTGGATTCTCCGGCACACCGACGCGCTTGGGGTCGGCGAATGCGCCGCTCCAGAAGGTCAGCGAATCCTTGGGCATGGCCGCGAGACCGACGAGTACGGTCGCGGCGAACGCGCCGATGGCCGTCACCGCCGCTCGGTACCTGCGGGTGACCAGCAGATAGACCACGAAGAAGGCGGGGGTGAGTTTGATACCCGCCGCGATGCCGGTCAGCACGCCCTTCCACCGCGACGTATCGGGCAGCGCCATATCGGCGAGCACCAGCAACAGCAGGAAGATATTGATTTGACCGAAGGCCATGGTCTCGCGCACCGGCTCGCACCACATCAGCAGTCCGGCTATCGGCACGCCGACCAGCACCAGCCGCAGATCGCGACGGTAGCCGAGCATCGACAGCGCCGCCCACACCGACGCGGTCAGCATGGCGAAGTTGCCGAACGCACCGACATAAGTGAAGACGTCACCGTGCAGATTGACCAGCGGCACGAACAGCAGCGCGGCGAACGGCGTGTAGACGAATTCCCAGACGCCGCGGGTGCGGCCGAGCAGGGGCGTGTCGTAGATGGAAACGCCGTCGACCACCCGGTGCCCGGCGATCTGATAGACGCTCAGATCCATCAGATGCATCATCACCTGCATCGCTGCGCGGACCTGGTGGATGTAGTACACACCGGCGACGATGCCGAGGACCGAGATCACCCAGAACGCGGCGGTGGGGATGGTGCGGCGTTCGGGCTCGGTCGGTGCCACGGACAGCACCGCCGCATTCTCGATCGTCGATACAGGCACGCTCATCTCCCAGCAATCGGGGTCCGGACTCGCCGCCCTACCGTAGTGGCACCGCGCGTGCGGCGCACACCGCCCTGATTCAGCGCCGCGGCCGGATGTTCGCGCGTACCGCGGCGATATCCGGATAGCCGTTCACCGCCATGAGCAGATCGGCCTCCGCCAGAATCATCCGCAGCACGTGCACCAGACCCGAAACCCCGCCCAGCGCAAGGCCGTACACATAGGGCCGGCCGATGCCGACCATCGTCGCACCCACGCCGAGCGCCTTGATCACATCGGTGCCCGAGCGCACACCGGAATCGAACAGCACCGGCACCCGGTCGGCGACGGCTTCGATCACCCCGGGCAGCGTCTCCAATGCGCTCAGCCCGCCATTGGCTTGGCGCCCACCGTGATTCGAGCAGAAAATGCCGTCCACTCCCGCATCGATCGCGCGGCGCGCGTCATCGGGATGGGAAATGCCCTTGAGGATGATCGGCAGTTCGGTCAGCGATCGAAGCCATTCGAGATCGTCCCAGGTGAGCGGATTTCCGAAGGTCTGCACCCAGTGCAGCACGATGGACCGCGGATCGTCCGAGCCGACCATTTGCTGAAAAACGGGATCGGAGGTGTAGTTCTTCAGCACATGCCCGCGCAACTGCGGAAAGTTCCCGGTCGACAGATCGTGCGGCCGCCACCCCGGAATCCAGGTGTCCAAGGTGACCGTGATGCCGCGATATCCGGCGGCCTCGGCTCGGCTCACCAGACTCGCGGCGAGGTCGCGATTCTTGGGTGTGTACAGCTGGAAGAAGCTCGGCGTCGTACCCGCGTGGCTGATGACCTCCTCCAGCGGATCCTCCATGAGCGTCGAGAAGACCGCGGGTACACCGGATTTCGCCGCGGCCTCGGCGACCGCGATATCGCCGTGCCGATCGCCGACCAACCCGATCACGCCGACCGGGGACATGAAGATCGGGCTGGGGAAGGTGAGCCCCCAGGCCTGGACCGACAGATCGCGCTGGGTCGCACCGACGAGCATCCGTGGGACTACACCCCAGTCCTCGAAGGCCTCGACATTGCGCCGCTGGGTCAGTTCGTCACCGGCTCCGCCCGCGATATAGGAGTACAGCGAGGTGGGCAGTGCGGCCGCGGCCTTCGCCTCGAGGGTCGCATAATCCATCGGGAACTCCGGCGCATTTCCGCTGAGAGCCGCGAAGTAGATCTCGTTCTGATAGTCCGCGAACGCCACTGTTCCGCCCTTCGGTGGGGGTCGATCGGAGGGGCATCCTCCGCTTGCCGGAATATTAGAACCTGCGCATCGAGGTCCGACGGCTATACCTGCCGTAGCGCGAGCAACCCGCTGGAGCGCCGGGCAATCCGGAAGCAGCTGACAGATTGTGAGAACCGCCGTGAATCTCGAGTACCTCGATAGTCCCCATGACCACGATCTGCTGCTGGTCAGTCAGATCAACAGCCGGCCGCTACGCCGCCTGGTGCAACTGGCGCTCGGCCTGTCCACCGAGTCCATGGACCTGCTCACGGCACTCACCGACCGATTACGAACCGCGGAAGGCGCGCTGGCCGATCCGGCGACCACCGGTGAGTCATAGGCCGGTACCGCTGAGTGGTCACCTTCATCGCCTTGTGAAAGCCGATGGCAAATTCGGGATTCTTCGCCGGATAGTCGAATCCGTTTGCCCCGTGGGCCAATTCATGCAATCGGTCGCGGTCAGCGAGTAGCCGATATCGGTCGGATCGGTGTCCGGGAACTCCCACAACCGCTGCGCCATCGCGGGCACCGCCGCGTCGGTGCGTCCGGACAACACCCACGGCGTGGCGGAGCGATCCGTCCCGCGCTCTTCGGCCGCATCGATCAGCGCGAGCCGGATCGGCTGCGTGACCGCGGAACCGGTTGGGCCGCAGGCACTCCCGATGTTTCGGAAACGTCTACCCGATCGCCGAAGCCGACCTATCGGCGGGTCGAATCTTCCGGCGCTGGGGCAGGCTCAGCCGCCGTGCTGGTCGGGGGTGGGAAGGCCGAAGACGCGGCTGGCGTTGCCGGAAAGGAAGAGGGCGCGGCATTCGTCGTCGAGTCCGAGGTCGTCGAGGCCCGCGAGGGCGTGTTGGGGCGGGATCATCGGGTAGTTGGTGCCGAAGAGGACTTTGCCGCGGCCGTGGGACTTCAGGTACGCCACCAGCTCCGGTGGGTACCTGCGCACCGTGTAGGCCGAGGTGTCGATGTAGACATTCGGGTATTTCGTTGCCATCGCGATCATTTCGGTGGTCCACGGATAGCCGAGATGTCCGCCCACGATGACCAGTTCCGGGAATTCCAGCGCGACGTCGTCGAGATAGGGAATCGGGCGGCCGGTTTCGGAGGTGCGCAGCGGGCCGGTGTGCCCGACCTGCGTACAGAACGGGATGCCCAGTTCGACGCATTCGGCGTAGAGCGGATAGTAGCGCCGGTCGTTCGGCGGCAGACCCCACAGCCACGGCACGATCCGCAGCGCCTTCATCCCCAACTCGGTGACCGCACGACGGAGTTCGCGCACCGCGCCCATCGGCTTGCGCAGATCCACCGATGCGACGCCGACCAAGCGGCCACCGGACTCGGCGACGAATCCGGCCACCTCGTCATTGGAGATCAGCACGCCCTCCGGTCCGTACCAGGCGCTGATCAACGCGGTATCGACACCGCCCGCGTCCATGGCGGCGAGCGTCGTCGAGACGGGCGGCGGCTGGTCCGGAATGGTGTCGCCGGTCCAGCGGCGCAGTGAGTCCAGCATTTCGTGTTGCAGCAGCCGTGCTGTCGGATGCTGGGCCCACGCGTCGATGATCGCCATCGCGTCACTGTATGACACCTCAGATAATGAAGGGAATCAATGCCTTTCGATCGGTCGGATAGTCGGCGAACTTCTCGCGGTACCACTTGTGCGTCGCGAAGGCGCGTGGCACCAGGTTCCCCGCGGTGATCAGGAAGATCACCACACCCGCCAGGGACCAGGTGAGCAGGGCGAACCCGGCCCAGGCGATCAGCTCGCCGAGATAGGCGGGGCTGGTGACGAAACGGAAGCCCGCACCGTACGGAATCCGATATTCGGCCGCACCCGGATTGTCCTTATCGCGCAGATTGCGCACGATCGATTCGGAGCGGACCAGCAGCGCGAAGCCGCCGAGGTAGCCGACCAGACCGATCAGGAAGCGCGGATCGGTCAGCCAGTCGGTGCCGTATTGGTGCAGGTAGTCGTGGCTGAAGAGGGCGCCGTTGAGGTAGCCGTGCAGCGCGGTGACGAACATGCCCGCGGCGATCACCGAGATATTGAAGCTGCTGCGTTTGCCGGGCACCTGGCGGATCGACAGCGGGAAGAACCAGCCGCGGTTGCCGTAGTGCAGCACCCAGATCGCGGCGAGCACCAGCGCGGTCGGCTCGAGCCGGTTCGGACCGGTCAGATAGAACACCGCGAAGACCACCGTCGCCGGGATCTCCATCAACCACCAGCCGAGCTTCGGGTTCAGGTTGAAGCCGATCTTGGTGGCGCCGAACCGACCGTAGGGACTCTGCGCGAAGAGGCCGCCGATCAGTACGAATGCCGCGAAGGCGAAGCCGATCGTCAGCACGGTGTCATAGGCGGTGTTGCCGGTGTACCAGTCCATAGGAGTCCTTGTCGAGCTGGGCGCCGCAGTTCTCACCGAACCCCCGGCGTCAAAATTAGAACATGTTCTACCATGTGACGCAGCAACTAGGAGGAACTGTCATGCCGCTGGATTCCACACCCAAGGAACTGATCGCGGCCGTCCAGGCATCACCGCGTGCGGTCGCGGCACACGACAAGGCAGCCTGGGTCGACCTGTTCGCCGCCGATGCCACCGTCAACGATCCGGTCGGTTCCCGCCCGCATATCGGCCGCGCGGCGATCGAACGGTTCTACGACACCTTCATCGGCCCCAACACCATCGCCTTCCAGATCGACCACGACTTCGTCGGCCCGGCCACCGTGGTCCGTGACCTGCTGATCCGCACAACCATGTCGACCGGCGCCACCGTCGCGGTACCCATGCACCTGCGCTACGACCTCGTCGAGGAAGACGGTGCCTGGAAGATCACCCGGCTGGCCGCCCATTGGGAGCTGGCCGCGATGATCGCGCAGCTACTGCGCACCGGACTGCCCGGACTCGGCGCCGCACTGAAGTTGGGTCCGCAGCTGATCGCCAATCAGGGCTTCAACGGCATGTTCGGCATGATGCAGGCCATGCGCAGTATCGGCCGAGCGGGCAAACGCGCTACGGCCCAGGTGTTCTCGGCTGCGGCGGCCACGGATATCTCGCGAGTTCGTCGCCTGCTCGACGAGCGCACGATGATCGAACTCCCGGCCGGAACCAGGATCTCGCTGGAGGAGTTCACCAATCGGGCGCGAAATATGCAGTGGGACAAGCTGATCGCCGCCGGTCGCACGGTGAGTGCGAGCGTCCGGCTGGACTCGGCCCAGGGTGTCGCCTTCGTCGAGTTCGCCCCCGACAGTCGACGAATCACCGCTATCCGCGTATTCATTCACTCGATCTAGCTGGTCCGCGACGGCCTCGTGCCGCCGCGGTCATCGTGACGAAGCTATGCGGCGATCGATCCCTCGCGCGCCGATTCGGCGGGAATGCGGTGCGCGTCGGCCCTGCTACTGACTCAGGGCCATCGGCGGGAGATACTCACCAACCAGAGTGCGGTGCCACAATATCCGCTCGTGCTGGAGTTCGGCGCGAGTTGCGAAGCGGTACAGATAGATTCGCGCCCGCACATATATCGGCGGTGAGTCGGGGAAGGGGCAGCGGCGCAATAGTCGCAGGGTCGCGGGGTCGTTGCGCAGCAGTCGTTCGACGAAGCCGAGCAGCCAGCCGCGGGCGTAGGACGGGGAGATCGCGGCGAACCACATCAGCCAGTCCAACCTCAGGTGGTACGGGGCCCATTGCCGTGGCCAGCGCCGCGGATCCCCCGGCTTACCCTTGAACTCGTACTCCCGCCACAGTGTCTCGTCGGTGATATCCGGCTCGTCGGTGCCCTCGAACACCACCTCCTCGCGGGTGCGACCGATACTGCCGAAGGCACCATAGGTGTTGACCAGGTGTAACGGGTTGAACGACGCATTCATTCGCTGCTGGCGCGAAAGCAGATTGCGGGCGGGCCAGTAGCTGAGGAATACCACCACGACGGTGCACGCGATCACCAGACCCGCGAACCATGGCGGTGCCGCGGACATCGACGGCGGATCCGGCACGGGCAGTATCGCTTTCGCCGAGGACGCATCGATCGCGGTGGTGGCCAAGAGGATCGTCACCCAGTTCAACCAGGCGAAGTTGCCCGAGAGCACCAGCCACAGCTGCGTGACGATGATGAACGTGGCGGCCACGCTCGCCACCGGCTGCGGCGCGAAAAGTCCCCAGGGCACCACGAGTTGAGCGAAATGGTTGGCCGCCACCTCCACTCGATGCAGCGGTTTGGGCAGGCGATGGAAGAACCAGCTCAGCGGGCCGGGCATCGGTTGGGTCTCGTGGTGGTAGTACAAACAGGTCAGATCGCGCCAGCAGGAATCACCACGTATCTTGATCAGACCGGCGCCGAACTCCACCCGGAACACCAGCCACCGCGCCAACCACAACACCAGCACCGGCGGCGCGACCCGATCATTGCCGAGGAAAATCGCCAGGAATCCGGCCTCCAGCAGCAGCGACTCCCACCCGAACGCGTACCACGCCTGCCCGACATTCACGATCGACAGGTACAGCGCCCACAGCACCGCCCACACCAGCATCGCCGCCCACAGCGGCACCAGATGCAACGCACCCGCCGCCACTGCGGCCGACAGCGCCGCACCGGACCAGGTGACGAGGGCGAAGAACCGGTCGGAGTAGTGGATATGAAAGATGCTGGGAGCCCGGCGAAACGCGACCCGACGGATGAATCGTGGCACCGGCAACATCCCCTGCGCGCCGATGAGCGCTCGGAATTGCCGCGCCGCCGCCACGAAGGCGATCAGATAGATGACGGCCAGGCCGTGCTGGAAAACCAGTCTGCCCAACCAGTACTCGGACTCGGTGAACGATGGCATGCCCGCTCCTTCGTACCGCTACCGCCGCCGATAGGGCGCCCGTCCCTCGGGTAGCAGCGGCTCGGGTCGGTCGGATTGCCGGGGGATCGTTCGCTTCGGGGTAATGCGTCGAGATCCAGTCCGCACCACCGTAATTGCCATGGCGCGACCTCGAAGCCACGGCAATCGGTGGTCATTGCGGTGACCCGAGCTCGGCTAGATCGGTGACAACCACATCCGCCCCGGCCCGACGCAACGCCTCGGCCTGCGTACCATCGCGCACGCGATCGACGCCGACCACATATCCGAATTCGGCGGCCCGCCCGGCCGTCACCCCGGCAATGGCATCCTCGAACGCCGCGGCCTGTTTCGGCTCGGCGTCCAGCGCCTGCGCGGCCGCGAGAAATGCGTCCGGCGCGGGTTTGCCGCGCAGGCCGCGGCGGGCGATCTCGAGTCCGTCGATACGCACATCGACGAACCGGGCCATATCCGCGACCGCCAGCACCTCATGGGCATTCGCCGATGCGGTCACCACACCGGTCCGCAACCCGGCGGTGCGCACCGCGGTCAGATAGGCCAGCGATCCCGGATAGACGTGCACGCCGTCGCGTGCGAGGAACGACAGGAACAGCCGATTCTTCCGATCGCCGAGCCCGTGCACGGTCGGCTCGCCCGCCGCCGCATCGGTTTCCTCCTCCGGAAGCGTGATCCCCCGCGATTTCAGGAACTCCCGGATACCGTCCGCCCGCGACCGCCCATCCACATAGCCCAGATAGTCCGCTTCGCTGAACGGCCGGAACGGGCCGGGGCTGCGACCGGCCAGAAACTCGTCGAAAACCGCCTTCCACGCCCGCCGGTGCACCGCCGCGGTATCGGTCAACACACCGTCGAGGTCGAATAGCGCCACCGAGATCGTTTCGGGCAATCCGAGCCCCCGGAGATCATGGCTGGGCGTCATAACCCAGCGGTACCCGAGGACGGCACCGGCAAACAGCGCGTGGCCGTGACTAGTCGAGCAACTGGTCGTCGAGGATGTCGGTATCGGTACCGACGGATTCCAGGCGCAGTGCGACAGCGGTGACCAGGGCGTGGACCAGTCCGATGAAGGCGGTGAGGGAACGCAGGACGGTGAGCGAGCCAGTTCCTACGTAGAAGGTCACATCGGCGATGCGGGCCAGCGGGGAGGACGCGTCATCGGTCAGAGCGATGATGGTGACGCCACGGCGGTGCGCCGACTCGACCGCGCGCACGGTGTCACTGCTGTAGCGGCGGATCGATACCGCGATGAGGGCGTCGCCGGATTCGATATCGCGCAGTTCGTCGGTCAATAGGCGGGCGGTCGCCCCGAGCTGCCGGACCCGATGGCGCACCAGCTGCAGCTGGTGCGTGGCGGCATAGGCGATGGCGAGGCAGCGCCGCAGCCCGATGACATGCACCGCCGAGGCGTGTGCCAGCGTCTCGACCGCCCGGTCCCAGTCGCCGCGATCGATGCGCGCGAAGGTACGCGACATATTGTTCATATCGTATTCGGTTATCGCGGTGAAGAATTCGTCGTTCGAGGTCGGTGGCGCATCGGGTGGTCTGCGCACCAGATACGCCTCGGCGGCCAGTTGTCTTCGGCACAGCTCGACCAGGGCCGGATAGCCGGGTAGGCCGAGCATGGTCGCGAAACGCACCAGCGAGGAACGGTGCACGCCCGCCAGTTCGGCGCTCTGACCGATGGTGCGGAATGCGGTTCCTTCCGGGTCGTCCAATACCAGCCTGGCTATGCGTTGTTGACCGTCGGCTAGTTCGGGCAACCGCTGCTGCAGTAGGACACGTAGTTCCTGAAAGGTGGTCGGTGCCCTGTTCCGCACAGTGAGCCTCACGATCATTCGGGTACTCGAACGATAGGGTCACACCATAACTGACGGGCCGTAAGATTTTAGTGCGCCGCGGTAACCGCCTCGAACCCTCAGGGTCTATTGCACACTTCGCCAGCTTCTCTGTGCGAATGGATCATCCGGTTGGACGTTCAGGTTCCGCATCCGCAGGCCTCCCCACGGATCATTCACGAGGCCGTCGGTGAGGCCATCGAACATGCGCGCATGTTCCATTTTGGTCATGGCTGCGGCCTGATTTGCGTCGTTCATGTCGTACGCCCACTTGTGGACGGCGTCGAAGTAGTCGCTTGCGAGATTCGTTCCGATGTGTTGCAACGTCGCCTTGTCCGCCCTGCTCCAAAGATCCGGACTGATGGTATCGAGCGACTCACCTCTTTTCACGGCATCCATGACGTGGTCCACGAACTGCGTGTCGATACGCGCATTCGGCATGGGCCGTGGGGCGTTGTTGCGGAAATTGTCGGCCGCGACATGCGCCTGGCCAGCCAATTCTTTGGCCATGCCCGAGCCGGGACGGTTGATCGCCGCCTGCAAGGCGGCCTCCGCCTTCGCCCGCGGCGCGAACTCGAATGTATTCGGCGGCGCGGTCGCCTTCTGAATAGCTATTGCAGATTCGATCCTGCCTCTCCTGTCCTTGTCGACGCTGAGACGGTCAAGCGAGCCAGCTATGGCCGTGGAACTGGCACCCATATCGCCGAGACCATCGCGCGCGTGGGCGGCGCCCACGTGATCGTGGATCCCACCGAAGGCATTTGCGCGCGCCAGCGCCTTGGCATCGTACGTATCGCGCGCCGCCCTCCCCTCTTCCGCCGCGGCGCGTGTCATACCCGATGCCGCGACGATCATACTGTTCAGGTCGGCCTTCTTCTTCAGTCGCGCAAAGGGATCCAGCGGTCTGTTCGTCTTCATCGCCAGCCAGGCCACCACCGGTGAGGTGTTGGCGGTGTTGATCGTGCCGAGGCTGGTCATGAGCCCGTGTTTGGACGCACTGCCTCCGGCGCGCAAGGTACCCATCCCCAAAGCGGTGCCGCCACTGCCCCCGCCGGACGCACGCGCCCCCTGGATCGCCAGCGCGAACCGGTTGGCGATCCAGTCATTGCCCCGATCCAGGCCGCTGCTCAGTCGTTTGAGCTGGGAGATGGCGACAATCTCGGCGGTGCCCGCGATGACGATCACCGCCATGGTCTGCCCCTTCGCCTGCGCGAACAGATTGCCCATGAACAGCACGTAGATGCCGAGGAAGATGGTGTAGGCGGTCATCCGGCCCGCAGCGACAAAGCCGTCGACGATATTGCGGACCAGAAAGGTCTGCGTCGGTCCGTAGACGAATCCGCCTGCGGCGAAACCGAATATCGACATGAACCCGTGGTAGATCGCGTCCAGGGCGGCCTTGATGACCCGGATGCCGAGCACCACCGCGAACGCCAACAGGATGCCGCCGCAGATCAACAGCATCAGACCGGTACCGACCTGACCCATGGTCGGATTCTCAGCCTTGGCGTGGGCGGCGGAGTCGCCGCAGCTCTGCATGCCCTTGCGGACCCGCTCGTCATCGCCCGTGGCCATACCGGCAGTCCAGGCCGACCGGCAAGCCGGTTGCTCGTCGACCACATGTCCGAAATTCCACACCTGCAACGGGCGGCGGGCAAAGTTGTCCGCCAGATCCTGCTGCATGGTCGCCACCAAATTATTCGGATTCGGATTGTTATTGCCGTTCAGCCCGGCCGCCACCGAAATTCCCAAATCCCGCCCCTTGGCGAGCAATCCGTCCGAGGACAGCACATCGCCGAGCGGTTCGGCCAGGAATAACGGACCGAGCACCGCGACACCCAACATCGTGACGATCTGCAGCACCGCCTTGGCGTGATAACCACGCAACCAGAACCAGGCGACGCAGAACGCGCCGATCGTCGCGGCGGTGATCAGCAGCATCGGCGTCGCGATCGTACCGGTCAGCCGGTCCGCGACGCCGGTCAGTGCCGTGCCGAACATGTTGAGCCACTGGAAGCTCAGCGCATTGCCGATCAACCAGATCGCGGTCGTCACGATGGCGATATAGCCGATGAATTCGAAACCGAGGATCGCCCAGAGAATCGTCGAGCCCGGATCCAGCAACCCGCCGTGGTCGGTGGCGAAGGTGTAGTTGGCCAGTGGAACCCCGGACGAATCGCGGATCTGCATCCAACTGAGACCGTCGATTTGGGAGACAGCACCGCCGGTCGCCGCGGCCTGGTACTGCGCACTGGCCACCGCGCCGACGAGTCCGGGAAAGACGAACAGCACGAAGATTGCGGCAAGCAGCCAACTGACGCGCCGCCGCCAACGGCTGGTGCGGAATCGATGCAACAACGTGAGGGGGTGCGGACAGCACCCCTTTGGATCCTCGGATCCTCGCCTAGGCCGGATCGGCCGCCTGTTCGACCGTCTGGCCACACCCTCAGCATGACGCAACTATTGTTGCGGGGCAATACTTCTGAGAAACCATTTGTTCACCTAACGTCCACTTCCGGCGATTCCCGACGACACACCGGTGCGGCGCCGATGCAGGCTCGCCGAAATCTCCACGATCGAGCACTCATCCGCCGCTTGGTGGCCGTAATCGCGCTGAGCGCACCCCTTTTCGCTGCCCTGCCTTCGCAGCCGATCAAACCTTCAGCGACGGCGACTGGGACACCACCACCGTCGCCCGCTGAATGACCGGCAGGTGCGATACCGTCGCGACCCCGCCTACCTTCCACAAGATCATCAGCAACGGCATCATCGACTGCAGCGGGACACGAATCCGGTTGTCCGACAACCACACCGGATACCTCGGCGACGTCCTCCCACTCGACTCAACAAACCCGCAATACGCGTCACCATCGCCATCGGATACCGCGGCACCGTTCACCTGCTCGCCGACTACATCACCCGCCATGTCGAACTCGGTTGCGCGACAACCATTTACCGAGCCAAAGGCGACACCATCGACCACACATACGCATTGATCGACGACCCCTCGCCTACATGGGGCCAACCCGCGGCCGTCACCTCAACCGCATCTACCTCACCACCGACCGCCCCATCGACCCCACCGGCGACCAGCAATCCGACGATCCGATCGACCCGAAACTGTCAAAATAGAAGTGAAGTCACTTCTTGACTTCGATGATTCGGAATGGTTCAGTGTGGGCATGACGCAAGAACCAGAATTCGAAACGATCCTGTACAAGCGGGACGGCAAGGTCGCGACCATCACGCTCAACCGGCCTGAGCAACTGAACACGATCGTCCCGCCGATGCCTGATGAGGTAGAGAAGGCGGTGGCGATCGCCACCCTGGACGAGAACGTATCGGTCATCGTGCTGCGCGGCGCCGGACGTTCCTTCTGCGGTGGATACAACTTTGGTGGCGGATTCCACCACTGGGACTCCCTCATCACCACCGAGGGTCAGTGGGATCCGGGCAAGGACTTCGCGTTCGCGACCGCGCCGCAGGTGGCGCCGACACAGAAGTTCCTCTCCGTGTGGCGGACGTCCAAGCCGGTGATCGCCCAGGTGCACGGATGGTGTGTGGGCGGCGGTAGCGACTTCGCACTGTCGGCTGACCTGGTCATCGCCAGCGACGACGCGATGATCGGTACGCCGTACAGCCGGATGTGGGGCTGCTACCTATCCGGCATGTGGCTCTACCGTCTCGGTTTGACGAAGGCGAAAGAGTACGCGTTGACCGGCAAGCCGTTCAGCGGCACGGAAGCCGCCGAGGTCGGCCTGATCAACAAGGCGGTTCCTTTCGCCGAACTCGAGACGACTGTGGCGAAGCTCGCCGAGCAGCTGTCCAGCATCCCGCTCTCGCAGCTGTCGGCGATGAAGTTGATCGTGAATCAGGCATACGACAACATGGGATTGGCTTCCACTCAGACGCTCGGACCGATCCTGGACGGGCTCATGCGCAACACTCCTGACGCGCAGCGATTCATCGATCTAGCTCAGACGGACGGTGTTCGCGCGGTAGTCACCGAGCGCGACGGTCTATTCGGTGACTACAGCCAGGCTCCTATGGAACGGCAGCCCAACCCGGAGCACGTGATCATTCCCTAACGTTCTCGTTTATGAATGCTGGAACATACACCTCCTCCTCGAGCAACCCCGGGCCTTCCCGCCCGATCACTGCCAAGGGGCGCGCGACCAGGAAGCGACTGATCGCAGCGGCGCAAGACGAACTCCGCAGGCACGGCACTCTGGAGATCGCTGATGTCGCCGCCGCCGCCGGCGTCGCACAGAGCGTCATCCACCGTTACTTCGGCAACAAGGCGGGTCTCGTCGAGACTGTCGTGGCCGAGTTCTACGACGACTACGACAACGCCGTCTTCCTCGCACCGTTAGCGCCCGAGGCAACGTGGATGGTACGAGAGACCCTGCGCATCGAGTTGGAGGTCGCGTTTCTGTACGAGCACCCCCTCGGCCGCCAGGTCGCGGCAGGTCTCCTGCAGGAGGCGGCCGCGACCCGCGTCGATGCCGAACGCCAGCGCCGGCATGCCGCCATGGCCGCCCGCAACATCCGCCACGGTCAGCACGCTGGTGAGCTCCCCGCCGATATCAATCCAGACTTGGCCGGCGCTGCCATCATCGGCGCGCTCCGTGCGGTCCTCGCTGCGGCGCTCAGTCTCGATGAACCACCCTCGCGCTCCGAGGTCGTGAACACCGTGACGCGACTTTCGCAAGCGCTCCTGCACCCCCCTGGGCACCCTAGTATCTGAGAGCGAGTTCAACTCGATGCGCACACTCCTCGATGTGTTCTCCCCCGACAACGGTTTTGGAGCGGATGGCCCTCGCCTGCACTGGAGAGACGCAGATCTGACGCTCTCCGCAACCGATGCCTGGGACGCGCCGGCACCCGACGCCGATGGCTGGTCCGCACTCGAAGCTGAAGCAGTCCGCACGCAGGTCACGCGGCTTGCAGCCGGACTTATTGCACTGGGTGTCGAGCCAGGCGAACGTGTCGCGCTGATGATGGCCAACCGCCCCGAGCACTGGGTGGCCGACCTCGCGGTACTCCATGCGAACGCAGTCCCCACCAGCTTCTATTACACCTTGGCCGCGGCTCAGGTGGCCGCCCAGGCCAAGCAGGCTGGCGTGCGCACCGTGATCATCGAGGGAGCTACCCAGCTCGAACAATGGTCGCTGGCACTGGAGACTGGCCAGATAGAGCGTCTGATCCTCCTCGACGAGTCCCTCATCGAGAGCGCCGTCGGTGCTTCTACAGTGACGTCCTACCGCAAAGTCCTCGACCAGGGACACGACCTCATATCCGGGAATTCGCACGCGCTCGCCGAGCGCATCCGCCAGGTGGCTGGAGATACGCCAGCGACCATCATCTTCACCTCGGGCACCACTTCGGATCCCAAAGCGGTCGTACTCACCCACGACAATGTGGTCTCCCACGCCGCTTCTCTCATCGAAGCCGTTGGACTCGGAAGCCCGTACATCACGCTGAGTCACCTCCCGTTCGCGCACATCGCGGACCGAGCCATCAGCTACTACCTCGCGCTCATGCTGCACGGAACGGTGTACTTCAACGCCGACCCCCGTTGTCTCGTTACCACCATCGAGGCGGCGCAGCCGACTGTTCTCTTCGGCGTGCCACGCCTGTGGGAGAAGATCGCCGCCTTGCTGTCAGCTCGAGCAGGCACCACTGAGAAAGATGCGGTCCTCGCGCGAACGGGACTCGACCGGGTGATCTGGGCTCCCAGCGCCGGGGCTCCGCTCGGGGCCCATCTAGCTGAGAACCTCCGAGCAGCGGGACTGCCACTCGCCGACGTGTGGGGCATGTCCGAAGTCGCTGGTCTGGTTACGGCCGCCAAGTTCAGCGAGTCCCGCGTAGGCACCGTCGGCAAGGCGCTTCCCGGCGTGGATATCCGGCTGGCCGATGACGGCGAGCTGCAGGTCCGCGGCCCGAACGTCACCCCCGGTTGCCTCCAACCCGATGGCACGATCGCCACATTGGCCGATGCCGAGGGATACCTATCGACCGGGGATATCGGCTCCATCGATGCCGATGGCTATGTCCGTGTCATAGACCGCAAGAAGGAGCTGATCATCACCAGTGGTGGAAAGAACATCAGCCCGGTGGCAATCGAGTCTGCCCTCTGCTCCTCACCTTTGGTGTCCCAGTCCCTCGCATACGGCAGCAATCGACCCTACGTCGTTGCACTGTTGACACTCGATCCCGAAGCCGCCCACACGCTGCTTCTCGAGAATGGCCAAAGCCCACTGGATGATTCAGCTGATGTCAGTAATCACCCATTGGTCCACGAGGCCATCACAGCGCATGTCGCCAACATCAACGCGCAGCTTTCGCGACCTGAGCGAGTCAAGGCCTGGACCATCCTCGACGAGCAATGGACCGCTGAATCTGGTTACCTCACACCAAGTTTGAAGATGAAGCGCAGAGTCGTCGAGCAAGCCTATTACGACGATCTCGACACCCTCTACCAGGTTTCCCGCAACGACGCCTGACAGGCGCCACCTTTGACACGCCGAATGCTCGGTGACCCCAGAGCGACACCCTCCCGAACAACATCCGATACGCCGTCAGCCACACGCCGGGCAGACAGGCGGTCTGCTCGAACGGCATCGACGGCGGTTACCGACCAGGTTGGGCTGCGGCGCGGCTATCCGTTCGGCGAACGTACCGTCGAACACTTCACTCAACATCGAACGATCGGGATCGAGTGTCCCATCGCCATTGCCCGCCGCCGGATCGCCGATAGCCGCATGCACGAACACCGGATTGGTCCTCGTCGATACCAACGGCGCGTCGGCACTACCCGCGCTAGTGGGAAATGGCGGGAGCACTGCCACTGGACAACAGCCGATCAGCCGGCTGATCGACGGGCACCGGCGCTTTGCGGGGTGCACCGAACCACTCGGCGAGCGCAGCGCGCAACGCGGGCGCGGCGGTGTCGGTGGGTTCGTCGACGGTTGCCGCCCAGGCAATGTGAGCGTCAGGGCGAATCAGCAGGGCGTCGGCTGGTCGGTAATCGGTTTCGGCGGTATGGATTTCGATGCGATGCCGCCAGTCTCGGGCGATCTCGCGCAGCTCCGGTCGGTCGGCGAGAACGAGCAGTATGGGCCGCGCGGTGTGCATGAGTTCCGCGACGCTGGTGGCGCCCTGGCCGGTATGCAGGCTGAGGTCGGGTGCGAAGGTACCGGTCAAGGCGTGTTCGTTGGGGTTGGGCAACGGGTAGCGAATGTCGGAGCCCGCGATGAGGGCTCCGACGCGGCGCAGCGGCTGCTCGTCGACGAGCAGTTCCTGGAAGACCTCCCGAAGTGCTTCGGCCGCCGGGTCCTGTCCGCGTCGCAACGCCACCTGGGCCCGCGTATGTAGCCGGACGCGGGCGCCCGCCAGGTGGCGTTCGTCGTGATAGGTGTCCAACAGGCCGTCCGGCGCCCAGCCGTCGATATCGGCGGCCAGCTTCCAGGCAAGGTTGACCGTGTCGAGCATGCCCGCATTGATCGCCACCCCCGTGGCGGGAAACAGGTGGGCCGCATCACCGGCCAGCAGGATTCGACCGGCGCGGTACCGTTCGGCCAGCCGATCCTTGAAGGTAAAGCGCGACAACCGAATCGGTTCGCCCAGTGGCAGATCCACGCCGAGCACTCGACGGACACTGTCCTGGAACTCGGTCAGGGGCAGCGGTTCGTCATCGTCGTATTCGCCGGACTCGTCTTCGGTGGTGAAAAGGCCCAGAACTCCGGGCGTGGTCGACCCGTTCGCGAACAAACCGCGCTCTGTTCGCGTGAACCCCGCACGGATCGTATTGCCCCCGGGGACGACGAGGTCGCCGTTGTCGAGCACGGTCACCGAATCGGCCACGGTGACCTGGGCCAGCCGGTTGACCTCCGGATACGTGGTGCCGGGAAATGCGATACCCGCCATCTCGCGGATCCGGCTGCGTCCGCCGTCGCAGCCCACCAGGTATCGGGCGGTCACCTGGTACGGCCCGTCCGGCCCGCGCACGTCCGCGCTCACCAGCGCATCGTCCTGGCGCACCCCGACCACCTCGTGTCCGCGGCGGATCTCGGTGCCCAGTTCACGGACCCGTTCGGCGAGCACACGCTCGAGTCGATGCTGTGCGAGCGGCAGCGCGTGCAGCGGTGGATCCGTCAGATGCGTGAGGTCCACGTGCACACCGCCGAACGGGAAGCGGGGCGCCGGAATGGGGTCGGTATTCGCTGCTTCGAATCGCTCCAGCAGGCCGCGGTAGCGCAGCAGCTGCAGGATCTGCCCGCCGATACCACCGGCCTTCGGGATGTCACGGGGCTGCGGCTGCCGCTCCAATATCAGCGGTCGCACACCAGCAAGACACAGCTCGGCGGCCAGCATCAGCCCGGTCGGACCCGCGCCCACGATGATCACATCGGTGTCGGTCACTTGCATTCGGTTACTTCCCATCTCCGCAGGTTCTGGCCTCGGCCAGCGATTCTGCGGTACGACCCGGGTCTTGCCGCAAGTCCCCGGGTGCGTTATATCTTGAGAAGGGAAACGAGTGGGTGCGCCCCGTTGTCCCCAGCGGGGAGCGGATTCGAACCGAACGGCGAATCAACGCAGCGGTAGTTCGTACTGGTCAGCAGTCCCGGCGGAGCCACGACCACGGAGACGATCGCATCAAGTGCGGGCAGACCCGGACGGTCATGCCGATAGACGCGAAGCTATCCGGGTTGGAGCGGTCGACTACAGGCGTCGGGAAAATCATCTGCTCGTTGTAGATGCACGGATCGCCGTTGATCTGAGTTATGTAGCAGCCCTTGATATTCCAGCGCGGGTCGGTGTGCGGGTCAGCTGCCACTCCAGATGCGTCTCGCTCACCAGCAGCAGCTCGAGGAGCAGCGATAGCTATGTGGGTCTGGGGCCGCCAGTTCGGCGTCAGCTCCAGGCGACGCAGGCGGCGTCGAGAAGGGTTGTCGCGGCTGCGCGGGCGTGGGCGGCGGCGTCGGGACGCCCCGCGATAGCGGCGGTGGTCTGGGCCCCTTCGACCAGGATCGCGATCTGCGCCGCGACGGCCTCGGGGGCGCCGGCCTCGTGTACCAGTTCGGCGAGGTATCGCTGGAAGGCGTCCTTTTGTTCACGCACGGCGCACGTGACGTTCGCCGAGCCGGCGCTCAGTTCACCGAAAACGTTGATGAAGGCACAGCCGTGGAAGTCCGGCTGGCGGAACCAGGCGTCGAGGAAGTCGAAGACGGACAGGACCTTCTCCCGTGCGGTGACCGCGCGCTCGGCGCTCGTGGCGATACCGGCGTTCCATTGGGCCCTGCGGCGGTGCAGGACGGCGACGATCAGGTCGTCCTTGGACGGGAACAGGGAGTAGATCCGTTTCAGGGATATCCCGGCCTCGCTGCGGACCGCGTCCATGCCCACGGACTGGACGCCGTGCGCATAGAAGAGTCGGTCGGCCGCCGCCAACACCCGCTCGCGAGCCGCTGTGTCGTCGATCATGGTCTTTCCCCTTGCGCCGAGAACGTTCGTTCTCTAGCGTAGTGCACAGTCCCGAGAACGACCGTTCTCTAGCTGATCTGAGGAGTATGGAAATGGCCACCATCGCCGTCGGAACCGAGAACAGCACACCTATCGAGCTCTACTACGAAGACCACGGGACCGGTCAGCCGATCGTCCTCGTCCACGGCTACCCACTCGACGGTCACAGCTGGGAGCGACAGAGCCGCGAACTGATCGCCGCCGGCTACCGCGTCATCACCTACGACCGCCGCGGCTTCGGACAGTCGAGCAAGGTCGGCACCGGTTACGACTACGACACTTTCGCCGCCGACCTCAACACGCTGCTCGAGACCCTCGACCTGCGCGAGGTAATCCTTGTCGGCTTCTCCATGGGCACCGGCGAACTCGCCCGCTACGTCAGTAGGTATGGCCACGAGCGGGTCGCCAAGCTCGCCTTCCTCGCGTCACTGGAACCGTTCCTGCTGCGTCGCGACGACAACCCGACCGGTGTGCCGCAGGAGGTCTTCGACGGCATCGCGGAGGCCGCCCGCGCCGACCGGTTCGCCTGGTTCACCAAGTTCTATGAGGACTTCTACAACCTCGGCGAGACGCTTGGCAGCAGGATCAGCCAGCAGGCCGTCACCGCCAGCTGGAACACCGCGACCGTTTCGGCGCCGGTGGCCGCCTACGCGGTCGTCCCCACCTGGATCGAGGACTTCCGCGACGACGTCGCCGCGGTCCGCGCCTCCGGCAAGCCCGCGCTCATCCTGCACGGCACCAAAGACAACATCCTGCCGATCGACGCGACCGGACGCCCTTTCCACGCGGCCTTCCCCGAGGCCGACTATGTCGAGATCGACGGAGCCCCACACGGACTCCTGTGGACCCACGCCGCCGAGGTCAACGAGGCGTTGCTGAGCTTCGTCCGCTCCTGAGCTGTCGGCGGGTCACAGCGAACCGCACCGTGACCCGCTGGAGGACGCCCGGCGACGCGATCGATAATGCGCGTGCAGCGCGCTGACGATATCGGCGGCGGTGGGTGCGCTCGGACTCAGAGCTACCCACCACGCGTCGTCGTGGAAACGAAAGTGACCATCCACTCTCGTCTCTGACCGACGTTCCCGAATACGTTCACACGCACCAACGAAAAACGGCCCGGAACATTGAGTTCCGGGCCGTTTCCCTAGTAGCGGGGACAGGATTTGAACCTGCGACCTCTGGGTTATGAGCCCAGCGAGCTACCGAGCTGCTCCACCCCGCGTCGGTGAACACAACATTACACACGTCTACACGCAGAAGGCAAATCGCTTATCTTCCAGGGGGTTTGCCCTGGTCAGCGGGCCGAATGACGGACGCCGGCAGGCGCGTGGGGTTACATACAGACGGCCCCGAGGGACTTCGGCGGACATGCACCGAATCCGGCTACCCGCAACCGAGCGAGCGCGGCTACCGCAGTTGATCAGAACGCAAGCCAGCAATCGACCAATGGCTTCAAACGTGACACAAGACACCATTTAGCAGTGATCTCGAACACATAACGGTGCTATGGTCGAGCATCCGTAATCCATTCCGGAGACATTTGCGACCAGGGTAAACATAGATATACGTGTTATTCGCATCATGCAATGGAGAAGTTATCAAGATGTGATCTGCTGAGATTTCTTCGTCACCGTCGAGCCACGGCCCGGATCAAACGTGATGGGCTCGAACTCGAACCGCCGCACACCGGCGACCCTGTCCCGTGGTTCGAGTATCCCCGACACACCTGGGGGCAGGGACCTGGCATTTTCATTGCCGGGGGCGGTGGGCGCAGGGAGGGAATACATCATGTCGAAGCACCGAAAGCTCAGCACCCGCGCCCTCGGCTATGCCGCTGTTACCGGCGCAATCGTTGCCGTCCCGTTCGGTCTTTCCACCGGCACCGCCACGGCTGCCCCGACCCACAATTGGGATGGCGTCGCGCAATGCGAAAGCGGTGGCAACTGGGGTATCAACACCGGAAATGGCTATTACGGCGGTCTGCAGTTCTCGCAGAGCACCTGGGCAGCCAACGGTGGCGCCGGTTCCGCCCATAATGCCAGCAAGGAAGAGCAGATCCGCGTGGCCGAGAATGTGCTCGTCACCCAGGGTCCGGGCGCCTGGCCGGTCTGCGGTCAGTACCTGCGTGCCGGTGAGTCGGAGCCGAGCCCGGCCGTCGCTGAGCCCGCCGCGCCTGCCCCGGTCCCCAACGTCAAGTCCGCCATCGAGCAGGCCAAGTCCGCTGGCTACGAGCTGGCCAAGCGGAACGGCCTCGAGGGCCCGTACCAACAGCTGCTGGACCAGAACACCGCGCTGATCGACTCGTTCGGCCGCTGACGTACGAATCGGACGTCTCTCGGCAACGGCGCCGAGATCGACGTCGTTTCGACGTCAACAAGAACGGCCCCGTCACCCGAACTCGAGAACCCGGGTGGCGGGGCCGTTCTCGTTCGATCAGCGACCGGCCTCCTGATACGCCTTCACCGCGGCGTCCAGTTCCTCCAGCGCCTTGCCGAAGTCCTGGAAGTTCCCGGACTTCATGGCATTTCGCACATTCTCGATCTTCTTGTTCAGATCCGCGGCCGCGGCATCCTTACCGGTGGACCCGGTCGCCGGTGGCGGCGTGGTGCCCTGAGCCGGCGGTGTCGCGCCCTGTGTCGGCGGCGTAGTACCGCGCTCCGACGGCGGGGTGGTACCCGGTTTCGGCCTGCTCGTCGGATCACCGCCGAACGGCGTGGCCAGCGAACCCGTCCCCGGCAGTACCTGATTCAGCGCGTCGGCCAGGGTGGAGGCGAAGCCGACCTTCACACTGCCCGCCACATCGCGATAGCTCACCAGTACTCGCAGCAGCTGCGGGAAGGTGGCGGTGCCCGCCCCGGTATTTCGCTCGTTGTAGAACGGCTCCACATAAAGGATTCCGCCGTCGGCGATCGGCAATGTCAGCAGATTGCCGTATCTGATCTTGTTCGAGTTCGACAGCAGTGTTTTCTGACTGGAGACTTCCGGCGCCGTCGTCATGCTGTTCTGCGTTTGCTGTGGACCCTGTGTCTGGGTATCGGTCGGCAATTGCAAGATCGTGAATTTGCCGTAGCCGTCCGGATCAGAGCGGACCGAGATATAGGCGGACAGGAACTGGCGGTTGTAGCCGACCATCGCGCTGGTCAGATTGAATACCGGCTTGTTGTTCGCCGACGCATCACCGAGCAGCACGTAGTACGGCGGCTGATTGAAGGTGCCGCCCTCGGTGGTCGGATCGCTCGGCACCGACCAGAAAGCGTTGTTGGTGAAGAACTCTCGCGGATTGTCCACGTGGTACTTGGTCAGCATTTCGCGCTGCACCTTGAACAGATCCTCGGGATAGCGGAAGTGCGCGCGCAGTTCCGGCGAGATCTCGCTCGCCGGCTTGACCGCGCCCGGGAACACACCGCGCCAGGCCTTGAGCACCGGGTCGGTGGGGTCCACCTCGTAGAGGGTCACCGTGCCGTCGTAAGCGTCGACGGTGGCCTTCACCGAGTTGCGGATGTAGCTGACCTCCTTGCGCGGCAACAACCTTCCAGTTTTCTTATCGATGCTGTCCTCGACCGCGCCCTCCAGCGAGGTGGTCTGCGCGTACGGGTAGTGGTCCAGCGTGGTGTACGCGTCGACGATCCACTGGATCCGGCCGTTGACGACCGCTGGATAGGCATTGCCATCGGTGGTCAGCCAGGGCGCCACCTTCTGCACCCGGTCGCGCGGACTGCGGTTGAAGATGATCTTGGAGTTTTCCCCGATGGCCGAGGAGAACAGCAGATTCCGCTCGGTGTACTTGGCCGCGAAGGCCAACCGGTTGAACCAGTTCCCGATCGACACGCCACCCTTGCCGTCATAGGTGAATTGCGCTAGGTCGGTATCGTATTCGCGCGGGTGCTGACCGTTGGCCGCGCCGACGATCGCGTAGTCCGGGTTGGACTGCGAGATCAGCTCGCCGTAGTAGATGCGTGGCTGGTCGACCTTGATCTGCTGCTGGTCTGTCGAGTTGAACAGGTCGCTGACCAGGAAGATGGGATAGCCGCTGTCGCTGCTGCCGCCGGTATTGGCATTGGGGTCCTCGTACTGCGGCCGATTGACCCGGTTCGCGGGCGCCGCCACGAAGCCGTTGCCGTGCGTGTAGACGGTGTGCTTGTTGATCCAGTCGGTCTGATTACCACTCAGCGCCGACGGGTGCAGTTCGCGGGCGGCCACGATGTAGTCCTGGGTATCGCCGTTGAGGGTGTAGCGGTCGATATCCAGCGACTCCGGGAAGCCGTAGAAATTCTTCAACTGCTTGAGCTGAGTGAAGGTCGGCGACAGGATATTCGGATCGAGCAGGCGGGCATTGGCGATCGTCGCCGCATCGACCGGAACTTCCAGCGGACTCTTCGAACTGTCGCCCTTGTAGTCCTTGTACTCGATCTTGTCCGAAGTGATGCCGAACGCCTGCCTGGTCGCGGCGATATTGCGTTCGATGTATTCGCTCTCCTTGTCGGCGGCGTTCGGCCGCACCGAGAACTGCTCGACCACCAGCGGCCATACCGCGCCGACCAGGACCGAGGAAAGCAGAAGCAGTGCGGCCGCCATCGCGGGCACCCGCAGATCGCGCAGCACGATACCGGCGAAGAAGGCGATCGCGCAGATCACCGCGATGGACAGCAGGATCAGCTTCGCGGGCAGTACGGCATTGATATCGGTGTAGGAACCACCGGTGAAGGTCGGCTCCTTACGACTGCTCGACAGCAGCTCGTAGCGGTCGAACCAGTAGGCAATCGCCTTGAGCAACACGAAGATGCCGGCGATCACCGCCAGCTGGATGCGTGCCGGCTTGGTCAGCGCGCCCTCGCGGCCGGTCAGGCGCAGGCCACCGAAGACATAGTGCGTCACCAGGCTCGCGAAGAATGCGATGACCACCGCGACGAACAGCCAGTTCAGCACCATCCGATAGAACGGCAGATCGAAGGCGTAGAACCCGACGTCGAGACCGAACTGCGGATCCGTCTGGCCGAACGAACCGCCATTGAGGAACAGCTGCACGGTGACCCAATTCGACTGCGCTACCAGGCCGGACAGCACGCCGAGCAGCAGCGGGATGCCGATGCCGAACAGCTTGAGCCGACTCATCACGGTGGTGCGATAGCGCGCGATCGGATCGTTCGGGCCCGCGACCGGCACGAATACCGGCCGGGTCCGGTAGGCCAGCAACAGCGCCAACCAGACGACCAGACCGACGAACAGCGTTACGACGATGAACAACAGGATCCGCGTGCGCAATACGGTGAGATAAACGCTGCGGAAACCGACCTCGCCGAACCACAACCAGTTCGTATAGGTGTCGGTCAGCCGCGGTCCCAGCAGCAGCAAGGCCGCCAGGATGATGGCCGCCACCAGCAGCACTCGGCTGCGTCGGGACAACGAAGGTAAGCCGGTGGGGGGCCGCATGCCCACGATGCCACTCTCCAAGGTCTGGCGGCGCTCACACCGATGTTCTCGGCCATCACACCGCAGTCCAATATTGCAGGTGGTCCTCGAGCGGACCGTCTCGCGCCCACTCTACGGAATCTGGCTCTGACAGTGGCAGCGCCTTCGGCGGCGGCAGTGTTCGCGGCCCATGAGGTGCGGTGGCCGTGCCTTCGCGCGGACGCGCGACGGGCCGCGAACTCCTCGCTCGTAAGACTCGCTTCGTCATGGTTCCGAGATGACGCCGCCCTAGATACGTACACAGGGTTGCTGGTGGAAGGATGTCCAGTGTGACCGCAGACCTGCACGCCGAACTCGTCCTCGCCCGTTCCGTCCGTGAAGTGGCGGAATTCGTCGATGCCGAGGGTTGGGGCAGACCTCCGCAGATGTTCGCGCTGGTGCCGACAGCGGATCTGGTCGCGGCCGAACCCGGATTGCTCGATGAGCTCGATCAGGGCAGCGAGCTGACTGCCATTGCGCAGGAGTCGTTCCCGGAGGACATCACCGGCGGATCGATGGCGCTGGACGAATTCCTCGCGACCACCAGCTGGCCCGACGCTGTGAGCGGCTGTCTGCTGGTCCAGGAGATCGTCGTGCTGCCGCCGGATGCCGAGAGCACCCTCGACGATGCGCTCACACCGCTGCTCGCCGATCACGAGGCCGCCGATGCGGCCGCGCGCGCCGCGGCCGAGACACATCCGGGGCGGCGCACGGCCCGACTGTTCGCCGCGGTGCTGCGCACGGGCGCGGAATTGTGCCTACTACAGGTCAAGCCCGAGGACGATACCGACGACTTCGGCGATCTCGACCTGCGCACCTATCCGAATCTGGCGCCCAACCTCATCGAGGCACTGCACCACACGCTGGAGTGAGGCTCAGCCGCAGGAGACGGTTTCCCGACCTGCGTTCAGGTCATTGAGGGATTGCACTGCGCCGCTGAGGTTTTCGACCTTCACCAGGCGCAGGCCGTCCGGTGTGCGCTGCTTGGCCTCATTGCAGTTGGCGGCCGGGACCAGAAAGGTCTCCGCACCGGCATCGTGTGCGGCAATCATCTTGTACTGGATGCCACCGATCGGGCCGACCTTGCCGTCCTGATCGATGGTTCCGGTGCCAGCGACGAACTTGCCGCCGTCGAGTTCACCGGGCGTGAGCTTATCGATCAGCGCGAGGCTGAACATGAGACCGGCCGACGGTCCACCGATATCGGCGAGGTTGAACGTGACCTGCATCGGCGGGCGCGCCCCTTCGGTCGGGGTCAGGCCGAGGTAGCCCTTGCTCGCATCGTCAGGGCGGGCGGCCAAGGTGATGGTCGCGGTCTGTTCGGTGTTCTCGCGTCGATACGTCACGGTGATCTGACTGCCGGGCGCCTGCGAGGACACCGCGGCGACGACATCCTTGGGTGCGGCGATCGGTGCGCCGTTGACGCTGACCAGTTCGTCACCAGCCTTCAGCATCTCCTTCGCCGGGCCGTCGTCGGAGACCTTGCGCACCAGCACCACCGTCGGCAGGTTCAGGAAGTGCAGCGCCGCCACCTCGGCATTGCCCTCGGAATCCTTGAAGTCCTGCTGGTTGGACTTATCGATCTCCTCGCGCGGGACACCGGGTGGGTACACCTCGGCGCGGGGGACCAGTCCGTGCTGACCGCTGACCCAGAACCCGAACGCCTCGAAGATATTCAGACCGTCGCGCACCGAGACCGTTGTCATATTCAGATGACCGGTCACCGGGTCGACTTCGGCGCCGCGGACGTCGACGACCTGCTTGCCATCGACCGAGCCGAGGGTGTTGAACGTGGGTCCCGGCCCGAGTGCAACGAACGGCACAGTGAGCAGGCTGCCCACCACACCGAGGACGAGCACCGGGATCAGGGCGGCCACCAGGGTCAGGATCCGACGATTCACCTGGACCACAGTAGTGATCGCCGCCGCGCCAGGTCGTGTGAGGCGCATATTTACCGCCGTATACGTGCCGGCGATTTCGCGCCGCGCGAACATCGAAGCCATACACCACACGCGTAGTGTTTGGGGTATGAGCAACCTCCCCTTCGGATTCTCGAACCGCGATGACGACGACCGCAAACGCGGTGACGAGCCGAGCGGTGCCGGGGCCAACGATCCGTTCGGCTTCGGCGGGGCAGGCGCGGGCGGTTTCGATCCGGCACAGCTCGGACAGATGCTCACCTCGATCGGCCAGATGCTCAGCGGGATGGGGCAGCCCGGTTCGGCGCAATCCGGCCCGGTCAACTACGACGTGGCCAAGCGATTGGCCCGCCAGCAGCTCGGCGCAAGCGTGATGCCGGTCTCCGAAGGCACGGTCAAGGCCGTGGCAGATGCCGCGCACCTGGCCGAACTGTGGCTGGACGGCGCGACCACACTGCCCGCAGGCGCCAACAGAACCGTGGCCTGGACCGCCAACGACTGGATCGAGGAAACGCTGCCGACCTGGAAGCGGCTGTGTGATCCGGTGGCCGAACAGATCTCCGGCATGTGGACCGCGCAGTTGCCGGAGGAGGCGCGGGAATTCGCCGGTCCTATGGTGGGCATGCTCGGACAGATGGGCGGACTCGCCTTCGGCTCGCAGCTCGGGCAGGCGCTCGGCCAACTCGCCAGGGAGGTGCTGACCTCCACCGATATCGGACTGCCGCTCGGTCCGACCGGCACTGCGGCGCTGCTACCGGCGGCCATCTCGGAGTTCAGCGCCGGACTCGAGCAGCCGGAAAGCGAGATCCTGGTCTTCCTCGCGGCCCGCGAGGCCGCCCATCAGCGCCTGTTCGGACATGTGCCGTGGCTGCGTCAGCAGGTACTCGGCGCGGTCGAGGATTATGCGCGCGGCATCAAGATGGACTTCTCCGCGCTGGAGTCGGCAGCCCAGAATATCGACCCGATGTCGCTGACCGATCCGTCGAAACTCGAGGAGATCCTGTCCCAGGGCACGTTCGAACCGCAGACCACCCCGGAACAGAAGCACGCCCTGGAGCGGCTGGAGACGCTGCTCGCCCTGATCGAGGGCTGGGTGCAGGTCGTCGTCATCGAGGCGATCGGTGATCGCCTGCCGGGCGCGGGTGCGCTCGCCGAAACCCTGATCCGCCGCCGCGCCACCGGCGGCCCGGCCGAGCAGACCTTCGCGACGCTGGTCGGACTCGAGCTGCGGCCCCGGAAGTTGCGCGAGGCGGCGGCGCTGTGGCGACGCCTTACCGCCGATGCGGGCATCGACGCCAGGGACGCCATCTGGGCGCATCCGGATCTGCTGCCGGACTCGAATGATCTGGACTCCCCCGCAGGCTTCATCGATTCGGTGATCGGCGGCGGCGCGAATGCCTTCGACGATCCGCTGGCCCAACTGGCCGAAACCGAGGCACGGGAAAAGGCTGAACGCGAGGCCGCCAACGGGGACAGCGAATCCGGCCCGAACCTCGGCAAGGACACCGACGCGTCCTGAGACGTGTCCTGTTGATAGACGCGAATTCCTGTGGATTACCACCGGATTCGTGCTGTTCGCCGATGACCCGATCCGCATACTGCTGCCATGACGACGAGGCGGATGTGCGGGCCGATGCTGGCGCCGCGGGTGACGGTCTTGCTGCGGCCGTCCGGGGTCGTGCAGTTGGGGTGGGACCCGGAGCGGGCGTTGCTACTGGATCGGACCGCATTGGATACCGATACCGTGCTGGCTTTTCTGCGCTTGCTGGATGGCATGCACAGTCGCCCACAGGTCATCTGGCGGGCTGGGGAGTGTGGCATCGACCCCGAGGACGCAACGGAACTGCTGGATCGCATCGACGACGCGGGGCTGCTGCTGCATCCGGATCCGCGGCTGGGGCGAGTGCGTTCGGTGCGGGTGCACGGGCTCGGGCCGCTCTCGGACGCGGTCGCGACCGGTTTGCGGCGACTCGGGCACCGGCCGATCCGCTCGCGTGGGTACTGCCCCGATGGTTCGGTGCTGGATTGGCACGGCGAACTCGTGGTGCTGGCCGATGCGCTCGTCATCGAACCGCGCCTGGCCAATGAGCTGGTGCTGCACGGGATTCCACATCTGCAGGTCCGTATTCGCGATGGCAAGGGCGTGGTCGGCCCGCTGGTCTTTCCCGGCCTGACGAGCTGCCTGCGCTGCCTCGATCTGACCCGCTGTGAATACGACCCGGAGTGGCCGCAGCTGGCGAGCCAATTGCTCGGTCGGGTAGGACACGCCTCGCCGGCCGGGATTCTGGCAACGGCGGCTTTGCTGCTCGGCGAACTCGAGGCGATCATGCACTGTTCCCCTGAGCGCCGGCTCGACACGATGAACACCACGATCGAACTCGAACTCGATACGCATCGGATCTCGCGCCGGGAATGGCCGCAGCACGACGGCTGTGGATGCCGCCGAATTTTCTCTGGTACCGCCGGATGAGGGTGTCGATTCTTACAGTCCGCCAGGCAAGGACATCAAAGATTGGCGTGGCGATCGTCCAGGTTCTTCCGCCATGATGGGTTACGTGTCTGAGATCGTGCGCCGTCGCTCGTCCCGCAATGCGAAGTTAGCCAAGATTCCGCTGGGTATCGCCGGACGAGCCGCCGTCGGGTTAGGGAAGCGGCTGGCCGGTGGCGATAAAGGGGAGATCAACGCCCAGTTGAACCAGAAGGCCGCCGAGCAATTGTTCACCGTGCTCGGTGAGCTCAAGGGCGGTGCGATGAAGTTCGGCCAGGCGCTGAGCGTCATGGAGGCCGCGGTTCCCGAGGAATTCGGCGAGCACTATCGCGAGGCACTCACCAAACTGCAGGCCGCCGCGCCGCCGATGCCCGCCGAGACCGTGCACCGGGTTCTGGACCAGCAGCTCGGCACCCAGTGGCGGCACCGCTTTCAGTCCTTCGACGACCTTCCCGCCGCATCGGCGAGCATCGGCCAGGTGCACAAGGCGGTGTGGTCGGACGGCCGGGCTGTCGCGGTAAAGGTGCAGTATCCGGGCGCCGACGAGGCGCTGCGCGCCGACCTCAAGACGCTGTCGCGGATGACCGGTCTGATCACCTCGGTGATTCCGGGCGCGGACGTGAAGCCGCTGCTGGCCGAGATCACCGAGCGCACCGAGGAGGAACTCGACTACCGCAATGAGGCCGCCAACCAGCGCGCCTTCGCCAAGGCTTTCGACGGACATCCGGAGATCGTGGTGCCGAAGGTGGTGGCCAGCGCGCCGAAGGTGATCGTGACCGAATGGCTGGACGGCACCCCGGTCTCGCAGATCATCAAGCAGGGGGCCGAGGATCCGGAGGGCACGCGCACGCTGCGCAACCGGACAGCGGCACTGATGGGCAAATTCCACTTCTCCTCACCGGAGACCGCTGGTCTGCTGCACGCCGATCCGCATCCCGGCAACTTCATGATGCTGCCCGACGGCAAACTGGCCGTCATCGATTTCGGCGCCTGCGCGCCCATGCCGGACGGTTTTCCGGAGGTCCTCGGCCGGATGCTGGCGCTCGAAGTCGACGAACGCTTCGATGAACTGATCGAGCTCATGTACGACAACGGCTGGGTGATTCCGGGCCGGACCATTACCGATGAGGAAATCGCCGACTACCTGCGGCCGTTCACCGATCCGATCCAGACCGATTCATTTCACTTCACCCGCAAGTGGATGCAGCGGGTGGCGGGTAAGGCCTCCGATATCAGCAGTCCGAATATGAAGACCGCGCGGGCACTGCAACTGCCCGCGCAGTACGTGATGATCTTCCGCGTGCTCGGCGGTTCGGTCGGCATCCTGGCCCAGCTCGATGCGGAACTGCCGTTCATGCAACTGGTGCGGACCTGGATGCCCGGCTTCTACGAGGAGCGCTCCGCGAGCTGAACGAAGCCGAAATAGATTGGCCGAGAACGCAAACGAGCCGCCCACCGGATCTCACGGTGAGCGGCTTGTTTGCTTTCTCGTTCCTGGGCCATGTACCGATCGGATTCGGGTCGATCGGATTCGACCGAATCCGAACCGACCGGACAGGCGGCCTCAGCGACCGGAGGGAGGGCCCCGTCTACCGGGGGAAAAGCAGGCATGGATCTCATGCCGAGATCGCGACCTTGCGCGGGCGACCACGCGGGCGCTTGCGGGCGATCACGACACCCTGGTCGAAGATCTCACCGCCCCAGACACCCCACGGCTCGCGCCGATCCATGGCCGCGGTCAGGCAGCCCTTTTGGATGGGGCAAGACGCGCATAGCGCCTTGGCCTGTTCCAACTCGACCGGGCTCTCGGCGAACCACAGATCGGGGTCTCCGGCTCGACAGGGCAGGACCTTTGCAACCTCCCGGGGGCGGGTGGCCAGCGCCACGGTTCGGCATGTCACGTCAGTAGTGGCTTGTGGCCTCTCTGCGGTGAACACGTCGTTCTCCTTCAGCTCGTTTGCAGCGGTACGTTCGTTCGTTCCGCGAAACCGAGGCCGGTGCTGGCTGAAGGGCCGGTAAAAAATACTGGCCACGGTTTCGCGTCGGGCGATCCGTGGCCAGGAGGTCTGGGAGTGTTCCCTACCTAGTTCGACATCTCTGTCGAATCCTGATCACGGTCGCTGGGTGTGCGGTGCGGCGCAGGCGTGCTGCCCGCAGATCTGCCGGTGCATATCCGGCCTCGACTGCGAAGACGCCAGCCTCTGCCGTAATGGCAAAGGCCGGGTGCCAGCCCGCGCTGGGCTTGTCCTGAATGACGACGCAACTCGGGGAATGCATGCTCATGGCTTTGCCCTGATCCCCGTGTAGGTCGACACCGGACAGACCGATCCCCTGCAAAGCAGCGAGGATCCCCCGGGAGACAGACATGACGGATGCAGCATTCACCGCAACGCCATTGGCGTTGAAATTCGTATTGCCATTCATTGGTCTGCCTCCCTCCTGTACTCGTGTCGGTAACTATGCGCGCCGAGATGACCTCCCGGTGCGTGTTCCCACCATATGTGTTGCCACGCATCGCGACAACCTATTTTCTACCTGCGGTTTTGTGGGCTTGACCGCAGCCGTGATGCCACTATCGCCAACACCTCGGCACCGTATTGCTCCAGCTTCTTCGCCCCGATTCCCGGAATCGCGGCGAGCGCGTTGTCAACGGCGGGCAGTTGCTCGGCGATCGCGGTGAGTGTGGTGTCGGTGAAGATCACGAACTCACGCACCCGCAGATCCTGCGCTTTCTCCGCGCGCCACGCCTGTAGCGCCGCGAGTAGCTCGGCGTCGAGTTCGGCCGGACAGCGGCGGCAGCGACCCAGCATGGTGGCGTAGGTGCCGATCAATGGTTTAGCACATACCCGGCAGGTTGGGCGCACACCGTTCGAGGCGGTATCGGAAATCGGTGCGGCGATTCGCGACGCCGGCGAGTCATCGGGTACCAGGCCGTTCAGGAATCGGGAGCGCCGCCGTGTGCGCCTACTGCCCTCGCGCGAGAGCGCCCACGACAGTTGCAGATATTCGCGGGCCCTGGTCACGCCGACGTAGAGCAGTCGCCGTTCCTCTTCGAGCGCGGCCTGATCGGCGACCGAACCGTCGTCGCCGAGCACATACGCGATCGGCAGCGTCCCGTCGGCGACGCCGACGAG
The DNA here is from genome assembly GCF_040674855.1 of Nocardia sp. NPDC049707. NCBI lineage: Bacteria > Bacillati > Actinomycetota > Actinomycetes > Mycobacteriales > Nocardiaceae > Nocardia > Nocardia sp. NPDC049707. The sequence continues at coordinate 48,384 of NZ_JBFANN010000013.1, read as the reverse complement.
GAATACCGCATCCCATTCCAGCCCCTTCGCCGCGTGCAGCGATGCGAGGGTCACGCCCTGGACGGTCGGTGGGTGCCTGGCCTCGGTGCGGGCGGCCAACTCGCGCAGCAGACCGATCAGGTCGAGTGTGTCGTCGTGCTCGACCAGCTCTTCGGTCAGCCGCACCAGCGCCAGCAGCGATTCCCAACGCTCACGGGCCTGGGCGCCCGCGGGCTCGGTTGCGGTGAGACCGACCGGCGCGAGCGCGGCGCGCACCAAGGTAACCAGGGCCTTACCGCTGCGGGACTGGTCGGGCAGATCCTCGCGAGCAGCCACCTGACGCAATGCAAATATGGCTTGCCTAACCTCAGTTCGCGTGAAAAAACCCTCGCCACCGCGGACCTGATAGGGAAGGCCGAGTTCGGTCAGCGCCTGTTCGTAGGCCTCGGACTGCGCATTGATCCGATAGAGCACCGCGATCTCGGCGGCTGGTGTGCCCGCGGCGATCAGCTTCTTGATCGACCGCGCGACCGCATCGGCCTCGGCCGGGCCGTCGTCGAATTCGGCGAAAATCGGTTCCGGGCCGTCGTCGCGCTGGCCGACCAGTTGCAGCCGGGTGCCCGCAATGCGCCCCCGCGCGGCGCCGATCACCCGGTTGGCCAACGAGACCACCTGCGGTGTCGAGCGATAGTCGCGTTCCAGCCGGACCACCGTCGCCTCCGGAAAGCGGCGGGAGAAGTCCAGCAGATAGCTCGGGGTCGCACCGGTGAACGAGTAGATCGTCTGGTTCGCGTCGCCGACCACGGTCAGATCGTCACGGTCGCCGAGCCAGGCATCGAGCACCCGCTGCTGCAATGGCGTGACGTCCTGATATTCGTCGACCACGAAACTGCGGTAGCGCCCGCGGAATTCGTCGGCCACGGACGGATAGTCCTCCAACGCGGCGGCGGTGTGCAGCAGTAGATCGTCGAAGTCGAGCAGCAGACCGTCCGCTGTGGCCTTCAACTTTTCGTAGCCGCTGTAGGCCGCCGCGACCCGCATCGGGTCATAGGGCGGCTCGCGGCGGTGTTTGGCCATGGCCGCCGGATAGTCCTCCGGCGCGATGAGAGTGGCCTTCGCCCATTCGATTTCGGTGAGCAGATCGCGGACGGCCTCGGTGTGCGAAGGCAATCCGGCCTGATGAGCGGCCTGCGCCACGATCGGGAATTTGCGATCGAGCAACTGCCATGGCACATCGCCGACGACCTGCGGCCAGAAGTACTTGAGCTGGCGCAGCGCAGCCGCGTGGAAGGTGCGGGCCTGCACCTGATTGGCCGCGCCGCCGAGTCCGAGCGCACGCAGGCGGCCGCGCATCTCCCCCGCCGCGCGCGCCGTGAACGTCACCGCGAGCACTTGGTCGGCCTTGACGTGTCCGGCGGAAACCAAGTGCGCGATGCGATAGGTGATGGTCCTGGTTTTGCCGGTACCGGCACCCGCGAGCACACAGACCGGACCCCGGGGCGCGCGGACAGCCGCGGCTTGTTCGGGGTCAAGCCCCCCGGCTGAAGCATCAGCCAACTCCGGGCGGGTGGGCTCGCTCGTACTGGTTGCCGACACGACACACATCATGGCAGTGTCCGCCGACAAGTCGGGCCCCAAGGGATCCGGTTCGGATCGGATTCGCACCGTTTCGCGGGCTCGGTCGCGCCACTAGCGATCGCGCAGGCGGCGCAGCGCGCCGGCGAATGCACGCGTATCGCCGTCGAGCGGGGCGAAGAATTCGTGATCGCAGTTCTCGACCGCGACAATCGCCCGATTCGCCAGTGCCACACCGTCTTCGGTGGGGACGAGGGCCTTGGCCCTGCGGTCGTGCGGATGGTCGCGGCGCTCGAGCAGCCCCTTCTGCTCGAGCGCGCGCAGCACCTGGGAGGTCATCATCGGGTCGGTGGCGGCGTGGGCGGCCAGATCGCGTTGCATGACCGGTTCATCCCGGCCGGCAGCGAGGTAGGTCAGCGCGGCCAAGAGGACGAACTGCACGTGGGTGAGCTCGTAGGCGGCAAGTGCCGCGCGCTGAGCGGCCTGCCAGCGATTGGTCACCTGCCAGAGCAAGAGGCCCGGACTTTCGTCCGACTCGGCGAATCGGCTGCGCAGGCCACTGTCCTCACTCATCTGCCTCCCTTACCACTGGTTCGTCGATCATTGCTTGTGCGATCACGGCGAAATCGTGCGCGGTCAGTTCGACCAGCCCGCGGCGCAGCACCATGCCCCAATTCGACGTGCTGGTGAGATCCAGTTGGTCGCGCAGGTCGTCGATGGGGATCTCGCGAGCATCGGTCCGATAGTGCACCGCGCGCCGCCACGGCTGGAAGCAGCCGCCATCCCGTGGATCCGCCTGCCAGACCGGCCGGTCGTCGATGGTGCCGATGGCGGTGAAGGACCGGATCGGCGCACCGCTGCGCATGCCCGCGCGCGGCGAGTAATAAAGGAATCCGTCGCCGGGACGCATGCGCTCGAGCGGTGTCCGCTTACCGTGGTTGACCTGGGCGATGCCGAGTTCGACACCGCGACGCACATGCTCCAGGGAAACCACACCCAGCCAGTACTTCATACGAGCACCGCCTCGGCCGCGGCAACGAGCGCACGCAGATCGGGCTCGACCGACTTGGCCAGGTCCGCGCCGAGCACCTTGGTCCAGAACCAGCGCAGCGGTCCCTCGATCGAGACGGTCACCGTCACCGTTGTGCCCTCCGCGTCGCTGGCGACCTGGTGGTCGAAGATCAGGCGGGCGCCGATGAGCTTGGAGACGTCGACGAATTCGCGATCGGAGAGCCGCTCCACGATGAACGGCACCTCGGGACCACCCTTCGGCTTCAAGGTGCCGGAGGCACCTTGCGCGAACGGGCCGTCCAGGCGGACCCATTCGGTGTCGTTGTTCCATTCCGGCCAGGTGGCCATATCGGCCCACTTGGCGAAGAAGGCGGCGGGTGCCGCGGTCGAGGTGGCTTGTGCGGTGGCGATCGTTGTCATGGATTTAGTATGCGCGCATATTAAATTCTGCGCAAGTCCGATGGAACAGGATCGGGCCGTCAAATGTTGAACGGTCCGTGAGTGACGTGACCCCCGCCTTGACGATGTACTCGACCACCTGGTGCGGCTACTGCCGACGACTGAAGAAGCAGTTGGAGGAGTCCGGTATCAGCTATGTCGAGATCGACATCGAAGAGGATCCCGCATCGGCCGAGTTCGTCGGCAGTGTGAACGGCGGCAACCATGTGGTGCCGACAGTGAAGTTCGCGGATGGGTCCACGGCGACGAATCCGTCGCTGGCCACGGTCAAACAGACGTTGGCCGCGCTCGCCTGATCAGACTGCGAAAGTTCCGTGCGGACCGATCGACCCGCACGGAACTCTCGCATGTCTTCGATCAGAGCGCGGCCCAGGACTCCACGATGGTGCGCGCGATGGAGATCGAACCCGGCAGCAATAGCCGCGCGCCCTGGTTCTGCGCGGACCAGTCACCGACGGCCAGGGCTTCGCGCACCTCGGCCCGGGTGTACCAGTAGGCCTCGGCGATCTCGCCATCCGAAAAGGTCAGCGGCTGATCGGGATCCGCGATGGCGGCGAAGCCGAGCATGAGCGAGCGCGGGAATGGCCACGGCTGGCTGCCCAGGTAGGCGATGTCGCGCACGTCGAGGCCGACCTCCTCACGCATCTCGCGCTCGACGCACCGCTCCAGCGACTCCCCCGCCTCCACGAATCCGGCGAGCAGCGAGAACAGCGTCGTCGGCCAGGTGTGCTGGCGGGCCAGCAGCACCCGGTCTCCGCCATCGTGGATCAGGCAGATGACCGCTGGATCGAGCCGCGGGAACTCTTCGCGGCCGTTCTCGGTGACCCGTGACCAACCACCCTTGGTCGCCACGGACGTGGTGCCGTCGGCAGCATCGAATCCGGCCTTGTCGTGCCAGTTCAGCAGGGCCATGGCGGAGGTGAGCAGGTCAGCGGTCAGATCATCGAGACCGCCCGCCATGGCGCGCAGATCGGTCAGCGTGCCCTGCAGTTCGACATCCCGCACCGCCCACACATGTTTGCCGCCGTGGATGCCGAGGAATACCGCGGCCGGATTCGGCTCGGCGGACAGGTCGATCGCCGGTGCCAGCACCAGCGCACCGTCTTCGAAGCGGAACTGCCCGCGCGAATTGATGCGGAGCAACTCGGCCTCGGCCCAGCCCTCCTTCAGCGCCTGTTCGTCGGCCCGGATCTCCTCGGCCCGGTCGAGCACTGAACGCGAAAGCAATGGAACACCATTGAGCTGAAATCCAGAGGCCACGGTTCGAGACTATCGCGCCATTATCACCGGCGTGCGTGCCGGATGTAGAGCAGCTTGTCGGTCGCTTCCAGCGCGTCCACCTCGGCCTGCCCCACCCGGATCAACTCACCGTCGCGCACCACGCCGAGCACGATATCGCCGAGATGGCGCGGAGAGCCGCCCACCTCGGACGGTTCCACATCGCGTTCGGCGACCGCGAAGCCCTCTTCGGGAGTCAGCAGATCCTCGATCATCTCCACGACGGTCGGGGTAGTGGTTGCGATGCCGAGCAGCCGGCCCGCGGTCTCGGAGGAGACGACCACCGAATCGGCACCGGACTGGCGCAGCAGATGGGTGTTCTCGGCCTCGCGAATGGCGACCACGATCTTGGCGCTCTTATTGAGTTCGCGCGCCGTGAGACTCACCAGGACGGCGGTGTCGTCGCGGTTGGTGGCGACCACGATCGAGGCGGCCCGCTGCACAGCGGCCAACCGGAGCACATCGGACTGGGTGGCCGAACCGTGCACCGTCACCAGGCCCACATTCGCCGCCGCCTCCAGCGTCACCGCATCGGTGTCGACCACGACGATGTCGGCGGGCTGTATGCCGTCGCCGAGCATCGCATCGATCGCGGTGCGGCCCTTCGTCCCGTACCCGACGACCACGGTGTGATTACGCACGCTGCGCCTCCAACGCTGAATCTTGAATGCCTGCCGGGAGCGCTCGGTGAGCACGCTGATGGTGGTACCAACGAGCACGATGAGGAAAAGCACGCGCAGCGGGGTGATGATGACGATATTGGCCAGCCTGGCCTCCGGGGTCACCGGCGTGATATCGCCGTAGCCGGTGGTCGACAGCGATACCGTCGCGTAGTAGAGGGCGTCGAGGAACGACAGCTCGTCACCGGAATTGTCGTGGTAGCCACCGCGCCCGAAGTACACCACCAGCGTCGCGGCGAACAGCAGGCCGATCGCGAAGAGCACCCGGCGTACCAGCGAAGCCCCTGGGCTGGTCTGGATTTCGGGGATGCGCAGCACCCCGACCAATGCGAAATCCGGCCGACTGGACAGTCCGACACTGCGCGCGCGATCACCGAACACCGGACGCACCCGCCGCCACTGTGCTCGCCGATCCCACGGCGTCGGCCGTCTCCGGCGTTGCTTGTCCCTCGGGCACGCACGGCAGCCTACCGGGTTCCGCCGGCGACGCTCGGCCCCGAGGCGAACGGTTGGTGAATCTCTGGATCATTCCAGGGGCGTCGGCGCCGCATTCCGGATGAGCTCGGCCAATTCGTCCGGGCCGGGTAATTCGGCAGGCGCGATGGTGCGTCCAGTGCGCACGTAATGGAATGCGGCGCCGATGCGTTCGAGCATTTCCGCTTCGGTGCCGTGGTCGCGCGCCGCCATCAACCTGGCCCAGGCCAGTCGGTAGACGGCCAGCTGCATGGCGACCGCGGGCTCGTCGGCGGGTGCGGGCTCGGCACCGGTTTTCCAGTCGACCACGATCCAACCGCCGCCGGGTTCGGCGAAGACCGCGTCCATCCGGCCGCGGATCACCGTGCCCGCGATGGAGGTTTCGAAGGGGATCTCCACCTCGAGCGGGCTGCGATGGGCCCACGATGAGTTGAGAAAGGACTCCTGCATGGTGACCAGCTCGGTGTCCAGGCCCGCGTCGGCGGCCGAGCTGTCGGCCGCGCCGGGAAGTTCGTCGAAGCCGAGCAACCGATCGGCGGCGAACCAGCGCTGCACCCAGGCGTGGAAGGCGGTGCCGCGGCGGGCCAGCGGATTCGGCGGGAAGGGCAGTGGGCGGCGCAGGCGGGCGGCGAGTTCAGCTGGGTCGGCGCGCATTTCGACGAGGGCGGTCGCGGCGATCTGGCCGGGGAGTTCGACTTCCTCGGCAATGGCTTGGTCGGCTTCGAATTCGGCGAGGAGGGCGTCGACATCGGCGGCCCAACCGTCGGGGTCGTCGGGGTCGGGGGAATGATCGTGGGGCAGTGTGGGTTCGGAGATCGCTGCGCCGTACTCGTCCGGGGGTAGTTCGACGTGGTCGAAGGGCGGTTCGAAGACCTCGAAAGGTGGCTCGAACTCGTCGAAATTCGAGTCGAAGCCGCGTGCAGGCCGCGAAAAGCTATCCGGGTCCTGCGGATCCGGCACATCCGGGAAGCGCGCGGACGGTTCGTAGACATCGTCAAACGGTCCGGGCACATCGGGAAGACCGGGTGGAGGGACATCCGCATACGGGTCGGCCGAGAGCGCGACCGCAGCGGGCTCAGCGGACCGAGCGGTTGTTGTTTTCGGGTCGGCAAAGTTGTCGGTGGCAGGGGCTACAGTCGGTGTCATGTCGATGTCATGGGGCGCGCGGTCCACGAAATCGACTGGGGCAGTTGCCTTGTCGTTGGGTGCTGTTCGGGCCATGCGGTCCATCGCAGTGCCGCCGGTGCCAGGTTGTGCGGTAAGTTCGGCGAGGGCGGCGCGGACCAGGGACGCCCCCTGTTCAATCGGGCGGCGGCGGTTGCCGAGCGGGTCGCGGGGCCACTCGGCGGTTGCGGGGTTGTCGGTGAAGGGGTTGACGGCATCGACATCGGGGGCGTCGTCCCAGCGGTCGAAGGTGACCGCGCCATTGGCCGGGCTATCGGGGGCCTCGCTGGCGTGTTTGAGTTCCAGGAGGAAATCCGATGGCCCCTTCGGCGCGGTGCCGGTTTCGGCCCAGTGGTGGGCGGAAACGAACAGGACGCGTTCGGTTCTGGTGAGGGCGACATAGAACAGGCGGCGGTCTTCGTCGATGCGGCGGCGGTCCAGGGATTCCTTATGGGACTTGATCGCCCGCTCCAGATCGGCGCGATCGTAGAGGTCGGCGAGGTCGAGTACGGGGACGCCCTCGGCGGCATCCTCCTGTCTGCGGTCACCGCGCAGGGAGGTGGGGAGTTCGGCGAGTGCACCGAGCCAGGTGCCCGAGGCCGCGCCGGACGGGAAGACGCCGCGGGTCACGTGCGGTACCGCGACGATCTCCCACTCCAGACCCTTGGCCGCGTGTACGGTCAGCACCTGGACACGGTCCCGCGCGACTTCGACTTCGCCCGGTTCCAGGCCGTTTTCGACAGATTCGGCGGCGGCCAGGAAGGCGAGCAGGCCGCCGAGCGAGGCGCCGGGATCGCTGGCGTAACCGGCGACCACCTCGGCGAAGGCATCCAGATGTTCGCGTCCGGCACCGGCGCCGAGCATGGCGCGGCGGGCCTGAGTTTCCACACCGACGCCGATGGTGCGTTCCACATCCGCGACCAGTTCGGCGAGCGGTTGACCACTGCGCTCACGCAATGCGGCCAGTTCCCGGCCCAAGGTGACGATGCGCTTACATCCCGACTCCGAATACTGTTCCGGCGGGCCAGGATCGGCGATCGCGTCGGCTAGCCCCGCCTGTTCGGCCGGTTCGGGCGCCACCTCGCGCAGCGCCTCCGCCAGTGCGGTCGAATCGGTGATTTCATCGACTTCATTGCCGTGCAGACGGCTGATCGACAAATCCCGGGCGCGGCGGGCGAGCGCGGCGAGGTCCGCGACACCGATGCGCCAGCGGGCACCGGTGAGAATCCGCATGGCCGCGCTGCCCGCACCGGGTTCGGCGATGAGCCGCAGCGTCGCGACGATATCGGCGACCTCCGGGGTGGCGAGCAGGCCGCCGAGGCCGACGATTTCCACCGGAAGTCCTTGTTCGCGTAGGGCTTCCGCGAGCGGAGCGGCATCGGCATTGCGTCGCACCAATACGGCCGAGGTCGGTGGCGGCTCCGCTGCCTCGCGTTTGGTCGCCCATTCCGCCGCGATCCGGTCCGCCACCCAATCCCGTTCGTCGGCAACGGTTTCGGTGAGCGCCAGCGCGACGATGCCGGATTCGGCATCGGGTTTAGCGCGTAGAGCATCGACGGTTACGCCGCCGCTGTCGATAGCATTGCGACGCAATGGTTCGGCGACAAGATTCGCCAGGGCCAGCGCCTCCGGCGGGTTGCGCCAGCTGGTCAGCAGCGGCAGGATCGGCGCGGGAATGCCTGGGGCGCTGGGGAAATCGGTGGCGAACCTGGGCAGGTTGGCGGCGGATGCGCCGCGCCAGCCATAGATCGATTGCATCGGGTCACCGACCGCGGTGACCGCCAAACGCTGTCCGGCGCGGCTCGCTGTGCTGTGCTCGGCATCCGACTGAATCCCCTGAGCGTCGAGATCCGGCCCGCCGGAATCCCCAACATGCTCACTCGACTTCGGTGTGTCGGCGGATTCTCGTGATCGCTTGACGTGCGGTTGCGGGGACAATCCGCCGAACAGCGCGGCGAGCAGGATGCGTTGAGCGTGGCCGGTGTCCTGGTACTCGTCGAGCAGGACCAGGCGGAAGCGGGCACGTTCGGCGGCGGCGACCTCGGGATGTTCGGCGGCGAGACGGGCGGCCAGCGACATTTGGGCGCCGAAATCCAGTGCGCCTCGGCCGCGTAACGCCTCGGCGAGCTGTTTGACCAGGGGCAGCAGGGCGACGCGTTCGCGTTGCACTTGGACGATGTTCTGCAGAGCCTGGCTCGGCCCGCCGCGTTGACGTGGGCCCGCGGGCAAGGTGTGCACCAGTTTCTCGAGTTCGGTGTGGGCCTCGGCGAGTTGTTCGGGTTCCACCAGATGTTCGGCGAGTTGGCCGGACAGCGCGAGGACGGCCTCGGTGACCGAGACCGGGGTGCGGTCGGTGTCGAGGTCGCCGTCCCAGTTGCGGACCACCTGGTGGGCTAGCTGCCACAGCTGGGTTTCGGTCAGCAGTGTCGCGGCGGGTTCCACGGGCAGCAGCAGGCCGTGCTGGGTGAGCAGGCGGCCCGCATACGAATGGTAGGTGCTGATCTCGGGTTCGGCGCCGGAGAGTTGGGCGCGCAACTCACCGTCGGTGTCGATGTCGCGCAGCAGCGGCGAACCCGCCAGCCGGGCCAGCCGGGTGCGGATGCGGGAGGTCAACTGCTGGGCGGCTTTTCGAGTGAAGGTCAGGCCGAGTACCTCATCGGGCAGGACGAGACGATTCGCGACCATCCACACCACGCGGGCGGCCATGGTCTCGGTTTTGCCCGCGCCCGCACCGGCTACCACCAGGGTCGGTCCAGGTGGGGCCGCAATGACCGCGGCCTGCTCCGCGGTGGGGGGTGGGAGGCCCAGCGCCTCCGCGAGCCGGTTCGGCGATACGGCGCCGCTCATTCGTCGGTCACCTGCCTTCCGGTGTCCTGGACGGGGCAGCTGCCCGCAACCGAACAGTGCCTACAGCCATCGTTGCGCATGGCGAGGTAGCTAGGGCCCTGGGTGGCGGCCGCGGCATCATGAATCGTGCCCCGCCATTTATCGAGGGCCTCGGCATCGAGCGCGGGCTGCATGCGCTGGGTGGCGCCTTCCTTGCTGCTCGGCTTGGCGACATAGACCAGTCGCGCGCCACCGGGTTCGGCGGATTCCCCGGCGGCGGTATCGGATTCCGCGGCATCGTCCACGGTGCTGGCGAGCGCGCCCGCGGCGGCGGCCACCTGGTAGGTCGCGAGCTGAGCGTGGTCGGCGGCAGCCTGTTTGGTGACCGGCGACTTCCCGGTCTTCACATCGACAATGACGAACCGGCCGAAGGCATCGCGCTCCAGTCGATCGACCCGCCCGCGAATCCGTACGGCGCGTTCGTCTTCCGTCCGCGGCGGCAGTACGCAGTCGACCGGGACCTCCACCCCGGCCTGGGTCAATTCACCGCGGGTATTGCGCACCCAGGCCATGAAGGTCTCCAGCATGGCCTCGGTCCGACGCAATTCTTGACGGGAATGCCAGCCGGTGCCTGGATCGACGGCCTGCCATGCCTTGTCCAATGCCGCGTGGACCTGCGATTCCGGCACCTTGCCCGCCAGGGCCTGGACGAGCGTGTGGACCAGATTGCCCTTGACGGCGTGCGGGTTGTCGCCGTCGGTGCCACCATGTCGTTCCAGCGCCCAGCGCAGTGGGCAGGTGCGCAGCAGCTCGACCGTGGACGGGGACAGGGCAACCGCGGTGTCGTCGTCATCCCAGAGTGAACGCGACGAGCTGAGATCGGCCGTGCCATACCACTCGTCGGGATGGGTACCGGGCACCCCGGCATGTGCCAAACGGGCGAGTTGGTGGGCGGCGCGGCGTCGGCGCTCCGGTTCGGCCTCGGAATCGCAGACCACACCGCGCAATTCGGCCACCAGCGCATGCATGACCAGGGCGCGGCCCGGATCGGCGACCGGGAGCGCGCCGGGTTCGCTGTCGCCATCGTGGCCGAGGAGTTCGGCCAGAAAACGGGAGGGTACGAGATCGCGTTCGCCCGATACCGATTCCACGGCGGTGACCAGCAGCGACCGCCGGGCCCGGCTGCACGCGACCAACAGCAGTCTGCGTTCCTCGGCCATGATCGGGGCCGCACGGCTCACCACCGCACCCGCGTCGACGATGCCCGCGGTGAGATCGACCAGATCCTCGGTCTGCAACAGGGTGCCGCGCGGGCGCGGATTCGGCCAAATGCCCTCCTGCACAGCGGCAACTGCGACCACATCCCACTCCCGGCCCGCGGACGCGTGCGCGCTGAGCAGCGCGACCGCCTCCCCGGCCGCGGTCAGCGATCTAGTGTCATGCGGAATCTCTTGCTGCACAAGGAATTCGACAAATCCTTCGATGCTCGCGCGTGGCAGCCGATCCACATAGGCGGCCGCGGCATCGAATAATCCGACGGCGGCATCGAGATCACGATCGGCCTGCATGCCTACCGCCCCACCGCGTTCGGACTGCGCCACCCACCGCCGCTCCAGCCGCGACCCGGTCCACAGCGCCCACAGCACATCCTCGAGACCGGCACCGCGCCGCCGAGCCTTGCCGGCTCGACCGAGCGCGTCGAACACCCGCTTCAGCGGCGCCGCCTCGACATCGGTGAGCCGATCCATGATTCGCCGATCGATTGCGCCGACCAGCAGATCACGCAGCACCTCCGCAGAGGATTTGTCGACATACGCGCGCCATTGGGCATCGCGGCCGTCTGGTTCGGGTGCTGATGCGTCCCCTTTCGGATCGTCGCTGCTCCGCTTATCCGCCCCACCTTGTTCGGTTCGCAGTGAGTTCCGCTCGGAGGCGTCCACACTCGCGACCAGTTCGGTCTGGTCTGCGCCCCTTTCACCGTCACCACCGCCTCGGTTGGCGTCATCATCCGCGCCCCACTCGGCTGCGGCCAGCCCGGCATCGCCCCGACCTCGCCCTGCGGCGTCTGAACGTCGATGTGCCGCACTCCCCTGTTCGGAGTCAGCGCTATCCAGCTCGGAATCGTCGACGGCCGATTCGGGAGGGTCGCGCTGCCATTCCATATCTCGACTACTGAACTCCGGCTCGATGCCGTACCAATCGGCATCGTCGGCGATCCGTTCGACCTGGCTGATATTCCGCTCGGCCGTCGTCACATTCCGTTCGGAGCGGTCCGCGCCGAGCTCGAAGTCTTCCTCGTCCGGCGCGAACCCCTCCTCATCCGTGGGTAAACCCTCAGCGGCCCAATCCAGTTCAGCACCAGACGCGGAACTCGCGCGGGCCCGTTCGGCCTTGATTTCGCGGCGTGCGGACTCCAGCACACTGCGCCGGATACCGCGACGCAACCGCCGCAGGGTGATCTGATCCGCGCCACCGAGCGGTCCGGCCAGCAGATCCAACGCGTCCTCGGCCGAGAACATCGCCTCGGCCGAACGCCGCCGCCCACGTCGCTGCGCATCCTCCGCGAGCAGCGCGCGCAACGCGAGCAGCATCCAGGCCGCGCCGCGCCGTCGAGCCAATGGCGCGTCGAGCGCGGGCTGTTGCACGGGTACTCCGGCCGCCAAGAGGGCGCGGCGCAATGGAGCCAGTGACAACGGCACCGACCGGACGATCACCGCCATTCGCGACCATGGCACACCATCGGTGAGGTGAGCGCGGCGCAAATGGTCGGCGATCAGGGCCGCCTCCTTCGCCGGGGTGGCCAGCACCCGCACGCGCACCTCGGTGTCGTCGTCCTTCGGCGCCACGGCGTGATCGGGTGCCGAAAAGCGTTGTGGCGCACTGCCTGGCAACTTGGCCGCGATCCGCGCGAGGGCCAGTTCCACCGCGCCACCCGATCGGTGATTGTCCCGCAGGACGATTCGCTGTCCATCCGAGGCGGGCAGTTCCGCGACAAAGCGGGAATCCGCACCACGGAAGGCGAATACCCCCTGATCCGGATCGCCCGCTACGACCGCCGTATGTGCGGCCGTACCCAGCACCCGCACCAGCAGCGCGGCCTGCGGATCCAGGTGCTGGGCATCGTCGACCAGCAGGTATCGGATCCGATTCCGTTCCGCGGCAAGCAGATCGGCATCACCGGCCAGCGCGTCCAGGGCGGCTCCGACGAGTTCGGCCGCATCCAGCGCGGGTGCGGTCGCCTCGGGCGCCTCCACCCCGACCGACCAGCGCAGCAGCATCGACTGCTCGTATCGGACCGCGAATCTGCCCGCCGCCACCCAAACCGGTCGACCGTGCTCGCGGCCGAGCCGCACCAGATCCTCGGGTCCGAGACCGCGTTCGGTAGCCCGCAGCATGAGATCGCGCAACTGCTCGGCGAATCCACCGAGGCCGAGCGCGGGTTGCAGCTGTTCCGGCCACAGGTCACTCGCCCCGGCCGCGATATCGATCAGGTCGCCACGCAGCATTTCCCGCAGCTCGGCATCCTGCTCGGCACCGGTCAGCAATCGCGGCGGCGGATTGCCGTGTGCGCTCGCATGTCTGCGCAATACCGAGAACGCGTAGGAGTGCACAGTGCGCACCAGCGGTTCCCTGGTGGCACCGGGTACCCCGCCCTCGGCAGCGTCGGGAGCGGTCAGCCGGGCGGTAATGGCATCGCGGACCGTACTCGCCGCCTGCTTCGAATGGGTCAGTACCAGCACCGATTCCGGATCGGCACTCGCGGCGATGCGCTCGGCGGCCAGCTCGATGAGCAGTGCGGTCTTGCCGGTTCCGGGTCCGCCGAGCACCTGCCAGGGCCGCCAGTCCGGCCGAATCGGGCCGACCGTCGCCGCGGCATCGAACAGCATGCGGACATCGGCACCCCAGGTCCGAGCCGGGGGCGCCGCCACGTTCCGGCGAACAAGTCGCACCGCGCTATCCGATCGCACCACGCGGGCTATTGCAACAGACACGTCCGACACGGCACGCAGGAGATTCACCGATCGGTGAGGTCCGACACACGCCTCGATCTGCGACGGATTTCGATATACGTCACTATGAGAACTGTGTCGTCTCTGCATGTGTATCGGTTCGGACCTGCCGACGGGCCGAAAGTTCTGGCCCTGCACGGTGTCACCGGGCACGGCAAACGCTGGGAGGAACTGGCCACCCGACATCTGCCCGATGTCCGGATAATCGCCCCGGACCTGCGCGGACACGGTCGCTCGACCTCGTTGCCGCCATGGAACTTCGAGACCATCGTCGCGGATCTGGTCGAACTGCTCGCCGCGGAGACCGATGAACCGGTGGTCGTCGTCGCGCACTCCTTCGGCGGTGCCTGTGCGCTGCACCTGGTGCGTCAGCATCCGGACCTGGTGCGCAAGCTGATCCTGCTCGATTCGGCGATCGCGCTGGAGCCGGAGCGCCTAGTGGACATCGCACTGTCCAGCCTGGCCTCACCGGACTACGACACGGTCGAACACGCGCGCCAGGACAAGATCGCGACCGGCTGGGGCGAGGTGGAGCCGCGCCTGCTCGAGGCTGAGCTCACCGAACATCTGATGCCTACCGCCGACGGCCGGGTCGGCTGGCGGGTCAGCCTGCCCGCCGTCAATTCCTATTGGGGTCAGCTGGCCCGGCACTATGTGCTGCCGCCCGCGGACCTGCCGACGATCCTGGTGCAGGCGATGAAGGTGGTGCCGCCGTACGTCACCCCGGAGTTCCGCGCCGCGCTCACCGCGCACCTCGGCGAGAATCTGACCATGCTCGAGTGGGACTGCGACCATATGGTCGCCCAGGCCCGGCCGGCCGAGACCGCGTCGCTGATCCGATCGGTGCTGTAGTCGGATGGCCACCACCGAGGCCGAGGTCGAGCGGGTGCGGGAGCTGGTCGCGACCGTGCCGGCGGGCCGGGTCGTCACCTACGGCGATATCGCCGCGGCGGCCGGATTGTCCACCCCGCGCACGGTCGGCTGGATCATGCGCACCGACGCCGCCGATCTGCCGTGGCATCGGGTGATCGGTGCGGGCGGTAAGCCCGCCGCGCATCTGGCCGAGCGTCAGTTGCGCCTGCTGGCCGCCGAGGGCGTGCCGATCCGCGACGGCCGAGTCGACCTGCGCGCCGCGCGTTTTCCGCTCTCGTAAACGGCCCCGCCGCCGTCGATCGACGGTTAACGTTGAATTATGTCCACCCGCCTGGCATGTGTCGTCTTCGATGCGGACCGGCCCCGGATCGTCGCGGATTTCTGGGCCGAGTTGCTGGGCTGGGCGGTGACGATCGACCGCACCGACGAGACCGATGTGGCGGCGCCCGATCCGGACGGTCTCGAGCTGGCCCTGACCTTCCTGCCCACGACGCGCGCCAAGGACAGCAAAAACCGGATACATCTGGATCTGGCCAGTCGCTCGCTCGATCATCAGCGAGTGCTGGTCGACCGGGCACTGGCGCTCGGCGCCCGGCACATCGATATCGGCCAGGGCGCGGTGCCGTGGGTGGTGCTCGCCGATCCGGAGGGCAACGAGTTCTGCGTGCTGGAACCGCGCGAGGAGTACGTGGATACCGGCGCGGTCGCCGCCATCGTGATCGATACCCACGATCCGGTACGGCTCGCCGAGTTCTGGTCCACCGCCTCCGGCTGGCCGATCGCCCACGGCAGCGCGCAGGTGGCCGGGCTCCGTTCGGCGACGGGGCTCGGTTCCTGGCTGGAGTTCGTCCGCACCCCGGATGTCAAGCGCGGCCGCAACCGGCTGCACCTGGACCTGGCGTCCTTCCCCACCGATGATCCGGCCGCCGAGGTAGCCAGACTACGCGCGGCGGGCGCGACCCAGGTCGACACGAACGATGTCGGCGGCACGCCCGGTCTGGTGCTCGCGGATCCGGAGACCAATGAGTTCTGTCTGCTCCGAACGGCCTCGGACTATTCGACGGTCTAGTCCATCGACCGCTGGAACCGGACCGCCATCCCCGGATCTGTACAGCCGACGAATTAGCATGTCGGCCATGCCCTCTCTCGCGCCGAGCGCTGACCGGTGATCACGGCCGACGCGATCGTGCTCGCGGGCGGACGCGCCAGCCGCATGGGGGGCGTCGATAAGCCCGCCATTGTCATCGGCGGTCGATCCATGCTCGAGGCAGCCCTGGCAGCGGTGACGTCGTGTGCGCGCACCGTGGTGGTCGGACCGCAGCGGCCCGAATTGGACGCGCGGATCGTGCAGGTGCGTGAGGTGCCGCCGGGTTCGGGTCCGGTCGCCGCGGTGGGGGCCGGATTGCGCGCGCTCGGACCGACCGCCGCCCCGCTGGTGGTGGTGCTCGCGGCAGATCTGCCGTTCCTGTCGCAGACGACAGTGCGGGAGTTGATTCGGCACGGCACCGAATCCGGTGCGGACGCGGTGTTCGCGGCCGACGAATCCGGTCGGCCGCAGTATCTGATCGGCGTGTGGCGGCGCAAAGCACTGGCGGAGGCGTTGCAGCGGCTGGATTCGCTGATCAATCAGCCGATGAAGGCGCTGATCCCGGCCGATACGGTCACCGTCACCATGGCCGGTATCGCCGACTGCGATACCGAGGAGCAGGTGCGCCGGGCCAGGATGGCTTGGGATGCCGGCACCGTCGGAGCGGCTCGTCGCACACCGACGGTGCCGGCTACCGCAACGCCGCCGCTGCTCGACGAGGCACGGGATATCCTGCGTACCAACATCTCTCGACTCACCGAGTATCGGACCGAATTGAGTTCGGTGCGCGGTGCCGCGCTCGCCGCACCGCTGACGGCGGTCGGACCACTGCCGCGCTTCGATGTCTCCGCCATGGACGGATACGCGGTCGCCGGTGACGGACCGTGGCGATTGCGGCGCGATATCGGCTTCGCGGGCGGTCGGCGGCCGGTCGGGCTGCTGCCGGGTGAGGCGGTGCGGATCGCCACCGGCGCACATGTGCCCGACGGAACCACGCGGGTGCTCCGTGACGAATTCGCGCGGATCGATGACGAAATGCTGTATCAGCACGAGGATTCCCCCGTGCGCATGGATATTCGCCGTCGCGGGGAGGACCGGAATCCGGGCGATCTCGTTGCGTCCGAGGGCACCCCGGTCACGGCGGCGCTGATCTCCGCCGCGGCCAGTGTGGAGGTGACCGAGGCGGTGGTGCGCGGCCCGGTGCGGGCCCGCATCGTCATGACCGGCGACGAGATCCGCAGCGCCGGCCCGCTGCAGACCGGTCAGACCCGCGACTCGATCGGACCGATTCTGCCGGATGTACTGTCCTGGTACGGAATTCGCGCAATCGATCAGGTCCACCTGCGCGATACTCCGCGCGGTTTCGACGAGGTGCTCGGTGCGGCGCACGATTGCGATCTGCTGGTGATCGTCGGCGCTACCGGCGGCGGTGCCGCGGACCAGTTGCGTGCCGCGATCGCCCGTGCCGAGGCCCGAATCCTGGTGCACCGCTTGAAATTGCGCCCGGGAGGCTCCACCATTGTTGCCGAATTATCCAGCGGTACAACCATTCTCGGTCTACCGGGAAACCCGTTCGCGGCCGTTGCGGTGCTGATGGCCCTGTCCCCAGCACTCATCGAAGGCCGAACCGGCAGCCATCAGCTTCGACCGATGATCGGGCCACTGCGCAATGCGAGCATGATCTCCGGGCCCGTGCCCCGCATCGTCGCGGCCCGGCTCGCCCCCTACGGCGGTTGGCTGGGCGATCCACAGGTCCGCACCACCCATCTGGGCGGCCTGGTCGACCGTGATGGTCTGGTCGTCGTCCCCGCCGAGGCCACCGACGACGACCTCGTCGAATTCCTCCCGCTCCAGATGTAAGAATCGAAATTCTTCTTCCACTGATGATGTCCGCTCGCTATTGTGTGATGGTTAGGCGAATACAACAACACTTCGGAAAGGACCGAGTGGAGATGGCTGAAAAGTCGAAGAAAACGCCTAAGAAAATGCCCAAACCGATGGAACGGCAGCAGCAACAGCAGCGCCAGGACCAGGGCATGAACCGATCCGGCCCGGCCGGCGACCGCGACCGCATGGACAATGATCAGCGCGGCCAGGGCTCGGACCGGCGAGGCGCTGACCAGCGCCGAAGCGGACAGCACTGATCTGAAACGGGCCGCCGGTTCCCATGCGCGAACCGGCGGCCCGGTTGCGCGCGGCCCGGTTCGTTTCGCCCCGGTCGCCCGATTCGGAGCCGTTGGGAAACTATTCACGGCAATACATTCCGGCCGATCGATCCGCAAAATTTGACGCACTCTTTCGAACGCGTCGAATTTCACCGCCGATGGCCACGCCTCGGCGACTTGCCTTTTGCCGCAGAAATTCTGCGTGCCCATCGAAGCGAATCGAACGGCGCGGCAATCATTCGACGGCGGCGGCAGATCAGGCGACGCGGCGCAGTAGCGCTGGGCTGTCGGGAATACGGCGAGTGGGATCGGGAATGGGGACTACTTCCAGGAGGTGCTGTGTGTAGTCGGCGCGCGGGGAGGCGGATACCTCGGCGACAGGTCTGGTTTCGACGACGGTGCCCTGGCACAGCACCACGACAGGGTCGGCCACCTGGTGGACCACCGCGAGGTCGTGGCTGATGAACAGGCAGGCTAGTTCGCCGGGGCGTCACGCCGCGTAATCGCGTGGTAGACGGAAGGATTCGAGGAGATCGCCCACCTTGGGGCGCAGGTGGCGACTCGGTGCACCTGGTTCGCCGATGGTGTCCTCGATGCCGTGCCGCGGGCCGAGTGACGCGGTGAGATCCTGGTCCACCAAACGCGACGTTCTTGCGCAGGGCACGCGGCTCCCGGTTCGGCAGTCGGGCAGCGAAAATCCTCGCCGCTCTGCCTGTCCCGCGTGCACGGGCACCAGACTGAGCAAGGTCCGGCCGAATGCGCCTTTGCCGGAACCGGATTCGCCGATCCGATCGATCACCTCGCGCGGTGCGACGCTGAGGGGTACACCGCGCAAGGCGTGGAAGTCCTTGCCGCCACACGACGGTCGGACCAACGCCGTGCAGGTGCGGGGCGCCGCACTCGCGGGTGGTGGTGTATCCGCTGTTGGCGGGGGCGGGTATCGGCAGGTGTGCGCGCGGCTGGTCCGGTGCTGGAGGCGATCGTGGTCGCCTGGGTGGCACGGCATACCATTCGGTGGTGCTCTCAGGACCCGATTATCGAGCGGCCACAGTCGGGCGTATACGCCCGTACCGGCCTGCCGACGAGGATGTGGTGGTCGACCTCTGGGCGCGCGCATCACGGATCGCGCACCCGTTCGTGCCCGGTGAGGGCGGTGGCGAGCGGGAGCGCAAGATGCGTGAGATATACCTCGTCCAGGCCGACAACTGGGTGGCCGAGGACGCCAACGGCCGGGTTGTCGCGCTGCTCGGCATGCTCGGTTCGGAAATCGGCGGACTGTTCGTACATCCGGACGCACAGGGTGCCGGCATCGGCCGAGTCCTCGTGGAGTTTGCCGCGGCACGTCACGACAGCGTTACCCTCGACGTCTACGAGAACAACCACAAGGCCCGCGGTTTCTACACCACCATGGGCTTCGCCGAGGAAGGTCGTCATCCGGACGAGGACAGCGGGCACATGCTGATCACACTCCGCAGACCAGGGCACAGTACGGCCGCCGCAGCCGGGGCCCCGCATATCTCCGGCGACGTGGATCGACCGGCAAACTCTTCGACTGGATGATCCGCTTCCTCGACCGAGGACTCACCGAGATCGGCTGCTGCTGAAGACGATCGGCGCGACCGGTGTACCGAAGTCATTGGCGGACAGCAACTCCCATCAGTAATCACAGTGATGCGTTGCGGCCCGGCACATCCGGCGGGTAGCGGCCGGGTCGGTCCAGTGGGCAGGATGATCACGGCGCGCACGATGCGCCGCTGCCCGGTCCGGTGCGGGTTTCCGGCGGCACCGCCCGTCCGATACCGTTGACCAGGCACAACACCCCGACCGTGCCCGACCGAAGGATGCACCTGATGGACGACAGTTCCCTGATCTGGGACGACGGTGCGCTGGTCACCATCGACCAGCGCGAACTGCCGCACGAGGCGCGTGAACTGCGACTCAGCACGGTCGAGCAGGTAATCGACGCCATCAAGACGCTGGCCATCCGTGGTGCGCCCGCGATCGGCATCGCCGGGGCGTTCGGCGTGGTCATCGCCACCGCCGCGCATACCACCGACGGTGTCGTCGATGTGGCGCGGGCCGAGGCCGATGCCGCACGGATCGCGGATGCCCGGCCCACCGCGGTCAATCTGGCCTGGGCGGTGCGGCGGGTGCTGACCAAGGTGCCGCTCGGTGCGGAGGCGGTACTCGCCGAAACCCTGACCATGCTGGCCGAGGACGGCCGGGTCAATCGCGCCGCCGCGACCCATGCCGCCGATCTCGTACAGCGGCTGTGCCCGGACCGGCCGCTGCGGGTGCTCACGCACTGCAATACCGGGCGACTGGCGACAAGCGCCTTCGGCACCGCGATCGGGGCGATGCGGGTGCTGTCAGAGCGCGGCGCGATCGAGAACGTCCTGGTCGATGAGACCCGACCGCTGCTACAAGGCGCCCGGCTGACGGCCTGGGAACTGGCCGAGGCGGGCATACCGTATCGGCTCACCATCGATTCGGCGGCTGCCTGGGCGATGGCGACCGGCCAGGTCGACTGCGTGCTGGTCGGAGCGGACCGGGTGACCGCCAATGGCGATGTCGCGAACAAGATCGGCACCTATGGGCTCGCGATCGCGGCCCAGCACCATGGCATTCCGTTCATCGTGGTCGCGCCGGAATCGACGCGTGACCCGAAGATGGCAACCGGTGCCGATATCGTCGTCGAACAGCGGGCCGCGGCCGAGGTGACCGGATTCGGTGGTGCCACAACGGCTCCCGTCGACACCGAGGTGTTCAATCCGGCGTTCGATGTGACGCCCGCGGAGTTGGTGACGGCCGTCGTCACCGAGCTGGGTGTCGTCCACGGCACGAATGCCGAACTGGCCGAAGGTGATCCGGGGGCGGCCATCGCCGATATCGCCCGCGAGTTGTACGGGCGTGGCTGGATGCCGGGCACCGCGGGCAATATCTCGGTGCGCACCGGCGATACCGCGGTGATCACCGGGAGTGGTTTGTCCAAGGGCGAATTGACCGGCACGGATATGGTGACCGTCCGCATCGCCGACTCCGCGCCGACACCGAATCAGCAGCGGAAACCTTCGGCGGAGACCACAATTCACACGGCGGTGTACCGCACCACCGATGCCGCGGCCGTTGTCCATATCCATCCGCCCTACGCGACGACCGCCGCGACGCGCGCCGGCTCGACGGACGCACTGACCACCCTGCGGATCGCCGACTACGAACTCATCAAGGGTCTGGTGGCCAAGCAGCCGGACGGCACCTATCCGACCGTCCTGGACCTGCCCGTCTTCCCGAATTGGCCCGACGTCGCACGCATCGGCGCTGATGTAGAGGCCTATCTGCTCGAAAATCCCACCGCGGCACCGATATTGGCGATCGCGGGACACGGGATCACGACATGGGGAGACAATCTTTCCCAGGCACGCGACCGCACCGAATGCCTCGAGGCCCTCTGCGAGCTAGTGGCCCGCACCGGCCGTCGAGAGGCCTTCACCGCTAGCGATTGCTCGCAGGTCGCTCGAAACGATCAGCACGCAATCCGAACGAGATCCGCGAGATTGGACTGACATCATGACGCTGTTGCAGGTTATGGCCGCCGACGATGCCGCCAAGGTACTGCTGCGCACCACCGACGATGCGGTGATCGGCGCCGAATTGGCCGCCCGTGGCATTACTTTCAACCGCTGGCCGGTGCTGGACAATGCGACCGCGACCGCATCGGACGAACTGCTCGCCGAATACGACGACCGGGTGGCCGAACTCAATGCCTCCGGCCGCTACCAGCATATCGATATCGCCCGCATCCACCCCGACGACGCGAATCCGGAGTGGCCGCAGATCGCCGAGGGCGCGCGTACGAAGTTCCTCGACGAACATCGGCACGCCGAGGACGAGGTGCGGTTCTTCGCGGCCGGACGCGGCTGCTTCTATCTGCATCTCGGTGACGAGGTCGTGGCGGCGGTATGCGAAGGCGGGGACCTGCTTTCGGTCCCCGCTGGCACCCTGCACTGGTTCGATATGGGCACCCGCCCCGATTTCATCGCCATCCGCTTCTTCGAGGAGGCCGACGGCTGGGTCGGCGATTTCACCGGCGATCCCATCAGCTCGGGTTTCCCGACCCTCGATCAGCTGCTGACGGCCCCGTGATCGCCACCGTCGTCGTCGATATCGAGGGCACCACCAGCCCGACCAATTCGGTGCGCGAGGACCTCTACGGCTACACCCGCGCCCGCCTGCCCGAATGGCTGGCCGAAAACCGCACGGATGCGGCCGCGCCCATTATCGCGGCCACCCGCGAACTCGCCGGCCGCCCCGATGCCGACACCGACGAGGTCGCCGCGATCCTGCGCGACTGGCTCGGCTCCGATGTGAAGGCCGAACCACTCAAGGCCGCGCAGGGCATCATCTGCGCCGAGGGCTTCCGCAACGGCGCACTGCACGGGGAGTTCTTCCCGGACGTCCCGCCCGCCCTCGCCGCCTGGCACGCCGCTGGTCTGCGGCTCTACATCTACTCCTCGGGATCGGTACGCAACCAACAGGATTGGTTCACCTTCGCCCGCGACGGCGATCTGGCCGCACTCCTCAGCGGCTACTTCGATCTATCCAGCGCGGGGCCGAAACGCGAACCCGCGTCCTACCACAAGATCGCGAGCAGCATCGGCACCCCCGCCGATCACATCCTGTTCCTGTCCGACCATCCCGACGAACTCGATGCCGCGGTCACCGCCGGCTGGTCGGTGACCGGTGTCCACCGTCCCGGTGAACCGAATCCCGCACGTCCCCCGCATCATTGGATCTCCTCTTTCGCGGAACTGACGCTGCCCTGAGTCCGCACCGGGACAGTGCGGGCACATCACCCGCAACCAGGCGACATTTCGCTGTCCCGACCCGCCCGAGCCGCGAGCGGCCAGGCGACGTCGAGGCGGCCCAGGAATTCCTCGGCATCCTCACGTGCCCCTACTAGGTTCCGTTTTCCGGTCCGCCCGAATCCTGAAGTCCATCGCAATCTCCCCTGAACGGGGGTGTTGCGACGACTCCCAGCACCCAAGGCTCGAGCGGATGGGGAAGTGTTACTTTTCAGCAAACACGCCCGGCGAATCCCGACGACGCGCGCGCGGCCATGATAGGAATCGACCCATGTACCGGCTGGCGCGCTGCCTGGTTTTCCTCCTCGCGGTCTGCACCGCGATCGTCCCCGTAACCGCCGGAGCCGATCCCGGCTCCGAGATTCTCGACGTCCGGCCGCTGGGCGGGCGACAATTCGAGGTCGTGGTCCATTCGCCGGCGATGAATCGGCCTATCACGCTGTGGATGTCGCATCCCGGTCCAGGTGCGCCCGCGCTGTATCTGCTCAATGCGGTCGACGGCGGCGAAAGCGGCGGGCCGTGGACGACCCGCACGGATGTCGCGAACTTCTTCGCGGATAAGAACGTCAATGTGATCATGCCGATCGGTGGGCGCGCGAGCTACTACACCGATTGGTTCAATGACGATCCGGCCCTGGGCCGCAATAAATGGACGACGTTCCTGACCCAAGAGCTGCCGCCGCTGCTCGAGTCCCGTTTCGGGATGACCGGGCGCAATGCTATTGCGGGCCTGTCGATGTCGGCGACCTCGGCACTGAATCTGGCCGTCGGCGCACCCGGCCTCTATCAGGCGGTCGGCGCCTACAGTGGCTGCCCGCGCACCAGTGACCCCGCCGCCAATGCCTATGTGCACGGCGAGCTCGCGGCCTTCGGCGCCAATGCGGACAATATGTGGGGTGCCCCGGATAATCCGGCCTGGGCCGAACACGATCCGATGCTGCACGTGGACCAACTGCGCGGCATGGCGCTCTACATCTCGTCCGGCAACGGCGCGCCCGGACCGCACGAAACCCTCGGCGATTCCGGCATCGACGGCAATCCGGTCCGGCTGTTGGATCGCATGCTGGTCGGCGGTGTCATGGAGACCGTCATCGACTACTGCACCCGCCCCTTTGTGGACCGGCTGGCCGCGGCGGGCGTACCCGCCACCGTGAATCTCCGTCCCGGGGGTACCCACGCTTGGGCGTACTGGCAGGACGATCTCCACCAGTCCTGGCCGCTGTTCGCCGCCGCCATCGGCGCATAGCCCACCATTCGCCACAAACGTGTCGGTGCCCTGGTCGACAATGCGGTATGACCTATGACAAGGTGCTCGCCGATCGGATCCGGGAGCTGATCGACCCGACACCCGAGGTGAGCGAGAAGAAGATGTTCGGCGGTCTCGCCTTCCTGATCAACGGCAATATGGCAGTCGCGGCGAGTCGGAATGGCGGTCTCCTCGTCCGCGTCGACCCGCAGGAGAGCACCACCCTGCTGGCCCGCGAATATATCGGCGCGATGGTGATGGGCGGTCGCGAAATGTCCAACAACTGGCTGCTGGTCGACGGCGCGGCCGTCGCCGACGATGCGGCGCTCGATGAATGGATCGACCGCGGCGTGAGCTATGCGCGTTCGCTGCCGCCGAAGGAGAAGTAGCGGTTCAGCGGACCAGACGGCGGAAGGTGAGTTTGTCGAATTCCCGACCGTATTCGTCCACCGCGACCACATCCATTTCACTGGCGAAGATGCCGGGGCGGACATCGACGCGCAGGAACGAATAGTTGCGGAACCGCACCCGCGACCACGGGGCCGCCTCATCCTGTTTGCCGCCGGATTCGGTCCAGACATAGCTGTTCGGGACCGTGGTGTCCGGTAATTCGTGACCCCGGAACGTTTCCTGCGATCCGGGTCGGAAGTCGTAGCGCGGTCGGCCACCGCCGCCGACGGTGTAGTAGACCGTGCCGTCGGTATCCGGGTAGACGATGGAATTATCCGCGGCGATCCTGGTCGCGGCGCCGGCACGGATCGGATCCGTGCGCTCGTAGACGTGATTGTGGCCCTGCAGCACCAGATCCACCTGATACCGGTCGAACAATCCGGCCCACGCATCGCGCACGCCGCCGTCGCTGGCATGGGCGTCGGTGGTCGAGTACGCGCAGTGATGGAAGAAGCAGACCAGGAAGTCGATATTCGGGTCCGCGCGATAGGCGGCGAGGGTGCGCTCCACCCAACTCGTCTGCGCCCCACCGGAATACCCGGAATTGGCCTTGATCTCATAGCTGACGTCATTGGCGTCGAGCGAGAGCACCGCGACATTGCCGTAGGTGAACGAATACGCCGACGGACAGCCCGCGGGGCCATTGCCGGGAAAATCCAGTCGCGCCAGATGTCCGCCGTAACCGTGCTGGCCGTAAGTCGCTTCCATATCGTGGTTGCCGGTGGCGAACATCCACGGTGTCTCGGCGGCACTGCGTTCGATGGCCCCGAAGTAGACATCCCAGACGTAGGGGTTGTACTTGTCGAAACCGGAGCCGAGCTTCGCACCGTTGGCGACGAATTCGTTCGGCTTGCCCCCGCCGGACGGGTCGGCATAGGCGATATCACCGGCGAGAATGTGGAAATCCGGTTTAGCGGCGGCGATTTGGCGCAGCACATTACTCGCGTGTGGTGCGGTTGGATCGTTATCGGACTTGTAGTACTTGTCGTCGTAATCGCCCGGCACGGTGCCCGGCGGCAGCGCCGGAGTCTCGTCGGTGCCCTGATCGCCCATCATGGTGAACCGGAAGGGCAGAATCGCGCCGCGCGCACTCGGCATCGCGGGCGCGGCGGTGCGGAGATCACCGGTGAATCCGTCGGAGGTACGCCAGCGATAGAAGTGCGGCACGCGTCCGGGCAAGCCGTCGACCGGAGCGTGCACATAGAACTGTTCGGCCGCCAGGACACCGCCGTCGGCGGAGGGGACCTGGGTCAGCAGGTTGCGCACCTCGGCCTCGATGGTGCTGCCGAGCGCGGGCGTGGGGCCGTGGTCCAGGAAGACCTTGGTGCCCGCCGGTGGCCGGGAGAGCTGACCGGCGAACCGGAGCTGACTCGTCGAATCCGGCCCATACCCGACACGTCGACCGCCGACTGCGAGCTGCACGTCCTCGGCGTAGGCGCGCCTGCCGAACGGTGAGGTTCCGACGGCCGCGACCGCGGCGGCCGCAGCCGCACCGCGCAGCACATTGCGCCGGGAGACCACGTGCCGACGTAGGTAATTCCGATGCCACTCGTGCTGCTCGGCCATGGTCATATGGGCGGCCTCGGCGGCGGGAATTCCGGTATCCGGCAGATCGCCAGCGGGGTTCAACGGATTCGTCGGCACAGCATCCGATGCTCTACGGCCCCAGCGCATCACGCAACTCGACACCGCTTCCCAGCCACGAACAATTGGTGAACTCTGAGCCGAACCTCGGCCCTCCCGACACAATAGTTTCGAAATTCGCCCAAAACGTACGAATGCCCCAGCGGCAGCGGCATTCTCCCCTTTTCCAAAGGCGTGTTCGGGGTTACGCTGCCGCGATGACGTCATTCACGCGTGCGGCGGCCGTGGCGGTCGTCGTGGGCGGTTCCGTATTCGGTGCCGCGACCGTTCATGCGACGCCAGGTACCGATATCACCGCGGTCACCCTCGCCCAGACTCAGATCCCCGCGGGCCTGCTGCCGTTCGTCGCGGGCACCGACCTCGTCGTCCGGGAAATCACCATTGCCCCAGGCGGTTCCACCGGCTGGCACTATCACTACGGTCCGGTCTTCGGCTTCGTCCGCTCGGGCACCCTCACCCACCCCGGTCCCGGCTGTGTGGCTCCGGTTTTCCGCACCGGGGATTTCATCTACGAACCCGAGGGCGCCTGGAATGTGCACATCGGCCGCAATCTCGGCCCCGACCCGCTCGTCCTCGACGTGGTCTACGCACCGCCCACCGGTAAGCCGCTCTTCGAAGACGCCGACGCCCCCGACTGCGCCTAGTCAGCTCGGCGCGCGCTGCCGCGCCAGCGGCAAGTACACCTCGTCGACGATCTCGATGAGCACTTCATCGGGTGTGTCGGGGACCGCGCGCAGCACGAATTCGTTGCGCGACAAGACGATTGCCACGGTCGGCGACCATGTTTCGGCGCCCCTGCACCCTGCCTCCTGGAAGGTAACGGCCCGGCATCAGACTTCGCTGTCGAGGGTCAGCACGACCAGCGGCAGCGGCCGGTCGACCTTCGACTGGTAGTCGGCCAACAAGGGGTTGTTGGCAAGCGCCCATGCCGCGAATTCGTCGTAGTCCGCACCCTCCAGCGCACGACCGGTGGCACGGTAGGACTTGCCACCCAGTTCCACCGCCACCTGCGGAGTGGCTTTGACATTGTGGTACCAGGCCGGATAGCGATCCTCGATGAACGAACTGATATACAAGGTATCGTCGCGATAGAGCGCGCCGAGCGGAACCACATGCGGCTTACCGCTTCTGGCGCCGGTGGTAGTCAGCAGCAGCAGCGTCGCACCGTCGTAGGCGCCGCTCACCTTGCCGGTATTCGCACGGAATTCACTGATGACGTCGTCGTTCCAATTCGCCATCTCCGCATCGGAGAACTTCTGGTTCCACGGGGCGTCCGGATCGTTGTAGGAGGCTATTTCACGCGTATTCGCTTCGGGCGCACCCGGTTCGGTGTTACTCACGCGAGCCAGTATGCACTCACCCACCGACACATTCCGTGCGGCGGATGCTGGCGAATCCGCGGGTCGGATTGGTGATCGATCGGGAGGTTGTGGGGTCGCGGGCCGGTGGGCAGTGGCCGAATCGGCAGGTGCGGGTGATCGGGGATGCTGAACTGACCATCGACGCGGATGGCGTGTGGACCCAGCGCATCTGGCAGAAGTGCGGCAGTGGGCCGGCGCTGCGTGAGGTGGAGCGTGCGCGGGTGTTCATCACGATCATCCCCGATCACATCCTCGCCGTCACGAGCGTCTGACCTGCGCGAAAGTTTTCTTCAGAAATTTCGCGGAGATATGTCGTAGGCATCGGGGTGGCTCCGACCGAAGGGTGACAGTTGGTCATCACCACACCGAGGAGCCCACCATGTCGGTCAACACTTTCTTCTGGTTCGACAGCGACGCCGAGGAAGCCGCCACCCGCTACACCGCACTGATCCCCAACTCCCGCATCGTCGAGGTCACTCGCCACCCCGATGGCTCGGCATTCATCGTCGCCATCGAACTCGACGGTCACCCGTACACCCTGATGAACGGCGGTCCCGGGCATCCGCCCACCGACGCCGCGTCGATCCAGGTCAACGTCGATACCCAGGCCGAGGTCGATCGCCTGTGGGACGCCCTGGTCGACGGCGGTGCGCCCGGCCCGTGCGGCTGGCTCACCGATCGCTACGGCCTGTCCTGGCAGATCGTCCCGGCCGCACTGCCCGCCCTGCTGAATGCTGCCGACCCCACCAAGGCCGGCGCGGTCGCGACCACGCTGCGGTCCATGACCAAGCTCGATATCAAGGTGCTGCAGGACGCGTACGAGAATGCCTGAGACCGGGCACCCTGTCTGATAGCTGGGCACCCGACGCACGGGGTGCCCAGCTACGACAAGGGGTGCCCGGTCAGCACGCTGTGGCGGTCGAGTACGCGGTGGGTGATCAGGATGCCCTTCGGGGTGCCCGTTGCGGTCGAGGGATAGAGCAGGTACGCCGGATGGTCGGGCCGCAGTGCCCGCGCTCGGTCGATGTCCTCGATCGGGGTCGCGGGCCGGCGGGCGGCCCGCGCCGCCGTCGTAACTCCGGTACGCCCCGGTGGCCAAGCCCAATTCGTCGACTCACCACTGCCGCCCGAGAAGGGACTCACCCTCGCCGACACCCGCACCTGGGCCCTGGAACGCCTCGATACTCCCCTGTCCCTGGACGATTTGGCCACCCACGCCCGCACCAGCGTGCGCACCCTCACCCGCCGCTTCCACGAGGAAACCGGCCTCAGCCCCCAGAAATGGCTACTGCACCAACGCATTCAGCGCGCCCGCGAACTCCTCGAATCCACCACCCTGCCCATGGATCAGGTGGCCCGCCACAGCGGCATCGGCTCCGCGGAATCCCTGCGCCAGCACATGATCCGCCATGTAGGCCTACCTCCGAGCGCCTACCGCGCCGCCTTCACCCGCACCCCACGCCGATCCGCCTGAGCAAACCCCGGTGTGGCTCGGCTATACCTGAATGACAGTCAGCTCTGGCACAACGGAAGAAAACCCGGTGTCCTGAGTGGCTACCGGCCACCCGTGTGCCATCGCAGTCGCGGCAATCCACGAATCGTTGATCTCCATCTTCGTCCCGGCCGCCTTCAGCCGCTGTCGCAGCAGCGCCCACGCCGCCACCACGCGCTCATCAATCGGAATCGGTTGCAAACGTTGCGCTGCCATCAAAGTATCCAGCCTGCGGGAACGAGACTCATCATCGACGGACATCAGCACACCCCACCGCAATTCAGCGAAAGTAACCACACTGACGGCCGACTCCTCCGGAAGCAGGTCGATGTCGATGCGGCGGCCACTTTCCCGCGCGATAAATACCGACGTGTCGAGCAGGCCCATGCTCATGCGCTCGCTCACCGCCACGGACCCACGGTGTCGTCCGTGGTCTCGGTCAACTCATCCGCAAGCTGATCGCGCAGGCCCGGATCAGCAAGCGGCAGATCAGCGAAGAGTGCCCGCGTCGCCATAGCGGACGGCCGCTCACGGCGAGGCACCAAAAGGGCGACCGGACGCTCGTTCACCGTAACTTCGAGGGTCTCACCCGCCTCGACTCGCCGTAGCACCTCACTGACGTGATTGCGCAGTTCGCGCACCGAAACCCGCTCAGGCTGAGACATGAATTCAGTGTGGCATTTTTGCTACGTCGTACTACGGCTTGTCGGTCCACAATCGAATAGCGCCCGAACCAACTCGCGGGCGGCGGATCGGGAACACACCACCCGAGCACTGGCTCAGGCGGGGCGCATGTCTCGAATTAGGTCAGAGGCGCTCGAATTCGCCACCACTCAGGCCAGCGGTGAACGCATCCCGCTCGGACGGCGTGAAGACGAGCGCCGGGCCGCTGGGCTCTGAGAATCACGAACACCGACGTGCCCGCGCGAAACCGACGTAATCGATACCGGGCCGACCAGCGCACTGCCGTATGCACCTGTGATTGCCGACATTCCATTCAGATCCAGCGATCGCCTGCTGAACCAGCCGCCCACGAGCACAGGTCCTAGTAGGACAAACGCGCCCTGACCTGATCGATCCGATTAAGGCGCGTTTCGCCGCACACATGGGTTCGCACGGCGTCGCGTGTCTGCTACGCGCCGCTGACTTCCACGGGGAATGTATCGGCTCGCATCAGTTCTCGGGCGGCGGCGCGGTAGCGGTCGGCGATCAAACGGACGACCGCCGGGTGGACCCCGATCGGTTCGGCGATGCCATCGGCTCCGGCCTCGCGCAGGCGCAGCTGAAAGAGACCGTGGGCCAGCAGATACGAGGCGATGAAGACACGCTGCGCACCCGACTCACAAAGTTCGGCAACGACTTCCGGCACGCGCGGCGCTCCGATGGCGACGTAGCCGATGCGAACCGGGACACCGAGATGTTCGGCCAACATGCCGGCCGCGCGCCGAACATCCTGGCGCGCACGGGCATCCGAGGATCCGGCCGCCGCGAAGACCACCGCGTCACCGGGCCGCCAGCCCGCCGCGCGCAGCCGCATGGCCATGATGCGGGCCAATGCCGGATCCGGTCCCATCGCGGATGTCACCGCGACCTCGGGATGACCGCTCTCGGCCACTTCACGCGGCACATCTCGATACACGTGG
Organism: Nocardia sp. NPDC049707; assembly: GCF_040674855.1. Lineage (NCBI taxonomy): Bacteria > Bacillati > Actinomycetota > Actinomycetes > Mycobacteriales > Nocardiaceae > Nocardia > Nocardia sp. NPDC049707. The sequence continues at coordinate 18,105 of NZ_JBFANN010000013.1, read as the reverse complement.
TAGCCGGAGGCGAGGAAGGCCGGAATCACCACGGCGGGAACCGATTCCCCTCGGGCATCGGTCAGATCGCGCAGAACCTCGGACGGCGACGGACCGAGCACGTCCACGAAAGCGGTACGCACCCATGTCTTCTCGGCGGCCTCCAGCCCGCGCGCGACGACGCGATCTGCACAAACCGGAGCCGGGGAGGTATCGGCGTCGCGCGCCGAAAGCGCGACGCCGTACTCCCCCGCGCCACCCGTCATCCCCGCGAGCTCTCGTGTCACCGCCGCGGCGAGCGCGGCGATCATCCGCACACCCCTGGTACTCCTGGTGCCATGTGCGACCAGGACCAGGGCCGGAGCCGTCACCAACTCCCCGCGATCTGTACGTTCCTCGGCGCGCGGGCCGGAGTGGCGATGCCCGCGACCGGCGCACGGCCATCAGCGACGGTGCGTGCAGAATCAGCGGCGTCCAGCGCCAGTCGATAGCCCCGTTTGACCACGGTCTGAATAGCTTTCGGGGTCCCGAGACCGGCGCGCAGCCGCGCGATCGCGGTCTCCACGGCATGGGTGTCGTCACTGCCACCGGGCAGCGCCGCGAGCAGATCCTCCCGGGACACCACCCGACCGGGCTGCCGCGCCAGCGATCGCATCAAGGTCATCGGCGCGGGCGCGAGCTGACGCACCGAACCGTCGACCACCACACACGTCCCGCGCACACTGATGGTGTGTCCAGCGGCCTGAATCCGATTGGCGCGCCGCGGCAATTCCTCAGCGACGTGCCGGGCCAGCGCACCGAGGCGCGCCCGTCCGGGCATCGAGGTCGCCACCCCCAGTTCCTCCAGCGGAGCTGCGGTGATCGGTCCGACGCAAGCGGGCAGCACCTGTCCGCGCAGCGCGTGCAGCACGCCCTCGAGCAGTCCGGTTTCCTTGGCGCGCATCAACATCGACGCCACGGCGGGCGCACTGGTGAAGGTCACGCAGTCCAGGCTGGAGGTGGCGATGGCCTCGATCAGGTGATCCATCGGGCCCTGATCATCCGGTGGCACCCACCGATATACCGGAACCGGAACGACATCCGCACCGGCACAACGCAATACCTCGCAGAAGTCGGGTACCGGCTCCCATTCGGTCGTCGCGCCGTGCAATTGGACGGCGATCCGCACACCCTCAACGCCCTCGGCGAGCAAGTGATCGAGCACCTCGGCCGAGGATTCGGACGCGGGCGACCATTCCTCACGCAGTTCGGCGGCGCGGATGGCGCCCTTGGCCTTCGGCCCACGCGCCAGCATCCTGGTGGACGACAGCGTCAGCCGCAGATCCTCGGCAATGCCCCACCCTTCGGCGGCTTCCATCCAGCCGCGGAATCCGATGCCGGTGGTGGCCACCACGATCCGCGGCGGATCGGCCATGAGCACGCGGGTCACCCGCTCCAGCTCGTTGTCGTCGGCCAGCGGGATAATCCGGATGGCGGGAGCGACGATAATACCGGCGCCCTGTCGGGTGAGCAGCGTGGCGAACTCATCAGCCCGCCTGGCGGCCGTGACACCCACCGTGAAACCGGCCATACAGGCACCCGTATCGATTGTCGTCATGCCGATCCACCATCCGTGGCGACGAGCGCGGCATCGACCGGCTCATTGGAAATCGAAACGATGCGATCGTCGACGCGCACCGCGTACACCGGCAATGTCACCGAATCGTCGTCCAGGCAGTGCCCGTCCAGCAGCGAGAACGCCTGCTTCAACAGCGGCGAGGCCACGACCGGAATACCGCCGCGATCACCGACGATCCCGCGCGATAGCACTGCCGCCCGGCCGATCGGATCGATATTGCCGACGGCGGCGAGGGCGCCATCGGTCATCAGGAACAGAGCGGCCTGACGGCCACCCTTCAGCAACACCGCGACGCCGCGGCCGGGAATCAGGTAGTCGATTCGGCACGCCCGCGTCCAGCCCGTGGTGGTAGCTGTGGCAATGCCGGGGGTATCCATCACGGTCATCGGTGTCATCCTCCAAACGCCTTACCCATTGGTACCGGCGTTCTGTTTCTTCGGGGTTAAGCGGCTATTTCCCGCGTATGGCAACCGGGATTTCCGGCATGCCGAGCAGCACCGGCACCTTCCGTTCCCCGGTCTCATCGAACGAAATGGTCGGATCGGCCGCTTCCGGGGCATTGACGAAGGACACGAAACGCGACAGTTTCTCCTCGTCCTCGAGCACCGCGGCCCATTCGTCGCGGTAACCGTCGATATGCCGGGCCATGGCCGCCTCCAGATCCGCGGCGATACCGAGGCTGTCCTCGCACACGACCTGCTCGAGGTACTCGATGCCGCCGTCCAGCGCCTCCTGCCACGGCGCGGTGCGCTGTAGCCGGTCGGCGGTGCGGATGTAGAACATCAGGTACCGGTCGATGTACTTGATCAGCGTCTCGTCGTCGAGATCACCGGCCAGCAGCACCGCGTGCTTCGGGGTAAGACCACCGTTACCGCCGACATACAGGTTCCAGCCATGGTCGGTGGCGATCACACCGACGTCCTTACCGCGCGCCTCGGCACATTCCCTGGCGCAACCGGAAACGGCCAGCTTCAGCTTGTGCGGCGAACGCAGACCGCGGTAGCGCTGCTCCAGCAGTACCGCCATACCGACCGAATCCTGCTGACCATAACGGCACCAGGTGGAGCCGACGCAGCTCTTCACGGTGCGCAGCGACTTGCCGTACGCGTGCCCGGATTCCATGCCGACATCGACGAGGCGCTGCCAGATCCGTGGCAGCTGTTCGACGCGGGCGCCGAACATGTCGATGCGCTGACCGCCGGTGACCTTGACATAGAGGCCGAAGTCCTTGGCGATCTGACCGATGGTGATCAGCTGATCCGGGGTGACCTCACCGCCGGGCATCCGCGGCACCACCGAGTAGGTGCCGTTCTTCTGCAGATTCGCCAGAAAGTGGTCGTTGGTGTCCTGCAGCGCGGCCTGTTCACCGTCGAGGATGTGCTCGCTCGAGGTGGAGGCCAGAATGGAGGCGACCGTCGGCTTGCAGATATCGCAGCCGGTGCCCGTTCCGTACTTGGCGATCAGGCCCGAGAAGCTGCGGATGCCGGTGACCTGGACGATCTGGAAAAGCTCTGCCCGCGACTGCGAAAAGTGCTCGCACAGCGCCTTGGACATCTCGACGCCGGACTGCTCGAGCAGCTTCACGAGCATGGGAGCGCAACCGCCGCAAGAGGTTCCGGCGGACGTGCACTTCTTGACGCTCGCGATATCGCAGGCGCCCGCTTCGATGGCCCCGCAGATCGCACCCTTGGAAACGTTGTTGCAGGAGCAGATCTGGGCATCGTCGGGCAGTGAGTCGGCACCGAGTTCGGCACCGGCGGGCGAGATCAGTGCGGCCGGTTCGGCGGGCAGCGGACGCCCGACCAGCGGACGCAGCGCCGAGTACGCGGTCACGTCACCGACCAGGATGCCGCCGAGCAGGATCCGCGCGTCATCGGATACGACAAGTTTCGCGTAGGTGCCCTTGGCGGCGTCGTGCAGTACGACCGGTAGCGCGCCCTCGGTGGTGCCGTGCGCGTCACCGAAGCTGGCGACATCGACGTCGAGCAACTTCAGCTTGGTCGACATATCCGCGCCCGGGAATTCGCCCGCGCCACCGAGCATTCGGTCCGCGACGATCTCGGCGGTGGTGTAGCCGGGGGCGACCAGGCCGTAGCAAACACCTTCCACCGCAGCACATTCGCCGATCGCGTAGATATTCGGATCGGAGGTCTGCAGGCCGAGATCGGTGACGATTCCGCCGCGCGGGCCGACCTCGATGCCGCTGTCGCGGGCGATCCGGTCGCGCGGCCGGACACCGGCGGAGAAGACCACCAGTGCGGCGTCGATCACCGTGTCGTCGGAGAGCGTAACCTTCAGGCGCGCAGCCGCTCCCGCATCCGCGACGGTCTCGATCGACGCGGTGCCGACACCGGTGTGCACCTGCAGTCCGAGGTCGGTGACCAGCTTCTCCAGGATGGCGCCACCACCCTCGTCGACCTGAGCGGGCATCAGGTGGGTGTTGAACTCGACGACATGCGGCGTCATACCGAGCAGACGCAGCGCGTTGGCCGCTTCCAGACCCAGCAGACCACCACCGACGACCACACCGGCCGCACCGGGTCCGGCCGCGGTGGCCGCCGCGCGAATGCCGTCCAGGTCATCGATGGTGCGGTAGACGAAGCACTCCGGCAGATCGTGACCGGGCACCGGCGGTACGAACGGGTACGAACCGGTCGCCAGCACCAGCGCGTCGTAGGCGATGGTGTCGCCCGCCGAGGTGGTGACCTTGCGCGCCGCGCGGTCGATGGACTGCGCGGACTGGCCGAGGCGCAGCTCGACCAGCTCGTCACCGGCGTATTCGTTACCCGGCAGCGCCAAGGCGGCGGCATCCCCAGTGCCGACATACGACGAGAGTCCGACGCGGTCGTAGGCGGGCAACTGCTCCTCGCTGAGGATGACGACCTGCCACTGGCCTGCCTCGTCCCTGGACCGCAGCGCCTCCACGAACCGGTGCCCGACCATGCCGTGGCCGGCGACAACGACGGTCTTGCGCTGGGTGGGGTCGACTGTCGAGTTCATGACCGTCCTCCCTTGATGATTCGGCGTCCGGGTCGGGCCGACCTGCTGGAGGACCGGGACGGGTTGCCTGCCTCGGCTTCGAGGAGGAGCGCCACGGCCAACGCGACGACTTCGGAGTCGAGCGGCCTGCCGGGCCGCGACACACCCTCGGCATCCCAATGCTCGATGTTGTGGTTACACGTGGGCGTGCTCAACAGGGGCCTCCCAAAATCGGTTAGCCCCAAGGTAGGAAACGGGTATTGCCGAAATGCTGCCCCAAATGACCGTCAAATCAACGGTTGCTCACGATTACCGGGTAAGCCGGGTGAGTTTCAACGAAAATGTTTCGGGCATGTGACACACCGATTTCCGCGCATCACGAACAGCCGATCTTCGAAGTAATGGCCGGCTTCGGTGATCGACCGGCTGCGGCGCAGCGGATGCGTAGTTTGTGTCCGGTCAGCACCGCACGCCGAATCTCGATCATCGTCGTGTCGGGGGATCTCCTCGGTGACGAGTCGGCGCGAGAGTAGGTCGGTATCGGGATCGATGAGTAGCCGCTCGGCCACGCCGACCGCGGTGTTCCGGTTGCTCTCGGGCAGCGCGTCGACGACCTCGAGCACGGCCGAGGCGAGTGCGGATCCGAGTCCGAAAGCCTGTGCGCCGCGCCGCGATCCGGCTACCAGCAACGCGAGTGCTTCATCGTCGGTCAGGCCGGTGAGTTCGGTCCGGAATCCGGGTAGCAGGGCGAAGCCGCCGTGTCGGCCGCGCTCGGCGTAGCCGGGGACGCCGGCCAGAGACAGCGCCTCGATGTCACGGAGCACGGTACGAGTGGATACCTCCAACTCCCGGGCAAGCACACTGGCGGACAGGTGTCCACGCTGGCGCAGTAGTAGCACTAGGGAGACCAGTCGGTCGGCGCGCATACATGAAGTCTTACCGGTAATCACGACAGGAGATGTCGTGATTAGTTGAGATCCTGATTCGGCGACCATCGGACGGCCCGATAGGTCACGTCACGAAGGAGCGTCCAAATGGGGTCTCAGGTCAATCCGTGTATCACGTTCAACGGCAATGCACGGCAGGCGATGGAGTTCTATCGGCAGGTGTTCGGCGGCGAGCTGGAGATGGGAACCGTCGCGGACTTCGGCTCACCGGACGCACCCAACGCCGACAAGATCATGCACTCTCGTCTGGACACACCGGTCGGCTACACGCTGATGGCATGGGATTTCCCCGACGACAGGCCGGGCCATCCTCCTTATCAGCCAGGCAACAACGTCGCGGTCTTCCTCGGCGGCGACGACGGCGAACTGCGCGACTACTTCCAGAAGCTGTCTGTCGGTGGCACCGTCACTCTGCCGCTGGAAACCCAGGTCTGGGGCGACGAGGCGGGCTCGCTCGTGGACCGGTTCGGGATCAGCTGGATGTTCAACATCACCGCCCAGCACAGCTGAAAGACGACGGGGTCACCCGTGTCCAGCGAAGAGTTGAGCGCCGAGCTGGAACGGATCCCGCGGCGACCCTTCCACGCGAAGTTCCAGCTGCGCGGCCGGAGCGCGGATCTCAGCGTTCCCGCCGAGCAGACCGAATGGTCGAGGTAACTCACCGGGTACGCCTAAAACCAGCCGCGCACACGACGCAGGACCTGAGCGCAAGCCGCGCGGCTCTTGCTTGTACAGCCTGAAGAGGCGGACGAGTCTATTAATTCCAGGTGTCTTCGAGCATGCGTGGTTTGCACGCCTGCCACGCACCGATGAGCAGCACCAGAACCGCGATGACCAGCATCCCGAACGGCGCGGCCCAGCCGTTGGTCGCACTGCGCAACATGCCGAACAGCACCGGACCGACACACGCCACCGCGTATCCGACCCCCTGAGTGAAGCCCGACAGCGCCGCCGAACCCTGCGGGGTCCTGGTGCGCATATTGATCAGCGTCAATGCCATCGGGAAGGTGCTCGGGCCCAGGCCCAACAGCACGACCCACAGCAGCGGCGCACTCATCGGCGCGATCAGCAGTCCGGCGAATGCGGTGAAAAAGAAGACGGCACAACCCACTACGAACGGGAACGGATTGCGGAACCGCGCGACCACCGTCGGCGCAGCGAACGCCGGCACCAGACCCATCAGCGCGAACACACCGACCATGGTTCCGCCGAATCCGGCACTCGCACCCGCCTCGGACAGGATCTTGGGCAGCCAGGTGAACACGGCGTAGGTGGTCAGCGAGGTCATGCCGAACATGCCCGCCATGCCCCAGGCCACCGGCGAACGCCACACCTTGCCCTTGGGCTCCTGCGTACGCGGCGGCAGCCCGGTGCTGTCGACCCGATCGTTGCCGCGGCGATCGCGCAGCACACCGAGCCACGGCAGAGCGGCCGCGAAGCCGAGAATTGCCCACAGTCCCAAGGAGATCCGCCAGCCGTGCGCGTCGGCGACGGGCACCGCGATCAGCGCGGGCACCACGGTGCCGATTTGGACCATGGTGATGTACAGCGAGCTGACCAGCGCGAGCCGGTCCGGGAAATACCGTTTGACCAGCGGCGGAATCACCACATTGCCGATGCCCATACCGCCGAGTGCCAGTGCGGAGAAGATCAGCAATTCGGCCGTGCCGCCGACCGCCGCCCGGATCAGCATGCCGAGTCCGGACATCAGCATCGCGACCAGCGCGGTGCGCTCCAGCCCGATTCGACGCGCGAAAAGCGGGGTGAGCAGACCCGAAATCGAGAACATCAGCGTCGGGATCATGCCGAAGACACCGACGACGGCCGTCGAGTAACCGATATCGGCGCCGATGCGCTCGGCCAGTGGCGTGAATGCGGTGACGGCGACCCGGAGGGTGAGCGCGGACATCACAATGGCGGCGAGGACGAGCAGTCGGCCTTCGGTCAGTGCACGTTTGCGCCGCTCGACCCGGACGTATTCCGGGCGAACCGTGGTTTCCGGGAGAGTTGCTGACACTTGCGAAATCATAGGATGACCCGATGACAGGGGGCAAGGATTTGTGATGAGCGGTACTCTGATGCCGTGCAACCCGTCCGGCGGACCAGCCTCATTGCCCAGGTAACCGAGCAGCTGCGTGCCGAAGTTCGTTCCGGCCGTTGGCCTATCGGCTCCCGAATCCCCACCGAACCAGAGCTGACCGAGCTCAGCGGCACCGGGAGAAATACGGTACGCGAGGCGGTGCAAGCGCTCGTCCACGCCGGGATGTTGGAGCGGCGCCAAGGTTCGGGCACCTATGTCATCGCGGCCTCGGAGGTCGGCGGCACGCTCGCCAAGTACTTCGCCGACGCGGAGGAACGCGATGTGCTGGAACTGCGGATGGCCATGGACACCAACGCCGCGGCATTGGCCGCGCGCCGGCGCGATGAGACCGATGTCGCGAATCTGCGGCGACTGCTGGAAGAACGCAGCCGGCAGCACTGGGACGAACAGAACGTCGCGGCGATCGAAGCCGACGTGGAACTGCACCGCGCGATCGTCGTAGCCAGCCATAACGCGGTATATCTCGAGTTCTACGATTCGCTGCTGCCGATTATCGAACAGGTGATCCGGGCGCGATCCGCGAAATCCGACGATGCCTACGATGCGGAGCACAATGAATTGGTGCATGCCGTCATCGATGGCGATCCGGAACGAGCGGCTCAGGCCGCGCGCTGTTTCCTCACCTCGTTGATCGCCGAATACCCGGATAGGTAGACCTCTGGTCGAACGACCGAACCCCTTGCGCCCGACCAGGTAGCCAACAGGTCACCGATCGACTCACCACTGTGTGAGTCGGATTTGCCGGGAATGTCACTCGGGGCCATTTACCCGCAACAACCGGCTCCTACCTTTGTCTCGACCGTAGCTCGGCGAACCCACCGAGCCAGATCGAGAGGAAGCCGATGACCGCCGCAGTCGCTGCCACCGGCCAGCAGTCGGAAACCCCAGCATTCACACATCAAAAAAAGGGGCGCTGGCTCGACCACTGGGAGCCGGACAACACCGAATTCTGGGAATCGGGCGGCAAATACACCGCCCGCAAGAACCTGATCTGCTCCGTGTTCGCCGAGAATCTCGGCTTCAGCATCTGGGTCATCTGGGGCACCGTGGTGACCAGCATGGGCCCGGCGGGCTTCGACTTCCTGGCCGGACTCGGCGAGGGCAACCCGAGCGCGGTGAGCAACGCGCTGCTGCTGACCTCCACCCCGACGCTTGTCGGTGCGGCACTGCGCATTCCGTATACCTTCGCCATTCCTAAGTTCGGCGGGCGCGCGTTCACGGCGTTCAGCGCGGTCATGCTGCTCATCCCGACGCTGGGCCTCGCCTACTTCGTCAACCACCCCGGCACCCCGATGTGGGTGTTCATGGTTCTGGCGGCGCTGGCCGGCTTCGGCGGCGGAAACTTCTCGTCGTCGATGGCCAATATCTCGTTCTTCTTCCCAGAGGGGAAAAAGGGTGCGGCCCTTGGTATCAACGCCGCGGGCGGCAATCTCGGTGTCGCGCAGACCCAGTTGGTGTTGCCGCTGCTGATCACCCTCGGCACGCACATCGTGGCCGCGGACGCGGCGGGCTACCGCTTCGGTATCACGCTGTCGGTGCTGGTGTGGGTGCCGTTCATCCTGATCGCCATGTTCGGCGCGCTGCGGTACATGGACAGCATCAGCACCGCCAAGGCCGACGGCAAGTCCTACAAGCTGGCGCTGACCAATAAGCACACCTGGGTGATGTCGTTCCTCTACATCGGCACCTTCGGTTCGTTCATCGGCTTCTCCTTCGCCTTCCCGACGCTGATCAAGGCCAACTTCCCGAATCTGGCCGATATCGGCTGGATCACCACCCTCGGTAACCTCGCCTTCCTCGGCGCGCTGGTCGGCTCGTTCAGCCGTCCGTTCGGCGGCTGGATCGCCGATAAGGTCAGCGGCGCCAAGATCACCATCTATGTCTTCGGCGGTATGGCGATCGCGTGTGTACTGATCATGGTGGGGTTGCGGGCGAATAGCTTCCCGCTCTACCTGATCGCATTCCTGGCGCTGTTCGTGCTCTCCGGCATCGGCAACGGTTCGACCTACCGGATGATCCCGTCCATCTTCTGCGCCGAAGCCGAGAAATACGCCGCCGAACACGGACTCGACCGCACCGACGCCGCGGCCTCGGCCAAGCGGCAGGCCGGTGCCGCGATCGGTGTCATCGGCGCGATCGGCGCCTCCGGCGGCTACCTGCTCCAGCAGGCACTTCGCCTGTCCAACATCAACTTCCACAGCATGAACCCGACCTTCTGGGCCTACTCGGGAACCTTCCTTGTCATGGCTGCGGTCACCTGGTTCTTCTACCTGCGCTCCTCGTTCGCCGTGACCCGCGTCCCCTCACTGGCCTACGCCAACGTCTGACCACCGCATCTGTTAGACCCGAATGCCGCGCCGGAAGAGGTCCCCAGCGCGGCATTCGGCCGTCCACGAGTCGAATCACATTGCTGTGGGCGGATATCACGCCGAGTCAGTAGGCAGCATGAGGGGGCTCCGGCGAGATGGCACGCATCCGCAACACCGAGGCATCCGATCTCGACGAGCTGAATTCGCTGGATGCACAATGCTTCCCATCCGACACCACCTGCTCGACCACCTGATATCGCTGCTGCGGCGTTCCAGTAATAGGAAACCGCCAATCGACACAGCGCCAGTGTCGATCCCCTTGTCGATCAGTCATCTGTCCGAGCCCATCGGTGAGCGACGGCCGCTGGGGAAGCGATCGGGCTGGGATACCCGCGACTGAGCTTTGGCGGTCTCGGCCCCGCGCGCGCGTCGGGGCTTTACGCTGGACAGCAGACTCACACCGGGAGAGGTGAGCATTGGATAACTCCACGGGGGCGGGGGAACCGGTATTCCGGACCGCGCGATTGGCGGATCTCGACGATATCGCCGCGCTGGAGCGGGAACACTTCGGCGATCTGTGCTACCCGTATGTCACGCTGCGACAACTGTTCGACCTGCACGGACCCGATTGGGTGGTGGCCGAAATCGGCGGCAGAGTGCGCGGCTACGCACTCGTCGGCGTCGGCACCCGCCGACGTGGCTGGGTGATGGGTCTGGCGGTCGCACTGAAGTACCGCAACCGCGGCCTCGGCCGGGCGCTGCTGGACCAGGCGGTGACGAGTTGCCGCACCGCACAGGCGGATTCGGTGTACCTCACGGTGCGGCCAACCGATCAGCGCACGGTCGAGCTGTACAAGAACGCCGGATTCCGTTGGGCCGGACACGAACAGCGCTACTTCGGCGCGAACGAACCGCGAGATGTACTGGTACACCGCATCGATCACTGGCCGACCACCTCGCAGCTCCCAGGACCGAACGACAAGCGGTGGCTCAAGGGCGGTCGAGCACCGGATTGATAGTCGAATCACGTTGGTATGGTGGATATCACATCGAATGTGACGGCTGCACCCGGGGGAACACACGATGACCGAATACGCGAGCTTATCCCAACTATCACCTGCGGTGAATTCGATGACGATGCTGATCGATCGGCATGCCGATCGGTACGCCGGTGAGATCGCCGAATACTTCCAACAGGCCGGCGCCGGATCCGAACAGCGGCTACTCGACACCTTCAACACCCACGTCGAGACATTGGAGCTCGACTACGACCCGGTAAAGATTTCCCAGCCCGGCGACAGCCTGGTCTTCTCCCATATCTACGAGGTGGCGGAGGAACCCGCCGCGGACGACGACGGACCCCTGCCCGCGCTGACAGCTCTGCTCGCCGCCGAGGTCGAATTCCGCGGCCCACGACGGCTGAGCCGCACTCAGAACACCCGGATCGCCCAGACCTATGAGTATCTCGGCCGCGCGCTGATCGCCGCCGATCTGCCCCAACATGCCGCACTGGCTTTCAAACGCGCGGTGGGACTGCACCGCGTCGAGGAGGACTTCGATGCGCAGGACCGCTGCGGACACGCCTTGGCACAAGCTCGCTGCCGCTCCATCGATCCGGCCTGGAAGCGGATCCCGCATTGGACCCTGGAAGTGTTGTGCGGCTATGGTTTTCGGCCGTTCCGCCTGCTCTGCTGGATCGCCGCCGTCCTGCTCATCAGCACCGTCGTGCTGTGGGCCACCGACGGCCAGCCGATCCCGACCGCGCTGCACATGTGCCTGATCAACTACCTGAATCCACTCGGCCTCGGCGATCTGGAGGACATCAGGGGCGCCGGACGGACACTTCTGACCATCGAGGCCTACGCCGGACTCGTGCTCAACTCGCTGTTCTTCGCACTGCTGGTCCGGCGATGGTTTCGAATCTGATGCCGCCGCGGCGGCTAATCCGCGCTGTAGTCCTCGGTGCCGATCCTGGTGTGCCGCACCGCATCCAGCGTCGCCACCAGCACCCGATTGTGCAGTTGATCGATCAAGGCCCGCCGTCCCGCGGTGAAATCCGGATCGGTGTTCAGCTGCGTCCAGAGTCCGCGCAGCGCCGGTGGCGTATGCGCGCCGGGCACCCACAGATGTGCCAGGTGGTGCAGCACCGGGGCCAGCACCGCCACCGATTCCGCACTGCCCGGTGCGAACAGATCGGATTGCTCCAGCGCCGCGGCGGTGACCGACAGCAGCCAATCGTGCACCGCGAGATCCTCACAGAACCGCTGCACGTCGGCGAGTTCCGCCTCGGTGCGCACGGTGATCAGCGCGGTGCGAACCGTATCGTTCTGCATCCGGAACCACACCACCGGCTGCGCCGGATCGCCGATCCGCGCCGCCCAGCGCAGCCTGGTCGTTCCCGATTGCACCGGCGTGTTCTGGTCCAGGCGATGATCCATCCGGATGCGGCCGAGCAGCCGATTGGCGATCGACGCGAGATCTAGGGTGCCCACCGGCGCCGGGCCGGCGGCCAGGAAGCCCTCGACCAGCCGGGCGCCGGTTTCCGCGGTGACCTTGGTGATCACCTCGGATATGCCGACCTGGCTCAAATAGTGCGACCACGTACGGCGCTGATCGCCAGCGGCTCGAACGACTCTGGTCTGCGCCGAACTCTGCAGCACCCGCCCACCGACCACGACCGCATGCATTGCCACCGTGCCGATCGCCCGCACATCGGTATGCGACGGAGCGGCCAATCGACAATCCACCCCCTCGGCGATGGTCGGCGACACCGCAAGCGACATCGGCCGCTCCCGCCATAACATCGGACGGCCCGGCACCAGCTCGAGCAGTTCCTCGAGATCACCGCGCGACAGCGGCGTCGCCGCGGGCAGCAGGCAGGTGTCCACCTCGCCGAATACGATCAGGGGGCCGACGGGTGTCCTGGTCTGCGCCGCACCCGCGCGCTCCAGCAGGCGCACGGCTCGGCCGCGGCGCAGCTGCCGCAAGTGCGGCGTGGAGCGGGCCGTGCGTACCCGGCGCGCGGCCGCATCGTTCGGTTCGTTCACGTCAGGATCCGTCCAGCAGGAAATGGGTGAGGCGTTCGGTCACCTTGCGCGATACGGCGATACCCTCCTCGTTACCTCGGGCGACGATCTGATCGACCACTTCATCGTCGAGTTGGATGTGATCGAGTATTACTCGCACCGCGTGCTCGATACCCAGATATCGCTGTGGCAGTAGCGAAAGTGACCGATATGCGGCAAATGGTTTGGCCCGTGGATTCAGCTGCACCACCGCGGGCATCTCCCACCAACTGCCGGGCCATGGCATACCCGGATCCCACGGCTGCGGCTCGACCACCGGCATACCGTCGAAACGCAGCATGCCCAGTCGCAGCAACTGCCAGACGGCGGCCAGATACGGGCAGGACCATTTGGTGAATACTTCCTTGCGCCCGTTTACCTTTCGGGTCTGCTTGGTCCACATTTCGACATCGAGAAAAATCGAATGCTCGCGCCGCCCGAACTCCTCGGCCGGTTCGTACGGCTCGTCGTGCATGGCCTGTTCCGAGGGATCATCGGAGGCACGTCGGCCATTGCACAGCCAGCCGGATTCCGCGGTCGGTGGCCTGCGACCGTTCGCACCCTCGGGCGGTTCGGCCACGATGCGGGCGCGAACCAACTCGGCCAACTCGATACGCGGCGCGCTCACCGCGCCGTACTCGGCTGCCGGAACCTCCCAGCAGCCCGCCTCGCGCGCTAAATAGTCGATGGCCAAACCGCATTCGTCGGCATTGTGCAGCAATGTATCGAGGATTTCGCCGGGATTGGTATCGGACCGAAAATAGTCGTCGACCAGAAAGCAGGTGCTCACTCTGGCACGGGGACCGAATTCGATTTTCGCGGCCTCGGTGAATGCCGCGACCAGCGGCACGATCCGACGAAACTGCGCGCGAATCTTCTCCTGACCATTGGCCAGATCGTGCATATAGAAATGTCCGACCTCGATCGACACATGGGACAGTGGCACCCTGGCGACGCGCGGGTGCTCGGTAGCTTCGCTGTACCCTGCTGCATACTCCATGTGCTCGAAATCCCTTTCCAGGACAGTGTTCTCGAGTTCGGTCGATTCAGATTCGGCGCCAGGTGGCTGGATCGAGCACGCGATCGGTGAGTGTGTCGAAGGCCTCGACGGTTGCCTTGTTGGCAATTTCCTTCTGCACGTCGATATCCAGGATCAACTGTTCGCGCCACTGCAAAACCGGCTCGACCGGGGTCTCGCCGAGCATCGCGCTCGCACCGACCTTGTTCGTCGATGCCAGCCTTTTCAACATGGAGTCCTGCTGGTGCAACCAAGCCGCCTGCGGCCCAGGGGATTCGGTCGCCTCGTTCAATTGCGGCACTGCGGTGCGCACGTACCGGATGTTGTCCAGCAGCGCCTCGCGATCGTGGCCCGCGCCCTCGCCACAATCGAGCAGTCCATACTCGCCGCGCACCAGACCGTGTGCGGCGATGATGTGCTGACGGGTCCAACGATGAAATACCAACCAGCGCACTGTTCGCCCGGCCAACTGCGGCAAAGCCGTTGCCTTGAGCGCGATTTCCATCGCCACCGAGCGCCCCGCGCTGAGATCGACAAGGCAGACGTCGAAATCCTGATCGAGCTCTAGCAGCAACTTGGCGCAGTTGTCGAGGGCGCGGTCATCGATCTTGGCGAACTCCGCGCCACCGGCATCACCCGGCAACAAGAACAGTTTGCCGGTTCGCGTGCGCATCTTACGCAATTCGCGTCGATCGGTGTTGTCCCGCACGTCGATTCGGGCCGGCACGCCCGCCTTACCGAGCAGATAGGAGTGCAGCCCGTCGCCACCGGAGATACCGCGTTCGACACCGCTGATCTCGAAAAGCGCACCCGCGGTGGGGGAACCGAAATCGAAATCGAGATAGGCGACCCGTCTACCCCGCACACACATCCGATAGGCGAGATTGCAGCTGGTCACCGAGCGGCCGGTGCCGCCCTTGTCCGAGGTCGCGAACACGATCATGCGCTAAGGGTTCCTTGTCGCGTCGCGGCGGCCGGTGGCCAGTCGGTCGATTTCACGCAGCGCGGCGAAGGCGTGCACGAAGGTGGTCGCGGAATCGTTGCGCACCAACCGCCTGGCCTGGTCGATATGGTCCTCCACGCGATCGAGCGTGGTCCGATTGCCCGAGGTGTCATCGATGCTCACACCGAGCATCTCCTGATCGAACCGATGCTCAGCGGTATTCAGCATGAGCCGCGCGATCTCCTGCAGATCCGGCCAGTTGGGCGGCGGTTCGCGGTAGGTCCGGTCCGCGGCCACCAGACATTCGATGACGCGTTCGGTCATGTACCAGGACGGTTTTGTGACCTCGACAGCGCCGTTCTCCCCGAACGCGCCCGCTGGGTCATCCCACAGCCCGGGCGCTCCGACGCGCAACATGCGCCGATCCAGATGCTCCATCACCGATTTGGCCAATTCCATCAGCTTGTCGCGGGCCGCGACATTGTTGGACAGCCTGGCCGTCTGCAGCATTCGCTTGAGCAGCACCGCCGAGAAGTCCGAAACCTCCCATTGCAGCCTCGGTCCGTCATCGACGACCTCACTGCCCCGCAGGGTCAGCCGCACGCCGGGAGTGTGCATCGCGACCGCGGGATCCTCGCGCATGGTCCGCCGAATGATCCGGCCTCGGCCGGCCAATTCGTCGAAAATGGCCACGGCCCTTGTCAAATCGTCATCGGAAGCGGTGCGCGCGACCAGATCCTGGATCAGTACCGCGGATACGATGAGACTGAAGTAGTCCGACTGCTCACCATCGGAGGTACGCCACGGAATATCCTCCAGCGGCCAACTGCCCGAGCCGAAGCGCGCGACCGTCGACCAATAGCGCTGGGTCAGCTCCCAGCGGGTACGCAGGGCCTGGGCCAGCCGGTGCTGCTTCTCGTCGAGCAGACCGAGTTCACCGGTGCGCGGGGAGACCAGGTCGTTGATGCCGTCCAGTGCGACGACCGTGAAATAGAGGTATGGGCGCGGATCGGCGATGCCCTTCTGACTCGCGATCTGCGCCTCGACGAAGTCGACCTCGGTGGCGTCTTGCACCACACCCCAACTCCACCCGCATTCGAACAGCAAATTCTCGTTTTCGAGTTCCTTGACCGTTTCCTCCTGGCCGAGGGTGACATCGCTGCGCAACCGTGCCCGCACCCGTTCCAGACTGCGCCGCACACCGTCGACCATGGCCTGCTCGGGCTCGCCGGTCTGGTTCAGCATTTCCAGAATCGCCTGTCCCTCACGGGATTTCGGCTTCACGGTATTGACGACGAAGCTGCGAACCAGTCCGGTCATCGCCGCGGTGAGCCGCGCGCTGAGCTGCTCGCTGAGACCATCGATCCGCTGCGTCAGGTCCCCCGGTCGCGCCCAGCCGCGGAACGCACGCAAGAAACGCAGGCCAGCCATACAGACGGTCAGCGACATCGAGTACGAGTCGACGACTTCGATGCCGCGCTGCGCCGCATTGGGTTCGCGCTCATCGGTAGAGCGGAGATAGCTGCCCGAGGAGAAATTCGGCTGCCCGTCGTTTCGCGTGTTCCGCTCGATATAACGTTCGAGCAGCCAAACCATGAAGCTGCCGATCTGCGTCGGACCGCCGAGTGGTTCGAGGACCGAACTGACGTCGTCCTCCATGCGATCCGGATTGTCCAGTGCGAAGGTATCGATCTCGGTGGCCGGATACAGCAGGCAGAGCAACTGCTCGGAGTCGCTGATGGAGTTGGCGTCCATCAGCCCGCCCCAGCGCCAGTCCGTACCATCCCAGCACGCGGCGAGCATCGCGCGCCACACATCCAGAATCTGTTGCCTCGGTTGGATTCTCACCTGCTGCCGTCCTCACCCCATGTCGCAGGCGCGCCGGTCCACACCGCGTCCACGAACGTCAAATTAGCACGGGCACAACGCTTACGCTGGCTCCACGAGGGTCCGATCTGGTTCCATTCCGGCATCGGTGGAATCGGTCGCGAGGCCGTCCGAACACGGGCAACCGCGGAGCATCCGGCAGCCCGCAGAGCAGGTAGAGCAATCGCCGCCTGACGGCGGTCGTCCGAGCATAGAACAATCGATGCAGCACACGGCGCCGGATCAGATAACCAGGCGATTACATGGTCGGGACGAAACTCAGAGCATCAGGCGAACCATATCCGCGGTGCGCGCCAATCCGGGAAACGCTTCGGGGGTCGAGCGGGGGTGCAGCGCATGCACAGCAAGCCGAAACATGACCGCGCGCAACAACATTTGCGGCCACTCGGCCAAATCGGACCAGCGGTCGAGCAGGCCGTCGTCGGCGCCGCCCCAGGCGAGCGCGTCGACGACGATGACACCGGCGGCCCATGGTGCGGGGCGCCAATACGGAGTGATGTCGGTCAGGCCCGGGGTGAAGACTCCGGCGAAAAGTACCGTTCCGAACAGGTCTCCGTGCACCAGTTGCGCGGGGGTTTGGACCGGTTTGCGCAAGGTGGCCAGTTGGCCGATCAGTTCCATACTGCGTTGGCCGTCGGGGGAGGTTGCCGGAGTGATGCCACCGGCGCGCAGACTTCGCAGCGGCACCGGCTCCCAGGCGGCGCGGTCAGCGGCGACGAAGACGTCGACATCGACCCAGGGGGTCACCGGCGGCTGGACCAGGAAACGCGGTCGTTCGAGCTGTGCCGTGGCCTGATGTAGTCGCAGCGATACCGAAACGACCTCGTCATAGCGCGGCTCGGGCACACCTTCCAGGTAGGTGTCGGCGCGCCAACCGGATACCACATAGCGGCCGTCGGTGGCCCGCACGGGGCGTGCCACGCGTAGGCCGTCCACCTTCAGGGTTTCGCGGACCTTCGCCGACCATGCCGCCCTGGCATGATCGGCCACCGGGCTCAGCACGACGTCACCGAGCCGCCAGCCGCCGTCCCAGTCTCCCAGCGAAACCGGCGTCACTTCGCGCAGACCGAACGTGGCGCGCACGTGCTCGGGGGGTTCCACAGAAGTCACGGCCGTACGGTACCTGTGTTGAATTTGGCACGCCTGCGGCGCGCCGTGTGCTGTGTCGTTGGCAGCGCCTGCGGCGCTGCGTGTTCGCGGCCCGTCTCGCGTCCGAGTCGTCGAGACTCGCGACTTCGTCGCATGCGCTTCGACGACTC